>NZ_JBXAYQ010000025.1:0-49242 GCF_057359305.1 Komagataeibacter ossonobensis | reverse complement strand
TAACCCTGCCGGGTGTCGGTGCGGTAACGGTCATTGGCGCAGGTGAAGGGCGTATCCACCCACCCACGCTAACATGGCCGCCACGAGGAAACCATTGCCCTCAGGTCAGCCTGAAAAACATAAGGAAGTTTTTTGGGGGCTGCCTTTTTTCAAACAGCTTCACCAAAAACTTCCTCATGATCCGCACGATGTCACTTTGCCCAGTGCTGCAGCAATCACCGGCCAGTGGCCATTGCGCGCCGCAGCAGCGACGTAGCCATCGGGCCGCACCAGCCAGATACCGTTTTCATCCGGTGGCGGGCATATATCGGGGGCCAGCAACGGTGCATGGTCCGCGATCATGGCCCGCGCTGCGGCACAGTCCCGGGCCGCAAGGACAAAGCGGGGGCCGCCGCCATCACACTGTCCTGAAACCAGTCTCTGCCCCGGTGCGGGGCCACGCAGCCCACGGGCCGAACCCGTGTTGAGCGGGCTGTCAGGATAGCCGACCCTGATCCCGGACATCCTGTCGGCCATGGCGCGCCGGATGGCCGGGATGCCGAAACCCAGCCGTACGATAAGGTTGCGTACCCGCTGCGCCAGATGATTTTCCAGCAGGACAATCCGGGTCATGCGGCCGGAATCCGACAGTATCTGCCGCGCAACGCCGCTGCGTTCGGCGCCGTAGCTATCCAGCAGGGACGGCCCGGCATCCCCCCGCACGACAAGCGCCAGCTTCCACGCCAGGTTGAAGGCATCCTGCATGCCCGTATTCATGCCCTGGCCCCCGGCGGGACTATGCACATGCGCCGCATCCCCGGCCAGAAACACATGGCCCCTGCGGTAATCCCGCACCATGCGTTCATTGACCCCGAAATCCGACAGCCACGCCGGGTCGGACAGGGTGATCCCGCCCGGTCCGCGCCGGTCGACAATCCGCTGCATTTCCCCCAGATCCGGCATGTGCAGGGGGGCCGCACCAAGATCGGCAATGATACGATGGCGGTCGCGCGATATCGGAAAGAACATGACAGCCCCATCGGGGTGCCAGAAAATCGCCGGTTCATCAGGCGGGATGGCCAGGCCCGCCACACGCACATCGGCAATGACAAAACCCGTGGTGAGCGTATCCCCCGCAAAAACCTGACCCAGCGTGCGGCGGACAAAGGAATGCGCGCCATCGCAACCGACCAGCCACGCCGCATCAAGCATTTCCGTCCTGCCCCCGGCATGGGTCAGGGTGCACGAAACGCCATCAGGCCCGTCCACGAAATCCGTCAGTTCGACCCCCCGTTCGACCATGCCGCCAAAAGTGCCCAGATGCGCTTCCAGCAGCCGCTCGGTTTCCGATTGCGGGATCATCAGCAGGTAATTGAAGGGGGAGGCGATCGTCCCGAACGGTATCCGGGCCAGCGTCCTGCGGCCTGCATGGATACTGACGGCCTGCGCATGCAGCCCGGTGGCCACGAACGCCCCAGCACAACCCGCCGCGTCAAGCAGTTCAAGCGTCCGGGGCCAGATGGCCAGCGCACGGGACTGGATGGTGCGCACCGGCAGCCTGTCAATAACCCTGACAGGCGTGCCATACCGGGCCAGTCCAGCGGCCATGGTCAGGCCGACAGGTCCCGCACCGACAACAAGAACGGGCTTCGACATGGTTTCCATCCGAAGGCAAAGGCATTGTCCGGACCTGTGGACAACGGCCATCGCGTGAACGCCGGAAGGATGCGAAGTGTTCCAGCGCGTTCCGTTTCTGTCAGGGTGACAGGCGGTTCTGGGGGGGTGGACCGACCGCTTTGGAGCAGCGAATAGTTTTTTCTGCCGTTCGTTTAGCTAATTAGCGAATATGTTCCCAACATTATTTATCACGATGTGATTTTTCGATAATAAAACGTTCCCGATACAGATAATGAGCGGTTTCACAGACCTTCGAGACATAATATGCATTGAAGCCGCCGCCAGCTACAGAACCAATCACAGGAACAACTTGTGCCAATTTTGCTTTTGTTAGACGAATGCCAAGTGATTTGGCAATTTCTTGCACCATTTTAACAAAGACACTTTTTTCGAGTTCCTTCCAAGTGGTTTTCTTAGCGATGTCTCCGGAAAGCTTCGTAAGTTGCGCCATTGCTGCAGCCTTGGCAGCATCCGTAGGGCTTGAGGAGAGGCCAAGTATATTCAGAGCGTAAATTCTCTCTTTTTGATTATTCACATCGAAGCCGTAATACGTTGCATACTCACCAACGGCCCTTAAGCATCCAATCATGAGAGCGGGAACATCGACGATGAGGCCAACAGCGCCCACCGCCCCAGTCGCAGCCCCTTCCGCAAACAGCATACTTTTGTATTTTGCTGCGAGCCATCCAACTGTCAAATCAATCTCTTCTAGATCCAATTTATTAATGTCGCATAACTCCAGGACATCATAACCATCGCCACGGAATTCCTTGAAGATTGCAGCGGCGTCAACACTCCACTGTGCCGCGTCATTTGCAAGCTCAAGAACGCCAATCATGGATTTTTTGACAATGTCCCCAATCAAAGGAGTGCTCATGACTGCATCACCAGCAAAATCAATTGGCTTATTTACAAAGCTTATAGCAGTGCTATACCATGATTTTTTTGGGTTTTTCCATAACTCTATTTCAAGGAGAGCATTTTTTTCGTAAATAGATAACGTCATAATTTTATAATTCCAGTGCAAATGAGGTTTCGAAAAACTTATTAGGTATGGGTGCTCACACAGTGTAACAATATGTCATTCTAATAACCATATGGATATGCCTAAAGAAAGCTTCTTGTCCCATGCTAAAATTTCGCTTTGCGGCCAAAGATGTGAGGTGCCTTTCTTTTTACTGACCGGCGCTGTGCTTGGAACGTCTGCTTTTCGAAAAGCCGCAAACGGCTCCGTTTGTCCCACATGAGGCGGAAGCAGAAAGACTGCTTGCAACAGCAAGACGGACATGGGCCATGGGTGCCCGGCAGGTTGCGCGCACGACGCTGTCCCGCCCCGTTTGTCACGGTCCATCCACCCCGTCCCCCAACGGTGCCAGCGCATTGCGTGGGGGGCGAACTGGTGCTTAACCTGCGGCATGATACGCATTCCCACCGGTACCCGCCGCGCGTCGGCACGCAGCACATGCCGTTCCATCCACACGGTCCATGCCGCGCGCGGCGGGGGCGTGCTGGCGCTTGTGCTGCTGGCGGGGTGCGCGGGGCCGGTTACGGTGCGGCATGTGTCGCTGGTCCACAGCTATCGTGACACCACGCGCACGGCCATGCAGGGCGGCAGGCCGGGCGATGAGACGATGATCGTGCTGCGCCGCCACGGGCTGCTGCCCGCATGGCGCAGCAATCCGGACCGCGCCATCGCCACCCTGCGCACGCAGGTGGCCGGCCGTGATGACGGGGGCGACGTGCTGTTCGCCCTGGCCGAACTGAGTTACCGGCAGGGCCTGCGCCACCACCATGCGCAGGATTTCCTGGCCGCCGCGGTCTATGCCTATGCCTTCCTGCAGCCGGGGCAGGCGGGTGGTCCCAGCCCGTATGACGGGCGTTTCAGGCAGGCGTGCGACCTGTACAACCTCGGGCTGGCCGCGGCCTTTCCCGCCCCGGTCAACATCACGGCCCAGACCCGCGCGCTGCCGTCTGGCGATATTGCCCTGAGCGCCGACCCCGCGCAGCTGCGCTGGCACGGGCGCCTGCTGGAACGGCTGCAGCCCACGGCCACGCTGGGGGTTGGCGGCATACCCAATGTCTATCGCTCCCCCGGACTGGGCGAGGCCCTGACCGCGCTGGCCCGTCCCGACCCCGCATTTGCACCACAGCCCGCGCCATCCGCCCCGCATGAGGCCAAGCACCTGATCCAGCCGTCTGCCGTGGCGGACCTGACCGGCCCCGCGCATGATGACGCCCTGCGCGCCGTGCCCACGCCACCCGCGCCACAGGGGGGCGGCAACCTGGCCAGTGGCGACCCCACCGGCAGCGGCAGTGACACCACCAATGACGGCAGCTTCAGCGTATCGGACAAGCTGCGCGTGCCCGCCAGCCTGCTGCTGGAAATCGACAACCCGCGCGCGCAGGTGCTGGGCACGCACCTGACCGGGCGGCTGGTGCTGCGGGTGATGGATGAAAGCCCGGACGCCACCATCGGCCACGCCCGCGTGCCCGCCGAATATGACCAGACCGCCGCCCGCGCGCTCAGCCTGGTGGATGCCGCGCTGTGGACCAAGGAATATCGCGGTTTCTTTGACGGCACGACCTATGACGGCACGCGCCCGCGCCTGATCGCCATGACGCCGCACCGGCGCGGCAACATGCCGGTCGTGTTCATACACGGCACCGCGTCCAGCCCGTACCGCTGGGCCGTGATGGTCAATGACCTGCTGGAAGACCGGCGCATCCGCGACCATTTCGATTTCTGGTTCTTCTCCTACGCCACATCCAACCCCATCCCGTATTCGGCATGGCAGCTGCGGCATGCGATCACGCAGGCGGTGGACAGCCTGGGCGGGGTGAAGGCGGACCCGGCGCTGGGGCATATCACGCTGGTGGGGCACAGCCAGGGCGGGCTGCTGGCGCGCATGCTGGTCATCAACCCCGGGGACCGGCTGTGGGATGGCACGGCAGGGCGGCCGCTTTCATCGTTCCACCTGAACGACAGCACGCGCGACCTGGTGCGTGAGACGATGTTCCCCACCGCCATGCCCGAAATCCAGCGCGTGGTGTTCATTTCCACCCCGCAGCACGGCAGCTACCTTGCGGCCATGTCCATCGCGCGTCTTGTCGGCAGCATGGTCAGCCTGCCGGTGCGCGTGACAGAAACCGCGCGCGACATCCTGACCGGGGCGGGGGACAGCACGCACCTGAACAACCGCGTGCTGCGTCTGGGCAGTGTGTACGCCATGTCACCGCACAGCGCGTTCATGCGCACGCTGCCCACCATTCCCATGGCCCCCGACGTGCAGGCGCATTCCATCATTCCCGTCTGTGGCAACCCGCGCGACCTGACCCATGCCGATGACGGGGTGGTGTCGTATGAAAGCGCGCATATCCCCGATGTGCAGTCCGAACTGGTGGTGCGCAATTCCGAACATTCGACCCAGTCCAATCCCGCCACCATTGCCGAGGTCCAGCGCATCCTGCTGCTGCAACTGGCCCAGAACCCGCCACGGAACATGACGCCGGCGCCCCGTCCCGTGCCGCGGCGCGTGGTAGCGCGGGCGGGGCGGCCATGACGGCCACGCGCGGGCAGGACGCAGGCCCCACAGGGACATCAGGCGGGACACCCGGCCATACCGGCAGGCGGCACGGGTGGCGCAGGGTGCGGCGATGGGGTGCGCGCGCGGTACAGGGGGCGGGCGTGCTGCTGGGTGCGGGGGCGGTGTATTATTCCACCATCCTGCCCGATGCGCTGCGGCTGGGGCTGTCGGTGGCGTTTCCCGCCATCATGGCCGGCGCGCGCTGGCTGCGCCCGGCGGGGCTGGCCTTTCCGGTGCGCGTGGTGACGGTGACGGCGCTGGCAATCTGGTATGTCACCGACCCGCCGCGCAATGACCGGGTCTGGGCGGGTGAATACGCCGTGCCGGCCGATGCATGGCGGGTGGGGGATATGGTGCATGTCCATAACGTGCGCAATTTCCGCTACCGTACCGAAACCGACTATATCCCGGCATGGTATGACGCGACGTATGACCTGCGGCGGCTGGACCGGGTGGACCTTGTGACCTCCTACTGGGCGGGGGAGGCAATCGCGCATGTGTTCCTCAGCTTCGGGTTTTCCGATGGCCAGCACCTTGCGATTTCCATCGAGACCCGGCGACAGGCCCGGTTTCCCTATTCCACCATTGCCGGGTTCTTTCATCATTACGAACTGTTCTATGTCACCGCTGATGAACGCGACCTGATTGGCGTGCGCACCGACATCCGGCGCGAACGGGTCTATATGTACCGGCTGGATATCGCGCCCGAAGTGCGCGAACACCTGTTCCTCAGCTACGTGGGCGCGATCCATGACATCATTTCCCGCCCCGTGTGGTACAACACCCTGACCGACAACTGCACCACCGGCATACTGGCGCGCGCGGGCGCGCGGCTGCGGTACCGGTTTGACTGGCGCGTGATCCTCAGCGGGCATACAGCCGACATGGCGTATGACATGGGCCTGCTGGGGCCGTATGACCCCAAACGCTATCCCGGCTATGACGCACTGCATGCCGCAAGCCGCATCCACCGTGCGCCCAGCGCTGTGATCGGCCCCGATTATTCCACCGCCATCCGCGCGGCCCTGCCACCGCCAGAGGGGCCGCAGCCCTGACCAACAGGACAGGGCCGATGCACGGCATGGACCGTGTGCCCCATGGCCGCGCATGTTGCATCCCGGCCCGTTACTGACGGGCACGGTCCCCGTTCCCGGCGCAGAAACATAAGCTGTCCCGGCTTTTCGCATTACGGAACCATAAAACGCCCGCACGCCCGGGGCCTGCATCCTGCCGGTCACCGGCATGCCGTGACGGGTGGGCAGGGATGCGTACGCGGCATTTTGGACACACATGTTCAAATTAATGCCGCAAAATGGGAAAACCCATCCGCCGCTTATGGACTAAATGGTCATAAAAATGCCAAACAGATTTATTCGTTACGGTTCATAATTCGGAGCACCCGGTGGATTTCCTGATCAAGGTGAAAAATTGCTATCGTGAACTTGGCCATATGTTCGGCCCGGACTTCGTGGGAAAAAGCTTCGCCATAGCATTTGTGCTCGAAGGCCTGATGATTACCTTCCTCACGCAGCCAAGCCGGCCGTCGCATCCATTCATGACGGTCATGACCATTGCAATGTACACGCTCTCTTCCCTGCTGTTCCCGTTTACCAGGGCGGGATGGGAAGCATTCAAGGACCTGTTCGCAAGCGATACTATCCTGGTCATACCCTCGATTATCTGGATGATACTGGCGTTCCTTGTCAGCGCCATTCTGTGGCAGGGGTCCATATTCCTGGGGCCGATTGCGATATGGTACCTGTTTGGCAGGCGCCAGTATTGAAATCTGAATGATATTTTAAATAGACATACCCGGAGACAAATAATGATCCACGCCAAACTGGACGGTGATATTGCATACCGTACCAGATCAAAACTCATGATCATGGTCATTACGTTTCATTACCTGGTCGCCTGGCCCGTACTGTCCATAATCATGATGATAATGCGGGTGCAGCAGCCTGTCGCCCATGCCTTCATGCTGGTCTCGGCGTCCTATATTGGCTTTGGCCTGCTGCGGGGCCTGATTATCCGCAGGCCCTTCATCAACGACCGGATACAGACCGCACGCCAGGACAGGTACTTCAATACCCTGCTTGACGAACGCCTGCAGCCACTGATGAAACACCCGATCATCACCGCTGACTGCACCCTGACCGATAATTACCCCAATGTGCTGCTGTTTGACGGCCATGAAGTCATGATCATGCAAAAGGGGGATTATGTCATCGCGCGGCCTGATGAAATTGCAGGTGTGCTGTTCAATGTTCCCGAAAGTGAACAACAGCAGAGGTATGAATTATGGGATGGCGGGATAATCGGCACGATAACCGCGCGCGAAACCGCATCGTCCAGCATCCGCAACTGGCGCAAGAGCCGCGAGGCCGGCATCACGTTTGAAATGAACGATCCCGCCCATACGCAGATATTCTATTGCACCGGGCTGGGTGAGGGGGCGGTGAAAACCTGCAGGAAATGGGATGAACTGCTGAAAAAGGCGGGTGCATGCCCGTAATGTGGACAGGGTTGCGCGTACGGGTTGCACGCAGGCGGTGACAGGCCCATCATCCACGCCAAAATGAACCTGTGGAGACGTGTCATGCCAACCCTGTTCACCCCGCTTAAGGTCGGTGCGCTGACCCTGCCCAACCGCATTGTCATGGCGCCGCTGACGCGCCTGCGTGCCAGCGACGGGCACATTCCCAACGACCTGATGGCCGAATACTATGCCCAGCGCGCGCTGGCGGGGCTGATCATATCGGAAGCAACGCCGGTCACACCACAGGGCATCGGGTATGAAGGCGTGCCCGGCATCTGGACGGACGGGCAGGCGGAAGGGTGGAAAAAGGTGACATCTGCCGTGCATGCGGTGGGCGGGCGCATTTTCATGCAGTTGTGGCATGTGGGCCGGATTTCGGACCCGTATTTCCTGAACGGGAATGCCCCGGTCGCCCCCAGCGCGATTGCGGCGAAGGGGCATGTCAGCCTGTTGCGCCCCATGCGCGATTACGTCACCCCGCGCGCCCTGCGCACGGATGAGATATCGGGCATTGTGGACGCCTTCCGCCGCGGCGCGGAACTGGCGAAGGTGGCCGGGTTTGACGGGGTGGAGATCCACGGCGCGAATGGCTACCTGCTGGACCAGTTCCTGCAGGATTCCACCAACCACCGCACCGACCGGTATGGCGGGCCGATCGAAAACCGCGCGCGGCTGATGCTGGAAGTCACCGACGCCGCCATTGCCGTGTGGGGCAAGGACAGGGTGGGGATGCACCTGTCACCGCGCTGCGACCTGCATGACATGGGGGATTCCAACCCCGCCGCGACGTTTGGTTATGTCGCGACCGAACTGGGGCGGCGCGGCATCGCCTTCATCTGCGCGCGTGAAGCCGAGGGGCCGGACAGCCTTGGCCCGCAGTTGAAAAAGCAGTTTGGCGGCGTGTATATCGCCAATGAGAAGTTTACCGGCGCCAGCGCCGAAAAAGCCGTCGAGACCGGGCGTGCCGATGCCGTGGCCTTTGGCCAGGCCTTCATTGCCAACCCCGACCTGCCCGAACGCCTGCGCGCGGGCGTGGAACTGACACCGCCCGACCCGTCCACGTTCTACACCCATGGGCCGGAAGGTTATATCGACTATCCCACCATGGGGGCGGCGGGGGACTGACATTGCCGGCCTGATGGATAAGAACAGAAGTCTGCGGGTGTCGCCTTTTTTCAAAAAGGCGGCGTCTCCTGAAGCTTCGTGAAAGAAGCCTCATCAAAAACTTCCTTATGAATCCGCACAACAGCCCGGCATCCCTTCGATCACACGCCTTTGCGCCCAACACCATCATGTGAGGGACCGCTTTTGCGATTGCATGCCATTCCGCCGGTTCTGCATCATGTCCACCTGTCCGCAGCAGGGAATGGCACGCGTAATGGATATGAACCGGTTCACGCAGTCTGTCCTTGTCACGGCGGGATTATGCGCCAGCATCCCCGCCCATGCGCAGGGGCATGTGGTCACGACGCCCAAGCTGGACTGGATGACCGCGGTGCATCTGGCGATCGAGGCCGTGGATGCGTGCGCGAAGCAGGGATATTCCGTAACCGCCACCGTGGTGGACACGACGGGCCACCAGCAGGCCGTCATCAAGGGTGACAGCGTGCCGCTGCAGTCGCTGTCGGTGTCCTATCGCAAGGCCTATACGGCCTATTCCTATGGCATGGCGTTCAACATGGACACCACCAGCGCACTGATCGCGGCCAAGGTGACGGGACCGCCCAACGGGGCGCTGAACACCATTCCCGAAGTGCTGTTCGTGCCCGGTGGGGTCACGCTGCGCCGGGTATCGGACCGGGCCGTGCTGGGCGGTATTGGCGTATCCGGCGCGCCGGGCGGGGAAAAGGACGAAGCCTGCGCACAGGCTGCCGTGACGAAATACCGCGCGGATTTCCAGTAACGCACCCCATCGCCGGGCCACATGCGACCGCCGTGGCGTGATACCCGTACCGGGCTGTCAGCACAGGACGGGACGGCTGCCGGACTGCCCGTTACGGCAATGCGGGGGCCTTACACCCCTTCACGATGCCCGTCATCTTCTGGTGGGGGCAGGCGGGCGGGGACGGGCAGTGTGATGAACTGCCGGATGGCGGCGCGGCCGATGCGGTTGGTTTTCAGGCCGTCGAATGTGCCGCCAATCACGCCGCCCAGCACGGGCACGGCCGCGGCCGTGCCACCGGCCAGGCCGCGTGCGGCGATGGCATGCAGGGCGTGGCGGGCAAGGTGTTTCTTGGCCTCGACCGCGACGCGGTTGCCGATATTGTTCACGGCGGTGGACCCGGCAATGGACAGGCCGATATTCTTGGCCATTTCCTCCAGCCCCACTTCGGTCAGGCAGGACAGGCACGCGGCCTTCACGTCCGCATCACGGATGTCATGCCCGCCCATGACGGCAATGGCCGTAATCATGCGGACCTGCACATACAGCACGCCCGCGACATTGGCGGGCAGGGCGAGGGGCAGCGTGGCAAGGCCGCCCAGCCCGCTTATGAATCCCGCCGTCGCGGCCTTGGCGTTCTGCCGGCGGATCAGCGCGCGCGCCGCCCGCAGCGCATCGCCACCGTTGCGGGCCAGGCAGGCGCGGGCCATGTCTTCCGCCGACCCGGCCTTTCCCACGCCCGCGACGGATGCCTGATAGGCCCAGTCAATGAAACGGGCAAGGGAGGGATCAGGACTGTCATGCAAACCGGCCATCCGGCTTCCATATGGAAACATGGCCGGAAAATAAATGGTTTTATGCGACATGCCCGTATGCAACGCCTCGGCAGGTCATAAAGCCATTTCATGTCACATGGATAAAAGGTGAAAGTTTCCGGGTACCGTTTTTTCACGAAGGCGGCGTTCCCGGCAGCTTCCTGAAAAAAAGCTTCACCGGAAACTGTTCCTGACCATCCTGCCGGTCAGCCGGCCTTTGCATCGGGCTGGGTATTGATTTCGCCCACGCCATCCGGCTCGGACGTGTGTTCGGGCAGGCGGTCGGACAGCAGGGCGCGGGGGCGGCCGATCCACATGCTGTCGCGCATGTGGTCGCGGCGCGGGTTGGTGGTGCCGGGATGGATCAGGATGCTCAGGCCATTATGGTTCAGCATCAGCCACGGCACCAGTGCCGCAAACAGGTCCGTGGCAAAGGCCACCTGGTACATGGGCGCGACATGCGGGCCGACCGCGACTTCATGCCACCGCCCCAGCCGGACGGCAAAGCGGGCGGCAATCTGTTCACGCACGCGGGCCGCCATGTCGCGCGTGGCCGCGTCGTCAAAATAGATATGGGCGTGATAGCAGGCGATTTCATCCAGCGTGCGGGGGGCGGTCGTCTGGTCGGTCATGGGGAACGCGCTTTCTGTGCGATTGGGCCGTGGGGCGATTGGGCCGTGGGGCGATCTAGCCGTGGGCGGCAGGGGTGGCGGGCAGGGTGATGCGCGTTTCGGTGCGCATGCGGGGCTTGACGGTGTGCAGCATGGTGGACATGCCCCACTGGCGGCCGTCGAACGTGCCGGTACTGTCCAGCATGGTCAGGGTGTTGCCGGTAAAGACCATCTGCGTATCAAACGTCATGGGGTGGGTCTGGCCGCGCATGGTCAGGCGGCCAACCATGCGTGACTGGACCTGCCCCTTCACCACGCGGGGGCTGCAGTCGCCCACGTAACGGGTGGTGGGGAAGCGGTCACTGTCCAGCATGTTGCCCGATTTCGCGGCCTTGCGTTCCACCACGGTGTCCATGTGCACGCTGGTTGCATCCATGCTCAGGTCAACATGGCAGGTCTGGCGCGACAGGTCGTAATCCAGCGTGCCCGACACGCGGGCAAACTGCCCGTCCATCGCGCCCACCACGCTGTCGGCATGCAGCAGCACGGTGGTGTTGGCGGGGGTCAGGGCCAGATGCTGGCTTTCCGCCCGGGCGGAATGGGCCGAAAGCGTGACCATGCACAGCACGGCCATCGCGGGCAGGCGGGAACGGGCGGGAATGGATATCATGTCAGTCATGACAGACATAACGCCGGTCATGGCATGGGGTTGTAATGCAGGGGATATGCGGGCAGCAGGCATGAAGCATCCGGGCAGCGGTGACGGGCGCAGGATGTGTGCCTAGGGGGTGAATGCGGCGTCAGTAGGGCAGGGGACGGGCCATTCCGCCGGACCCTGTCCCGTCATGTAGTATGGGTGGGCGGCACAACGGGACAGGATGCCGGACCATGACGGTAGGTGATGCCGAATGGGTTTTTACTTCTTGCAGTTCTTGTCGAATTCGTTGTGCAGGTCTTCCTCGTTTATCTTGATTTCGCCGCGATAGACCGTCTGGGGTTTCAGGTCCACGCGCGCGCCGCCAATCATGACGGTGGTGTCGGTATTGATTTTCCATTCGCCGCTGGGCTGTTTGCTCACGGCCTTGCAGAAGTCATTTGCGCCCTGTGCCATGGCCGGGGTGGCAACGGCCAGCGCCGCCAGCGTCGCGAGTACTGAAGCAGACTTGAACATGTGTTGCGTTCCTTCCTTTTTCCCCGGCGTCATGCGCCGGGCCGGGAAACAGGACGCCCTGAATGCGGCAACCATTTGGCAACAAAAAGTTACAATTGAGCGGTTTCAGCCCGCCAGCCCCTATTTCCACACCCACTTGCCCACCACCCGGCCGTTTATCACCAGGTCGGAGGCATCGACCTCATCAACAGGATAGGTCGGGTTAACGCTGATGATGCGGATGCGTGGCGGGCGGGAATTGGGGACCAGCATCAGCTGCTTTATCACCACCCCCATGCCGTTCCACAGCACGTACACCCCGTCGGGCGAGGGGATGCGGTGGCCGGTATCGACCAGCACGCGGTCACCTGCGGCAAATTCCGGCTCCATCGAATTGCCCGCCACCCGGATGATGGCAAGCCCGCCGGTATCGGGCAGGTAGTTGCGGATGAAATCACGCGGGATGCGCCATGAATCCAGCGTCGGGTGTCCCTCCCCATCGCCACAGGCGGTATGGTCCACGATCGCGCCCGCACCGGCCTGGGGCGAGATATCGTATTCATGCACCGTTATCGCCCCGTCATCGGTCTGCAGGGGCATGGCGGCGCGTTCGGCGCGGCTTATGCTTTCGTTCAGGTCGGTCGCCCCCGGCACGATACCGGACAGGGCCCAGACCTCGCTCGCGGCAATGGGGGGATCGCCCCGGTCGGTCAGCAGCGGCACCAGCTTGCGCACAAGCTCGACCGGGATGTACTCTTTTTTCAGCTTGTTTTCATAAAAGGCATAGCTGGAAAACCTGTCCCCGAATCCCACGTCACGCGCCAGCGCGCGCACGGTATAGCCCGCGCGTTCACGTAGCGCCTTCAGCCGCGCGGCGGCAGGCCCCGGGTTGCCGCCCGCCCCCCCGCGCAGCAGGTCGCTGGCGGTGCAGCCCAGCACGGCCGCGACCTTTTCCAGCCGGTCGCCGCCGGGATTGCGCGACTTTCCGCGCAGGATGTCGTGCACGTACGTTTCGTTCAGGCCCGCCAGCTCGGCAAGGCGTTTTTTGTTGAGGTTCAGCAGCGCCATGCGGCGCTCGATCTCGGCGGCGGCGGGGGAGCGTGTATCCATAATGGGAACTGTCCCATAATCCGCCCGCCCTGTGTAGAGGGGATATGTCCCATTATTCCTTGACGGAGTGGGATATGTCCCATAAAACCCGCCCATGACCGACATGATCCCGCCCGACCTGTACCGCGTGGCCCGCATGGGGTGGCATGTGCTGCCCGTGCATGCGGCCTCACGCGCCGCGTGTTTCCGTGGCGCGGTGGACCACGCCAGCTGTGACACCGGCACCATCGCGCGCTGGGCCGCGCGCTGGCCCGGATGCGGGTGGCGGGTGGTATGCGGGCCGTCACGCCTGTTCGCGCTGGATGTGGACCGCCCCGGCACCCATGCCGCCGACGGGGTGGCGGCATTGGCCGCCCTTGTCCGCCGCCATGGTCCGCTGCCGCCACGCCCCATGACGCGCACCGGCGGGTCAGGCGGGGCGGTCCTGTTCTTCCGCCACGATGGCGAACCCCTGCGCGGGCAGGCGGGCTGCCCGGCCCCCGGCCTGGACCCGCACCGGGGGCGGCAGGCGGTCACCATCCCGCCGGGCACGCATCCGGCCACGGGCGGGGCGTACACATGGCGCGTGCCGCCGTGGCAGGTCGCGCCGCCACCCATCCCGCACTGGCTGGCAACCCTGCTGGCCCCCGCGCCACAGCCTGTACCCCCACGCCGCATGGACCGCGACCGCGCGCCGGGCGTGCTGCTGCGCGCGCTGCATGCCGTATGCGACGCGCCGCCGGGCATGGCCAACACCACGCTCAACGCCCGCGCCTATGCGCTGGGGCGGTGGTGCGGGGCAGGCATGATGGACATGGCGCAGGCACGTGATACATTGCTGCATGCGGCACAGCGCCGCCGCATCCCGCTGAACGAGGCCCGCGCCACCATCCGTTCGGGCCTGAATGCGGGGCTGCGCAACCCGCGTCCCGTGCGTAGAGCACTACCTTGACATGGTAGGGGTCACACCTGCCGGGGCGCACGCGCCCGGCCATTTCGCATGGATGGACCTGCTGGCCCGCGGGGTGGGGGGCCGGATCGTGCCATCGCTCAGCAACTGCCTTGTGCTGCTGGGACATGACGCGCGGCTGCGCGGCCTGCTGGCGTGGGATGAATTCAGCTGTCGCCATATCATCACCCGCGCCCCGCCACAGCCCTATGACGGCGCGCCGGCGGCACCCGGACCCTATCCCCGCCCCATGGAGGACATGGACGCCGCCCTGATCCAGGCGTACCTGCAACGCGCCTATGACCTGCCGGTCAGCCGCACGGTGGGCGAGCAGTCCTGCCGCACCGCCGCCATGATGCGCCGCACGCACCCCGTGCGCGAATGGCTGGACGGATTACGGTGGGATGGCACGCCGCGCCTTGGCACATGGCTGCGTCATGCGCTGGGCTGTGCGGATGATGCGTACCATGCCGCCGTGGGCGCGCGCTTCCTGTGCGCCGCCATACGCCGGGTGCGCAGCCCGGGGTGCAAGTTCGATTACGTGCCGGTGCTGGAGGGACGGCAGGGCATGGGCAAGAGCCGCCTGCTGGCCGCCCTGTTCGGCACCGCATGGTTCAAGGACGACCTGCCGCGCGACCTGGGGGAAAAGGACGCGGCCCAGGGACTGCTGGGGGTATGGGGCGTGGAAATGGCCGAACTGCAGGCGCTGGGCCGCAGCAGCGCGCGCGACGCCAAGGCGTTTTTCAGCCGCCAGCATGACCGCTACCGCCCCACCTATGCCGCGCTGAAGGTCACGCGCCCGCGTCAGTGCGTCTTTGCCGGCACCACCAACGAGGAGGAATACCTGACCGACCCCACCGGCAACCGCCGCTACTGGCCCGTCACCTGCGAGCATGCCGACGTGGCATGGGTCGAAAAATGGCGCGCGCAACTATGGGCGGAAGCCGACCATGTCGAGGCCACGGCCCCCATGCCCCTGTGGCTGGAAAACGGCCATGTCGGCGCCATCGTGCAGCAGGCGCAGGACAGCCGCATGCATGAAGACGCCTGGCGCGACCCCGTTGCCGCATGGCTGGGCATGGGGGGACAGACGCAGGTGCGCATGGCGGATGTGCTGCACCTTGCACTCGGCCTGCCGCGCGACCGTCAGGACCGCATGGCGCAGAAACGCGTGGCCACCATCCTGCGCGGCCTTGGCTGGAACCGCCGCAGGCTGCGCTGCGCCACGTCTGGCCCGCAATGGGTGTGGGTCGCACCGGTCGGGGAATGATGGAAAGACGCCGCTTTTGTGAAAAAAGGCGGCAGCCGGGAAATTCTATCAATCGGAGCCAGTGCAATCGGGGCCGATGCATGACCGGGCCACGCCACAGCCGCACCATGCCCCCCGAAAGATAGAAGTTTTTTGCAAAAAGCTTCGAAACAGGCGCTCCCCGGCAAAAGGGGAGACGCCTTCAGGCCGGTTATTCCGCCCCGCCGGTCGTGGCCTTCAGTGGAATGGACCCGTCGCGGTTATACACGACCCTGCCACCCACCATGGTCAGCAGCACCTTCGTGTTGGCGATGTCCGCCGCCGGGACCTGCATCACGTTGCGGTCCAGCACGATCAGGTCCGCCAGCTTGCCGCGTTCCAGCGATCCCGTCAGCGTGTCCGAACGCAGTTCCCAGGACGAATTCATGGTGATCGCGCGCAGCACCGCGGGCCGGGGCAGGCCGGGCGCACCACCCAGCGGGTGTGCATATTTCTCGCCCGCTTCGGGGGCGTTGGTGCGGGTGACACCCACCTTCAGCGCGAACCATTCGTTCAGGCGGTCCACCGGCCAGTCGGAACCATAGGCAATCCGCGCCCCGGCCCTGTACAGCGGCCATGCCGGTTCCATTGCCTTCGCCCGTTCGGGACCGAGGAAGTCGCGACCGGCATCCACCGTGTCCGGGCCTTCCTTTTCCCACTGGAACGACAGCACGGGCACCGCGCCCAGCGGTTTGTAACGCGGCACGTCGGCAGGGGAGACCAGTTCATCATGCGCGATGGCGGGGCGGAAATCGGCATGCGGCAGGTGGTCGCGCACGTACTGCACGCCATCCAGCGCAATATGCACCGCCCCGTCGCCATCAGCATGCATGTGCGGGTCAAATCCCGCCTGCACCACGCCGAGCAGCAGCGGGCCAAGGACAGCGGGCGGGAAATAGGGATCAGGCCCCAGCGACGTGCCGGGCACCCAGTTGGGCGCATCCTTCGTGCCGGTATTGATGTAATAGGGCTGCAGCACGCGGCCGGTCAGTTCGGGGGCTGCGATCACCCCATCCATGAAAAACTTGACGTTGCGCACGGTCATGCCGGGTGCCACGCCAATCGGCCCCTGGTCATATTTCGCGGCGATGGCTTTCAGCCGCTGCACGTTGCCCGCGACATCGGTGCCCGTGGCCGGTTCCACCAGCGGGGCGAAATGGGCGCGGGCCGTAAGCTCACCACTTTTCTGCAGCGCGGCATAGCTGGACAGGTCGGCATCCAGCGCCCATGCGTCAAGGAAGCCGGTAATCCCCTGTTCACGCATGGCCGCCAGTGACGCACGGGCGGCCTGCACGTTTTCATCCGCGCTCAGCGGCGGGTCCACGCGTTCGACCAGATCCTGCGCCACGTCCTCCAGCACGCCGGTGGGCTGGCCTTTGGCGTCATGCACGATCTCGCCCCCCGCGGGCGCTTTTGTCGCCGCCGTGATGCCCGCCATGCGCAGCGCCGCCGAATTGACCAGCGTGGTATGGCCAAAGGTGGACCGCACCACGATGGGACGGCGGGCGTCGATGCGGTCAAGATCTTCCTTCGTCAGGCGCACGCCCGCGGGCTTCATGGCCTCCTGAAACCAGCCACGGACCACCAGCGTGCCATTGGGGCGGCGCAGGGCGGGATTGGCGGTGCAGGCGCGCACGCGCTGGCTGAATTCATCATGCGTCAGGGCCTGATAGTCCAGCGAGCAGCCCATCAGGCTCTTGCCCCCCTCCAGCGGGTGCATGTGCCCGTCCACCAGCCCCGGCATCATCATCCGCCCGCCAAGGTCCACGCGCTGCGTGGCGGGGCCGACATAGCGCCCGGCCTTCGCATTGCTGCCGATATAGGCAATGTGCCCGTCCTTTACCGCCAGGGCCTGGTACACATGGTCCTTTTTATCAACGCTGTAGATGTAGCCGTTGGTAAAGACGACATCGGCCGGCACGGTCTTCGCCATGGCGGGTGAGACGCATGAAAGCAGGGCGGCCATGCAGGCGGCATGGTGATGCGGCAGTCCCATGAAACAGGATCCCCATAAACATTACGGACCGACAATAGACGGCGCTTTCGGGCCGCTGTCAAACGGGGGCAGGCAAATGCCCGGCCACGGGTGTGTACCGCCTTATGTCGCCCCGGCATGCGCCAGATAAAACAGGCGGGTGTACCCCTGTTCCCTCTGTACCCCTTAACTTGCAAACTTTCCATGGCGGTCCTTGATCCATGCTCCGTGACTGAAATTGTTTTTCAAGGGGTACGGAGGGAACAGGGGTACACCCCGAACAGAAAGCGCGGAAAACCAGGGGGTGCAGCGTGCCGTGCCTGTACCCCTTGGCCCCGGCGGCAAGGGGTACGCCCCGGCGTGCCGCCTGCATGGCGGGCATGTAGTATGAAAATATCATACAGATTGCACTGGAAACGCCATGTCCGTACCCCTTGTCCGTACCCCTGACGCCCCGGATGGGGAACGCCGCCGGGTGGCCGCCATGCTGCGTGCCGACCGTCGCGCGCGCCTGGCCGCCCGTGACATCGCCATGGGGCTGAAACCCGACATGGGGGCCGATGGTCCCGCCGCCCGCGCCCGCGTGGTGGTGGAAGACCGCATCGTACTGACCCCGCGCAGCGTGCAGCAGACCGTGCGCCGGGTGCGTGACGCCTGCATGCTGGACCGCCTGTTCCACCGTGCCAATGCCGCCCTGACCGCCGAGCAGCATGCGGCGGGGCTGCGGTTTCGCGCCGTGTGGCTGCGGGCCACGCGCGGCGGGCGGCTGGTGCAGCGCTACATCCCCCATACCGGCGCGGGCTGCGGCACGCTGGAGGATACGGAGGCCGGCGTGCAGGCCCGACGCGCCCTTGACCGCGCCCTGTCGCTGCTGACCCCGGCCCGTGGCCGCGTGGTGTGCGCGGTATGCGGCATGGACGAAGCCCCCGGCACGCGCATCCGCACGCTGCTCAGGGCGCTGGATATCCTGCATGAGCGGTGGTGAGGGAAGCTGAGATCGTATTGTCCGCTCACGTGCCCATGCCACATCATGATCATGGCACGCAGCGAATACCGTGTGGTATGGGTGGGGGATGAACAGATCCGGTCTTGTCCTTGCCCTGCTGTCCGCCGTGCTGTTTGGCGCCAGCACGCCATTTGCCAAGCTGCTGCTGGGTGGCATGTCGCCACAGATGGCGGCGGGGCTGTTGTACCTTGGCTCCGGCCTCGGGCTGGCGCTGGTGCTTGGCGCGCGGGCGGCGCTGCGCCTGCCCAGCCATGACGAGGCCGCGCTGACGCGCGCCGACCTGCCGTGCCTGCTGGGGGTGATTGCCACCGGCGGCGTGGCCGGGCCGCTGCTGCTGATGATCGGTCTGGCGCGCAGTGACGCGGCCAGTGCGTCACTGCTGCTGAATATGGAAAGCATCGCGACCCTGCTGATCGCGTGGGTGGTGTTCCGGGAAAACGTGGACCGCAGGCTGCTGTTTGGCGCGGCGTGCATCGTGGCGGGGGCGGGCGTGCTGTCATGGCAGGGGCATGCGGCGTTTGCACCCGGGGCGCTGTACATCATCGCCGCGTGCGTGTGCTGGGGCATTGACAACAACCTCAGCGGTCAGTTGTCGGCAGCCGACCCGGTGCGCATCGCCATGATAAAGGGCGTTGTGGCGGGGGCCGTCAACCTGTGCGTGGCGCTGGTGGCGCAGCATGCCAGCCTGCCGGGCGCAGGCGTCGTTGCGGCGGCGGGGGGCGTGGGCTTCCTGGGCTACGGGGTCAGCCTGGTGGCGTTCATGCTGGGGCTGCGCCACCTTGGGGCGGCGCGCACGGGGGCGTATTTTGCGCTGGCCCCGTTTATCGGGGCGGTGGTGTCGGTGGCCCTGTTCCATGCACATGACATCGGGCGGCTGGCCGTGGCAGGGGCGTTCATGGCGGTGGGGCTGTGGCTGCACCTGAGCGAACGCCACGACCACGAACATGTGCATGAGGAAATGGAACACACCCACCGCCACGTGCATGACGAACACCACCAGCACGAACACGGCCCCGATGACCCGGTGGGCGAACCCCACACCCACCGCCATGTGCATAAAAGGCTGGTGCACAGCCACCCGCATTATCCCGACCTGCACCATCGCCATGTCCATGGCCCGGACGGACACACGCATGCGGCCTGACCCCCGGGTTCAGGACGCACCGCGCGGGGGTAGGGGATACACCCTGCCGCGGCATGGATTACGCACATGGATGTATGGGCGCACCAGTCTTGCAGCTTTGTGATCGGGTTTTCGACCAGCTGCGCTTTTCATGAAGGTACCGGTTGTATGGCGGCCCTGGTTTTCGGCTGTGAAAGATCGGTTGTCTCATGCTGACCGGGGCATGTGGGCGGTAGCGTTTCGATTGTGGATGTCACTGGGGGACCGTCTGCCGCGGGATGGGCGTCGGACGCCTGCTGCCCGGGACAGCTTCAGATTCCGCCGGAACTGCCATGGCCACCCTCCTGATCGCCTTTATGCCGCATCCGGCATGAAAGGCTGCGCAAGGACACCATCCATTGCGCAGGCGGCAAGATTTGTGTTGCGTCGGGCGGCGGGCATGATACCCATTGCGAAGCAGCAATAAATCAGGACCTTACATCATGCGCATGGCCGGCCTACAGACAGCGGGAACCCCGGGGGATATCGACGCCAACCTGCGAGAGCTTGACGCCGCCATGGCGCGCGCGGCCGGGCAGGGGGTGGACCTGCTGGTCACGCCGGAACTGTTCGTGACCGGCTACGACATTGGTGACAGCCTGCATGACCTGGCGCGCTTCGACGCGGTGGGGGCCGTGCGCAACATCGCAATGGCGCGCGGGGTGGCGGTCATGGTGGGGTATGCCGAACACACGCCCGACGGGCTGTACAACAGCGCCATGCTGCTGGACCGCAATGGCGCGCAGGTGCTGCATGTGCGTAAGCTGCACCTGTTTGGCGACATGGAACGCGCGTTCTTCCTGCCCGGCGCGCAGCCTTCCGCCGTCGTATCCTTTGGCGGGGTGCGCGTGGCGGGCATGATCTGTTATGATGTGGAGTTTCCCGAATACGTCCGCCACGTGGCGCAGGCAGGGTGCGAGGCGCTGCTGGTGCCCACCGCGCTGATGGAGCCATACCTGTTTTCCGCCCGCGAACTGGTGCGCACGCGGGCGTGGGAAAACCAGATCTACCTGGCCTACATCAACCATACCGGGCGCGAGCGCGACACGGTTTACGTGGGCAACAGCCGCATCATCGCGCCCGATGCCACGGTGCTGGCGCAGGCAGGGCTGGAAGAGGCGCTGCTGGTGGCTGATATCGAACCCGGGCTGGTTGCGCGCGCGCAGCGTGAAAACCCCTTCCTGGCCGACCGCAGGCTGGACCTGTACCGTGGCATGGGCCTGACGGCATGAGCGCGCGGGCAGGCGCCACCACGGCCGCCGGTGGTGGGGTGGGGCGGCTGTCGGGCAACCTGGGTGTTGCAGAAATCATCTTCATGGTCATTGCCGCGGCCGCCCCGCTTACGGTCATAAGCGGCAACGTGCCGCTGGCGATCACGCAGGGCAACGGCGCGCTTGCATGGACCGGGTTTGTCGCGGCGGCGGTGGTGTTGCTGCTGTTCTCGGTCGGGTTTGTCGCCATGACCGAATACATGACCGAAGCGGGGGCGTTCTTTACCTATATCCGTGCGGGGCTGGGCGCGCGGTGCGGGCGGGCGGGGGCGTTCCTGGCGCTGCTGACCTATACCGCCATACAGCTTGGGGTTTACGGGTTTTTCGGCTGGTCCATGGATGACGCGGTGCGGCAGTGGGGTGGCCCCGCCCTGCCGTGGTGGCTGTATGCGGCGGGCGTGCTGGCGGCGGTGGCGGTAATGGGCTACCGGCATATCGACCTGAGTTCGCGCGTGCTGGGCGTGGCGCTGGTGCTGGAAATCGGGGTGGTGGTGGTCATGAACGCCACGATCCTGTGGCACCCCATGCCGGTCGCCCCCGTGCCCGATACAGGGCAGGCGGGGCCGTTCGCGGTGGCGCTGCTGTTTGCCATTACCGGGTTCATCGGGTTCGAGGCCACGGCCATTTTCCGTGACGAAGCCCGCGACCCGCAGCGCACCATTCCACGCGCGACCTATGGCGCGGTGGTCATTATCGGCCTGTTCTACGCCATATCGTGCTGGTGCGTGATCCATGCATGGGGGGCGGACAGCATTACCGGGGTCACGCGCGGGTTTCTGGACCACGGGCGCAACATCGTGCTGGAAACGGCGGGACGGTATGCGGGCCGGATGATGCAGCAGGCCATGCAGGTGCTGCTGCTGACCAGCCTGTTCGCGTGCCTGCTGTCGTTCCACAACATCATCGCGCGCTACCAGCTTGCGCTGGGGCGCGAGGGGATCATGCCCGCCTTTCTGGCGCACACGCATGACCGCCATGCCTCGCCGCACGTGGCGTCCGTGGTGCAGACGGGCACGGCGTGCATGCTGCTGGTGGCCGCGGCCCTGTCGGGGGTGGACCCGCTGGTGGATATTTTCGGGTCGATGGCCGGGATTTCGACCATTGGCATTGTCGTGCTGATGATCCTGACATCGGCCGCCGTGGTGGCGTTCTTTGCCCGCCGGCGTGACCTGTCGCGCGGGCGGCCGTTCAGCGCGGTGGTCATTCCGTGTATTGCGGCCGTGGCGCTGTGCGCGGTGCTGTCTGTCATTCTGGTCAATTTCACCCGTATTACGGGCCTGACCGACCGGACCAGCCTGATGCTGGCGGTGCTGCCGTTTGCGGTGACGGGGCTTGGGTTCTGCGTGGGGCGGACGGCAACAGCAGATTAACGTTTCTGGCGAAGCTTTTTTCAAAAAGCTCTGGAAAAATAGATCTTTATGAAAAAGGCAGATATTCCGGAGCCTGAACCAGCCTGACCCCACCCATGGTAACGAACCGGCAGGCGCGCACCTTTGGCGCGCCGGATTGACACGGCCATCCCCCACCACCCATCATGACCCCGAACCGGCACGGGGAAACAGGGATGGACGTGTACAAGGGCTGGGCCGAGTCTGACCTGCCGGAGTGGCTGGCCACGCCACGGCGGGATTTTGACCGCCTTGCCGCCCACCTGCGTCCCGAAGTGGAGCGGCTTCTGTCCCGGCAGGGGGTGTTTGCCCCGTTTGGCGCGGTCATGGCCCCGGGGCGCTACCTTGGCGCGATCGAGACGGTGGCAGGCCCCGGCGGGCAGGCCGACAGCACCATACAGCTGGACCGCGCGCGCGACGCGGTACAGGACGCGGCAATGCGGACAGGCGCGCGGGCGGCGGCGGTGGTCGCCAACTGCACCGTGCTGCTGCCCGGTGGCGACGGGCCGGTGCAGGCCGCCGTCATCATGTGCGCCCACCGCGACGGCACGGCGGAAAACATCGTCTATCCCTATCGCGTGGGGGAGGCGGGCGTGACCTTTGCACCCGCACAGGTAACCGAGGGCACGCAGGACATCTTCCCCCCCATCCGGCTGCGTTTCCACATACGCGAAACCTGCCCGCCCCGACCGGCGGGGCATGCGGTCACGGCGTTCGCGTTCCACGGCATCGACCGCGCCACAGTTCTGGCCCGCATGGGCCTGACGGATACCGGCATGCCACAGGACGTCACCCGCCCCGCGCCCATGGCCATCACCAGCCTGCCCGACGGGTGGACGGTGGTTGTGTGCAACGACCCGGCCACGGCGCGGGGGCATGAAGCCCGACTGGCGGCATATTCCGCAGGCGCCACGGTCGTGACCTGCACGGTGGATGAACGCCGGTATGAAAGTGCTGCCAGTTTCGATCATGACGGTGCACAAATCTGGTCCGTAACCCATCACGGACAGGCCGCAGGCCCGCACGACCTGACCATAACCGGCACGCCACCCGCAGCGTTACACGACACCATCACCGCAATGGACCGCGAGGAAACCGAAAGCGGTTACCCGCCGGGGATGCTGGATTTCTATTTTGATATTCCGGTGGAGGTGGTGTCTGCGCTGACGGGATTCCGGTACTGTCAGCGCGCGTATACGGATGTTGTATTTGATGTTGTGCAGGACATACCGGGCCGGCAGGGCGCAGGACCATAAATACTGTTGCTGGCGGGGGTGCCGCCCAACGTTGATATGGGAAAACGGGTGGCAGGTGTCGCCTCATTGCAGACATTCTGCCACATTGCTGCATTGCCCGAAGCAGATATCAGGGAGCATGGCGCGCTCAGAGCGCACATACGCAATGATGCTCGATGCCTGCACAGGAACAAATTAGAAACATTTGAAGCTATGATAACATTCGGGAAAGACAGACAGCATGCCGTCATTACAATCTGCTTCTGGCCGTTTGCCTTCTTTGTCCTATTCTCAGGACGAAAGGCTCACCAGACAGAATATTGAAGATCTCGGCCGTATTATTGCATCAGAGGCACGTGGCTCGAACGAGACGGCACAACTCATGGTCGGATGGACTGTCATCAACAGGATTAAGCGCCGTCATCTCAGGTCGGTGTCCGCAGTCTGGCAGCATAACAATTACGCACACAACCATCCTGCAACGACAATAAGCCGACGTATCGCGGAAAGCCTGCTGTCCGGTCAGGCGCGTGATATCAGCCAGGGTGCTACCCTTTTTTATTCCCCGCTCAGCATGCCAAAAGAGGGAGATACGAATCTGCATGGATTCGATATTGGCAGCGGACTGGAATCAGTCGATGGGGTTCGGGACCGAAGTGGAAAACCGATCAGGAATTATGTCCCGGGTTGGGCACAAGACGGGAGGCGTGTGCGTGTCTTTAATGTTCCGGAAAAGGAGTTCAAGTTCTATCGGGAGTAAACCTATGCGATCATTTGCCCTTATACTGGCAGCCTTTTTCACAGTATGTCCGGCCCATGCGCGTTCGCCGTCACGCCCGGCTGAAAGCGTGCTTGTTCCCCCGACTTTTGCAGGACTTGAAGCTGCTGCAGCGAAGGCGAAGGCCGTGCATTGCGGCACGGATGATTGCAAATCCATGATCCTGCTGGATTATCTTGTCCGCAAGGTCGTGGTCTATGAGGCGGGAGAAGCGAACGGCGTGGCGAGTATCAGGGGAACCGTTCGTCGTGACATCGCAGGCAGGCGGCTCGATTACCATTTCCTGAGCCATCGCGAACTTTACGGGCCGATGTGTGCGTTCAGCATCCGGTATCTTCAGAATATCAAGGCCCCCCAGAAGTTCGACGATCCGCTTTATGCCGGTTTCGTCCCCACGCAGATTTTTCTTGATGCGGTGGATATGGATTTTCGTGATGGCGGACATTGCGCGGAACAACTCGCACCATTTTTCCTCAATACGAAAGCGGGCCAGCAGGTGCGCCACGATACGTTTGAATTCTGTATCAACGGGTATGAAAATCATCCCCGCCCGGTGGCCGCCTGCAACCTCATTGCCGATGACAATGTTCCGTCCGACAAGGGAGACCACCAGTAAAGCGAGATATCGGGGGACACTTTCTGCCTGATACTCGATGATTGGTCTGCTTTCTATCTTTGTAAACTGAAAGCCGACCTTCCGCTTCCCCCCCTGCAACAGCCGGTGGGCAGAACAAACCGCTTCCCACCTGCACGCTTTTCCACGATAACAGCCCTATCATGACACAACCACGCCCGGACCGCCCCACATGGCAGCCCGGGCGTTTTCCTATCCGCCGGATAACAGGGAAGGATAACCATGCCCGAACCCGCCACACCGGGCGCGCGGCGCGGGGCGTACAGCCGCCGGCTGGCGGAGGAAATCTGCACCCGCCTGGCTGATGGGCACAGCCTACGCGCGATCTGTGCTGATCCGGCCATGCCGCATCGGGCCACGGTATTTCGCTGGCTGCGCGACAATGCGGGGTTTCGCGCCCTGTATGCCACCGCGCGGGAGGCTGCGGCCGATACGCTGGCCGAGGAAATCATAACCATAGCCGACCGCGCCACCGGCCGTGACGACGTGCCTGCGATCAAACTGCGCATGGAGGCCCGGATGTGGGTCGCAACCCGCCTGCGCCCGCCCGCTGACCGGCGGGAAGGGGGGAATACCATTGCCATCACGATCACGACCGATGATGCGGAATTATGAAGTCTATTCTAATAGATAAAAGTTTTTTGGTGCCGCCTTTTTTCAAAAAGGCGGTGTTCTTCAAAGATTTTTGAAAAAATCTTCACCAAAAACTTTTTATACTTACACGATATTTCAGGGGACAGGCTTTTGAAACACGCCTTCAGCCTGACAGCGGACCAGCGCGCGGCCAACCGGCTGCTGGGCGGTCCCGCCACGCATATCCTGCTGCGCGGCGGCGCGCGCTCGGGCAAGACGTTCGTGCTGGTGCGCGCGGTGGTGATCCGCGCGCTGAAGGCGGCGGGCACGCGGCACGGCATATTCCGCCACCGGCTGAACGCGCTGCGGGCCACCGTGCTGGCCGATACGTTTCCCACCGTCATGCGGCGGTGCTTTCCCACCGTGCCATGGGCGCTGTCGCGCACCGACTGGACGGTGGAAATGCCCAACGGGTCAGTCATTTTATTCGGCGGGCTGGATGACGAGGACCGGACGGAAAAGATACTGGGGCTGGAATTCGCCACCGTCTACCTGAACGAAGCCAGCCAGATCACCTATGGCGCGCGCAACATGCTGCTGACACGGCTGGCGCAGAAATCGCCGCTGGCGCTGAAGGAGTATATCGACGCCAATCCCCCCACCACCGCGCACTGGCTGTACCGCGTGTTCGAGGACGGGGTGGACCCCACATCCGCAGCCCCCCTGGACCGTGCGCGCTACGCCACCATGCGCCTGAACCCTGATGGCAACCGCGCCAACCTGTCGCCCCAATACATGGCGCAGCTTGAGGCATTGCCCGAACGGGAACGCAGGCGCTTCATGTTAGGCGAATACCAGCAGGCGGTGGATGGCGCGTTATGGCGGTTGGAGGATTTCCGCCGTGCGGCCCCTGTCACCCCCGCAACCCGTGGCCGCGTGGCGCGGGACATGCGCCGCATTGTCGTGGCGGTGGACCCGTCGGGCTGTTCCGGGCCGGAGGATACACGATCGGACGAAATCGGCATTGTCGTATGCGGCGTGGACGCGGGCGGGAATGGCCATGTCCTGTCCGACCTGTCGCGACGGGACAGCCCGGCGGGGTGGGCGCGCGCGGCGTTGCAGGCACAGGCGGACTGGGGGGCCGAACGCATCGTGGCCGAGCATAATTTTGGCGGTGCATTGGTCGAGGCCACGTTGCGCGGCATCAACCCCAACGCCGCCCTGCGCATGGTCACTGCCAGCCGGGGCAAGGCCGCGCGTGCCGAACCCGTGGCGGCGCTGTATGAACAGGGCCGCGTGACCCATCACGGCAGCTTTGCCACGCTGGAGGAACAGTTGTGCCAGTTTTCCGCCAGTGGCTACCATGGCCCGCATTCCCCCGACCGGGCGGATGCGCTGGTCTGGGCATTAAGTGACCTTATGCTGTCCACGCCGCCCGCCGCCCCCGCGCGATGGGTGCCGACGCGGTTTACGCTGGGGCGGTAAGGGGCGGCGGATCACGCCGGGGCCGCGCGGAAATACCCGCTGATATCCACCCGCGCGCCGGGGGAAAAACGCAACAGGGCAATGCCGGTATGGGCAAAGGCGGCCTCGACCAGTCCATCGCGGTACTGGCGTTCGGGATGGGCGTGGGTGCTGTCATCCAGCTCGATCCCCAGCACCACGGTGCCGCTTTGCACATGCACCACCACGAAGTCGATGGATTTGGAGGCGATCTTGAAAAACGCCTGCCGGTTGGCGTCACGGTCCGGCCCGCGCGGGGCCATGAAATCCGCCAGCCTGACCTGCGGGCAGACATGGTAGCCACGCGGCACCTGCGCCACCAGCACGGTCAGCACGCGCCGCTCCCATTCCGACATCAGGGCCATGGGCTGGTACAGCCGCACCGCCCAGCCGTAATCGGTCATGGAAACGGGAACGCTGAACCCCGCATCCACCACCGGCGCGGGCGGGACCGGCGGCGGTGGCGCGGGCGGGGGCGATGCGGGCTGCAACGGGTGTGCCGCGGGCGGGTGGCCATGCCGCCTGTGCCACGCGCCCGCCACCACCGCGATCGCAACACCCACAACGCCAATTTCCACCGCCAGGCGGACCGGGGTCAGCAACAGGTGACTGATATCCATTTTCTTTTCTACTCCTCCACGCGGCCAGGTGCCCCACGGTGGCCTGTCTATCGCGGTTTTGCCGCCGCATCACCACCAAATCCACCCCCATCGCCCACCATACCGGAGAGACAGCATGGACTGGCAGGAACTGAGGAAAACATACCCCCGCGACCCGGACCTGCCCGCGCGCGCCCACCGGCTTGCAGCCCTGGGCCGCGTGCTGGGGGGCACGCAGTACGACGCCATCCCCAACCCGTTCGGCACCGAATATAACGGGGCGGGGGAATACATCCCCCTGTCACAGCGCCGGCCATCAGTGCGCACCAATATGTGCCGCGCGGTGGTGGATGATGCGGTGTCGCTCCTGTTCGGTGCCTCGCACTGGCCCACCACGGCAGCCACCGACCCCGCATTGCCGGGCATACTGGCACAGGTCGCGGCAGGCACGGCGCTGCCCGCGCTGATGATGGACGCAGCCACCCGCGGGTCGGTCGGATCGGTCGCGGTGCTGGTGGAAGCGGTGGACCGCCGCCTGCGCCTTGCGGTGCATGACACGCTGTACCTGACCCCGCAATGGGACGGCACGGGCGAGCTGTCGGGCATGACCGAATGCTACAAGGTCACGGGCGCGACACTGGCGGGGCAGGGGTGGCCGGTCGGGCCTGATGACGCGACGACCGTGTTCTGGTGGCGGCGGGTCTGGGACCGCGCGGACTGCCACGTCTATGTGCCACAGCGGGTCGATGCGGGCCTGCCCGCGCGGGTGGACCCCACGCGCAGCACGCATCACGGCCTGGGCTTCGTGCCATGGGTATGGATGGCCAACCTGGCCGCCCCCGGCGTGGTGGACGGGCCATGCACGTTCGAAGCCGCCATCGATACGGTGATCGAGTGCGATTACCTGCTGTCCCAGTCCGGGCGTGGCCTGAAATACAGCGCCGACCCGCGGCTGGTGATCCGCGCGGGGCCGGACCCGTATGCCGATGGCACGCCCGCATCATCCGGGGGGGCTGCATCCGCGCTGACGCTGCCGCTGGATGGGGACGCCAAGCTGCTGGAAATCAACGGTGACGCGGCGGGGGCCATGCGCGACCATTACCGTGAACTGCGCGCCAGCGTGATGGAGCAGATCCACGGCAACCGCGCGCAGGCCGACCGGCTGAGCGCCCCCACGTCGGGCCGCGCGATGGAAATGCTGTACCAGCCCCTGCTGTGGCTGGCGGACCGGATGCGCCTGTCATACGGCGAATACGGGCTGCTGGCGCTGTATCGCATGGTCTGCGCGTTTTCCCACGCCATTGCCGGTGGCCTGCGCATTGGCGGGCGCGATTACGCCGGGCTGGATGCGGATGGCCTGGCGTTGCAGTGGCCGCCCTATTTCGCGGGGACGGAAGCCGACCTGGCGCAACTGGCGCAGGGGCTGGATACGGCGGTGCGCGGCGGTTTCCTGTCGCGGCAGACGGCGTGCGTGATCCTGGCCGCGCGCGCGGGCACGCCCAGCCCCCATGGCGAATGGGCGCGTATCGGCACCGAAAGCCCGAACTGATCCTTTATTCCCGAACGGAGGCATGACATGACCCGATCAAGCGTTCCCGAAACCCCCGACATGGACACGATGCGCCGCGAACTGGCCGCCCTGCGCGCCGAACGTGACGAAGCCATGCAGGCCCGCGCCACGCTGGAAGCCGACCTGACCCGCGCCACCGAACAGGCCGCAAGCGCCCGCACCCGCGCCAGCCGCGCCGTGATCCGCGCCGAAGCCCGCGCCATGGCCGCCCGCATGGGGGCGGTCGAACCCGCCGATGTCGTGCGCCTGGTGGACCTGTCGGCCGTGACATTGGCCGAGGACGGCACACCGCAGGGACTGGACGCGATCATGCAGGCCGCACGTGACAGCCGCGCCTACCTGTTCACCACGCCGCAGCCCGCATCGGGGGCCGCCAGCGGCACCACCGCATCCGGCCCCGCGCCACGCGCGGGCGATCCCGCCCCGTTCGATGCCCGCACGGCAGGCGCACGCGATGTAAAGGCCGCCGCCAGTGCCGCGGGCCTGCGCTGGCCGGTCGCGCATTAGGGCTGTTGCCGCCCGTCGCGCCCGTCCCGCATCGCCGGGGGCAGGCGCAGGGACACGATCCATGGCCACAGGTGACGTGCGGGCCGCCTGATGTTACGATATCGGTCTGAAATCCGCCCGGTGCGAACGGGCGGACATATACTGCTTGCAACAGGGTGGACGGGATATGCCACCTGCCTGAAGGACCGTGACCTGATGAACCAGACCGACGTGACCGTGCGCAGCTTTGTTGACCTGCGCGCCTTTGCCGACACCTCCATGCCCGCGCCGGGTGATTTCCTGCTCGCCCGCACGAAGCTTGCGGGGCAGGGGGACGGGCTGTCGGTCATGGCCTGCGCACCGCAGGGCGCGGGACTGGTTACAGCCATGCCGGCGGATGAATTCGTGATCGTGCTGACGGGTGAGCTGAACATCGGCGCGAATGTCCTTGGCCCGGATGCCAGCATTGTCATCCCCAGGGGCAGCGCCTTCAGCTGGGCCGCCGCGCCGGGCACGCAGGCCATCGCCATGCGCTGCGACACCAGCACGCCGGGGGCGCAGACACCGGTGGTGATCGACCCCAACCCGGTCATGGCGCCGTCGGCGTCGCCTTCGGCGGCGGTGCTGGTTGGTCCGGCGCCCACCTGCCACAGCTTCAATGACTATAAATCCGCCAATGGCGAACTGCGCTGCGGCACATGGTCCGCCACCCCCTATGCCCGCCGCGCCGTGCGGTATGACCATGCCGAACTGATGTACCTGACCGAAGGCAGCGTGACGCTGGTGGATGGCGCGGGCAGGAAACAGACATTCGTGAAGGGCGATATCTTCTTTGTCGAACGCGGCGCCGAATGCGCATGGGACAACCGCGAGACGGTCAGGAAAGTCTATGTGATCTTCCGCCCCGCCTGATGCATGGCGCGGCATGCGGGCCAGCGGGCGCCATGCCCCGGCCCGCATGCCATCGCATGGGACACGCAACAGTAGCCAGCGGGTCAGGGCCGCGCTGGTCCTGAATACTATTTCAAAAGTAAAGGCATCACAGCCCTTAAGGTTAAAATAAGTTTTTTGGTAAAGCGTTCTGAAAAAGCGCCACCGGAAACATCCCCGTGATTGCAGGGTATTTATTTCCTGCCCTTACGATTTCGGGAACTGAAACCCACCCGTAATGTGAAAGAGATGCGTGGGGGCCACCATGCCCCGGTATCACCCCTTGCCCGTTCCGCGCCCCATCATGCCGCGCGGAACCGGCAAGGGGCCTGCAACCGGCCAGACGCGCCGCACCCCTGATCCATCCACCCGGCCCATCCATGGCGCAGCCCGTCATGGCCACCCCTGCCGCCGCCAGTGCATCCCTGCATGGCGGCTTTTTTCGTTTTTTCAAGGAAATGAAATTCATGGCCATTGCCAATTTCCCCGCCGCCCTGCAGCCGGTCATCCAGCAGGGTTTCCTGTCGCGTGCGTTCCAGGATGCGCTGCAGTCACGGCTGGGCTTCCGTTCGATCGCGGACCAGATGGAATTCCCCGCCCGCATCGGCCAGACCATTACCGACACCCGCGCGGGCCTGCTGCCACCGGCGACAACCCCGCTCAACCCCACCGCCAACACCAGCTTTGACAACGGCATGACCCCCGCCGAATGGTCGGTCGAGCAGTACACGCTGACCATCAACCAGTACGGCAACACCATGGACCTGAACCAGGTGACCGAAGGTGTCGGCATCGCCAACCAGTTCCTGGCCAATGCATCGCGCCTTGGCATCAATGCGCGGCAGACGCTTGACCGCCTGGCGCGCAACGCGCTGTTTGGCGGGGCGCAGAACGGGGTGGGCGGCTATCTGGGTGGCAATACCCGCGTCACCACCACGCTGGGGGCGGCTGGCGGCACGGTGGCGGTGGATGACATCCGCGGGTTCCAGACCATCCTGTCTGACGAGGGGCAGGTGATATCCGTTGGCGCGTCGGCTGGCATGACCGTCACCATCGGGGCCGGGTCGTACACGCTGGTGGGGACAACGGCGGACGCCACCAATACCTCCACCGCACCCGACGGGGTTTCGGGCACGCTGACGCTTTCGGCATCCGTCAAGGTGGCGGACGGCACGGCGGGCAACGCGGTCATTGCCGCAACCGCACCGCTGGTGCTGCGGCCCAATGCACGCGCCACCACGGCGGCGCTGGCGGCGGGCGACCTGCTGGGCGTGCAGTCCATCCTTGGCGCGCTGGCCACCCTGCGTGACAACAACGTGCCGACGCCCGATGGCGGGGTGTACCACTGCTATCTGGACAATGCGCAGCTTCTGGGCCTGTTCCGGGACGAGGATTTCAAGCTGCTGTATCGCGGGCAGTACGGGTCCGATACGTACCAGAACGGCCAGATCTTTGACCTGCTGGGCGTGCGCTTCATTCCCACGACCGAGGCCCCGCAGCAGGCATCGCTTGGCGCGGGCAACATCCACCGCGCCATCATCTGCGGGCAGGGCGCGCTGGTCGAAGGCGACTATGCCAATATCGGCACCCATTACGCGCCCCTGCTGGATGGTGGCGAACTGACGGATGTGGAGGGCGTGTGCATGATTACCCGCCCCGCGCTGGACCGTCTGGCGCAGATCATCGCGCAGTCATGGTCGTGGATTGGCGGCTTTGCCCTGCCGACCGACCTTACGGCCGATACATCGGTCATTCCCACCGCGACCAACAGCTACCTCAAGCGCGGGGTGGTGATCGAAAGCCTGGGTGCCGGGGCGTAATGCCCAATGCGGGTGGCGGGATCGTGCCGTCACCCGCATCGTACAGGACATAAGGAAGTTTTTGGTGAAGCTTTTTCCAAAAAGCTTCGGAAGACGCCGCCTTTTTGAAAAAAGGCGGCACCCAGAAACTTTTATTTTTCCAACGGCCTGTTTCCGGGACGGCCGCATTATGCACGGAGGCGACAGCAACAGGCATGACCGACACGGATACGACCACGGCGGCCAGCGGGTCCGCCACGGATACCGGGGATACGACGCCTGCGCCGCCGCCCACCGCCGCAACAATGGCGGATACGCCGCTGGCGGACAGCGAACTGGCGCAGGCGCGGCGTTACATGGGCTATCCCGCCATGGGCAGCCAGGACAGCGGCATGCAGTCATGGCGGTTTTTCCGGGTTTACGGCTTCAACGAATGGCGGCTGCGCAACCTTGCCCCCGCCGAATGCGCGCAGGCGCGGGCCTTCATCATGCAGTGCCAGGTGCTGGAGGGCGCGATCATGGCGGCCACCGCCAACCTGGACACCGACCGCGCGGCGGTGTGGACCCGCAACCGCACCGAGGTCACGGACCGCTTTACCCTGTACACGCGCTGGCGGGTGCAGCTGTGCAATTTCCTGGGCATTCCGCCGGGGCCGGGCTTGCGCGGGGTGGGGGAGATCGTGATCTGATGGACCAGACAGCCCTGTGCCGCCTTGCCGCGCGCGGGTTTGCCCTGGCGGCGGGCCACGTGGGGGCGGCCACCGTGCAGTACCGCCCCGCAACCGCCGCCAGCCCGTGCGCCACGCCGTATGCCCGGACCATGGCGGCGTTCAGCAATGACCGGGCCTTCGGCTTTGCCGGGCCGGCGCTGTGGGACGTGCCCTTTGTCTATGCGCTGATGGATACGACGGATGTGCGGACAGGGGATATCCTGACCTGTGGGCATGATACGTATTTCATCGCCCGCGCCGAACCCTTCCGTCCACCCCTGTGCGTGCTGTGCAACGCAGTGGTGGACATTACCGCAACCATGGCGCAGGCGGCGGACGTGGCGGATCCCGGCGGCTACGCCACATCAGGCGACGTGACAGCACAGGTCCCGTGCGCCACCGGCTGGCCCGCCATGATCCGCCCCGGCAGCGGGGCGGGCATTCCCGGCCCGGCACAGCCCGGCGCAATCCATTCGGGCGGGTTCGAGATGTTCCTGCCCGCCATTCCCGGCGTCACCATCCAGCCCGCCATGTGGGCACGGGACGGGGGCGGCACGCGCTACACCATCGGCGGCGCCCGCGCCGGGCCGTGGGGCACGCGCTGCCAACTGGGCCAGCAGCAGGTCTGATCCCCCACGACGGCCCGTTGCCCCATGCGGACACGCAACACGCACCGCCGGGACGATACGACACCGGCATCACCCCGCGCGGCCACCGCCATGACAGGCCCGCCAGCCATCCGGTCCCGCGCCGCCGGGCGCGCGCCCCGCATGCAGGGCAGGGGCCGGACGCCAATCCATGACATCATTCCCCCGGCACGGGGGGAGCAGGAGCCGATATGACATGGCCGACATCTCCACCATATCCACCACGATCGCGGCGGCCCTTGCCGCGGCCCTGTGCCCCGATGGCACGGCGTCGGGGGCCGTTACCGGGCGGCCGCTCGTCATCCGCCGGGGCGCGCTGACGCAGGCCGATCTGGGGGATGCGGCCCGTACGCTGCAGCAGGGCTGTGACTTCATCACCATTGCCGACCTGGCCGAAAGCTGGGCGCGCGTGGATGAACCGCTGGGCCGCCCATGGCGCATGGATGCAACAGCGCCCGCCACCGTACACATGGCGGTCAGCGGCACCACGGCCACCGTAACGGTGGATGCCGGGGCCACGCCGTCAGGCACGGTGGGGCTGCGCGCCCGTGGCCTGCCGGGGGTTCCGGGCAATGCATGCAGCCTGCATGTGGCGACCGCGACGGACACGGCGGCCACCATTGCCACCATCATCGCAGCCGCCATGCCCGGTGCGGCCGCCAGCGGGGCCAGCATCACGCTGCCCGCCACGGCCGTGGCGCAGGCCATCAACGCGGGCACGCTGTCGGCGCGCTGTGTCGCGCGCAGGCAGCAGCAGGTCTTTGTCATCACCGCATGGTCGGCCACCCCTGCAGGGCGGGACGCGCTGGGCCGCGCCATGGCCGATGCGCTGGCGCTGACCGACTGGCTGACGGATGCAGGCGGCTCCACCTTCCGTATCGAAGCGCGCGCCACCACCAACGACGACACCGCCATGAACCGGGGCATCTTTGCCCGGCCCGCGCGCTTCCTTGTCACCTATGACACCGACCTGACCCGCGTGGTCCCGGCCATGCTGGCCGGTGGCACGGGCATCGGCCCCGATGTCACGCGCGGGGACGTGCTGCTGGACACCGGCGGCGGCTGAACCGCTGTCCACCACCATTCAGGCAGCCCGCCGGATGCCCACCCGCCTGACCATGCCCCCGGCCATGCCGGCCCGTGGGAACACCGGCCCGACGCATCATCGCGCAGGGAACCGGACATGGCACGCGGGCACCACGGGCCGGGCGGTGATGGCTGGCTGCCGCATCGTGTCCGGGGAATGCGCCATTATGTGCGTCCCCGTTCATGACACGCGCCCGACCTGCATGACGGGGCCATGCGGCCCGGCGTCATGGGGATACGGCGTGACAGGCGCGGGCGGCCCGGCATCCGGCCCGGCGGTCCTGCGCACCACACCACACCCGACTTTTCACGCGGCCATGCCGCGCAACAGGGAAATACAGATACAATGACCATTTACCAGTCCGGGCAGCTCAACACCAACAGCCTGAACGTGCCTGACCTGTATGTGCAGGTCCTGCGCCCGCAGACGCTGGCGCTGAACGGCGTGCCGTCGGGGCGGATCGGCCTGGTTGGCACCGCCGCGTGGGGGCCGGTGGGCACGCCGGTCATCGTCGGTGCGATGGGGGACTGCCTGTCCGCCTTTGGCCCCAAGCAGGCGCTGTCCAGCGATATCGGCACGGCGGTCAACATCGCGCTGTTGCAGGGGGCGGCGGATTTCCGCTGCGTGCGCGTGACCGATGGCACGGACGCGGCCGCCACTGGCACGCTGGATGGCGTGACCCTGACCGCCCTTCATACCGGCAGCGCGGGCAACGCCATTGCCGCCACCGTGACGCAGGACGGCATCATCACCACCAATTACACCCTGACCATTGCCCATGCGGTGCTGGGCAGCCGGACCTATCGCGGTACCACGTGGGCCGTGCTGGCGGCGGCGGTGGCGGCTGACGGCACGGCGCTGGTGCGCATAACGGTGCCCGGCACGGTCCCGGCGCTGGCGGCGGGCACGGTCACGCTGGCGGGGGGCGCGGATGGCGGCGCGCCGGGCACGGCGGCGTTCGTGGGCACGGATGGCGTGGCGCGGACCGGCCTGTATGCCCTGCGCGGGCAGGGTTGCGCGCTGGGGCTGCTGCACGGCGTCAGCGACAGCACGTCATGGACCACCCAGGCCGCCTTTGGCCTGTCCGAGGGGATGTACATGATCGCCTGCGGCCCGGCGGGCGACACCATTGCCAACGCGGCGGCCATGAAGGCGGCGGCAGGCGTGGACAGCTACGCCATCAAGCTGATGCTTGGCGACTGGCTGTGGTGGGATGATGACACCAATGGCGACATGCTGGTGCCGCCACAGGCCTTTGTCGCCGGGATGCTGGGTGGCCTGTCGCCCGAGCAGTCCAGCCTGAATAAAGAACTGTCGGGCGTGATCGGCAGCCAGAAGGCGGGGCTGGTATCCAGCGGGCAGGCCGCGACCTATTCCACGGCCGAGCTTTCGGCGCTGTTCGGCGCGGGTATCGACGTGATCTGCAACCCTGCCCCCGGTGGCAGCTACTGGGCGGTGCGCGGCGGGATCAACACCAGTTCCGATGCGGATACGGATGATGACAGCTATACCCGCCTGACCAACTACATTGCCGAAACCATCAATTCCGGCATGGGCGCGTTTGTCGGTGCCGTTATCGGCACCACGCTGTTTGGCGATATCCGCGCCGTGCTGCTGGGCACGCTGTCCAACATGGTGGGCAGCGGCATACTGGGGGCAACCACGGATTACGCGGTGGTGTGCGACACGTCCAACAATCCGCAATCGGCCACGGCGCTGGGTTACGTGCGGGCCGATGTGCAGGTGCGTTACCAGGGCATCAACCGCTTCTTTGTCGTCAACCTGCAGGGCGGGGCGAGTGTCACGGTCAGCACCGCCACACCCGCCACCTGATCAGCCTGCTTTCGCGCGGCGGTTTTCTTCCGACAGAACGCGGCCGCACAGTTCCTTTATTTCCTCATGCGTCAGCTTTTCCGGGTGGCTCAGCCCCCGTGCGGCAATGGCGGCGAGGTCTTTCGTGGGTGGTTTTTCGGGTGTGGTGCCCATCGGGGTGTTCCATGCGGGGTAAGGCCCCATGTTCACGCCCGCGTGACCCGCGCCGCCACATAAAAATACGCATGACATCCATGCGCAACAATGATGGGCCACCCGCGCTGTGGCCCTTTTTTCATGGAGCGACGAATGTCCGCCAAACCCTTCAATATCGGACGCGACTGCCGCGTGGTGCTGGTCTATGACGGCAGCCGCGTGGACCTGCCCACCGTCACCGGCTTTACCGCGCAGCAGCGCACGCACCAGCTGACATCCAACCCGCTGAACGACATGCCCCTGTTCTATGACGTGCCGGGCGGCTGGGGTGGTCAGTTCACCTTCCAGCGTGACGGGGCGGGGGCGGATGACCTGTTTGCCGCCATCGAAAGCGGCTTCTGGTCAGCGGGCACGGTGGTGCTGGGCAGCATTTACCAGTACGTGACGGAATGCGACGGGTCGCTCAGCACGTATGAATTCGTCGGCGCGTCGCTGCAGCTGTCCGATGCGGGGCGGTACCAGTCCGAAACGCTGGTCAGCCAGACCATCACGTTTGCCGCCCGCGCGCGCAACCGTATTTCCTGAACGTTTCGGGGTGCCGCCTTTTTTCAACAGGACGGCACCCAGAAACTTTTACTGTCTTTTATCAACAGGTTGTTTTCAAACACGCCCTGACAGCCAGAAGGCCCGCAGCATGAGCGAACACACCGTAAAAACCAGCGATGGCCGTACCATAACCTACCGCGAGCGCGGGCCGGGGGATGTGCTGGCGCTGCTGGAATTCGGCCCGGACAGCCCGTCGCCCGCATGGGTGGAATACGCGCTGATGGTGGCATCGGTCGAGGCAATCGACGGCGTGCCCGCCATTCGCCCCGCCAGCCGCGTGCAGCTGGAACAGCTGGCCAACCAGATTGGCAATACCGGCATTACCGCCCTGTCGGATGCGCTGTATGGCGCGGATGGGGACGACGTGGCGGCAGCGGAAAGCCTTGCCGCAAAAAACTGAGCCGGCATCCCGCCCTGATCGAGGTCGCGGCCCTGGTCAGGAACGGGGTGCCGTGGGACGTGGCCATGACCATGCCGCGCGTGCGGCGCATGGCCTTTCTTGTAGCGTTTGGCGAGCTGGCGGGCGGGCGATATGACTGGACTGCGCAAAGATGGGACGACCCCGATGGCTGAAATATCCCGCGTCATCGCGCGCCTGCCACGTGACGGGCAATCGGGCACGCCGGGACGGCTGGCGATGGTTGTCGGGCGCATTACCCGTCATGCCCGCGCGGGACGGCGCAGCGTGGTGTTTGTTCCCCATCCCGGCGCACCGGGGGCGAAGGCGGCTTCCATCCCCACGCCCGCCATGCCCGCGCGCACGCCCATATCCAGGCCTGTATCCGCGCCCGGCTGGCCTGTCCGCATCCCGGCGCGGCATGGTCTGCCCGCATCCGCCCCCGGCGGCCGGAACGGGGGCGGATACGCCATGCCCCGCCCCATGCCACGCCGGAACGACGGGCAGGGGACGACACGCGCCCCGGCCATGACTCGTCCCGTGATCCCGGCACTGCCATCATTGCCTTCCCCCGCGCGGGGGAAGGCGGCCGTGCCATGCCCGCCCGCGCGCGCTGCCGCCATGCCATGGGCCGGGCGGGTTGCATCCCGCGCCCGGCCTGTCGGGGCGGCAATCCCGGCATCATGGAAGCGGGCGGACGCCGTGGCCGCAGCCATCATGCCACAGGGGCGCACCGCATCTGCGGCCGTCACGTCCCTCATCCCCCGGGATCATGCCCCCATTGCCGCTGCGCCGTACCGGATGCGCGGTACCACGGTGGCCCCTGTCATGCCGTCCGGTCGGGCCATATCCGTCGCAGCACCCCCATTGCCCCGCCAGCAGACGGGCAGGGCGCGCGCTGGCGTGGCGTCCCCCGCCATCCGCGCCATGGCGGCAACACGAACCCGCGCCAGTGCGGGGCCAGCCATGCCACGCACCGTGGCCATGTTTCCCACGCCACCACGCGGCATGGCCCCGTTCCCGGCATTCGTCCCCCCGCAGGACAGGGCGCGGGGCAGACCGCCCTTCATCAGCCCCGGTCCCGTTGAACGGACAGGTGCCCGCGCGTCATCCCCGCACACGGGCCAGCCCGGCGACCGGCCGCCGGTCCTGCAGGTCACCATTCCCGTCACCCTGGACCATCAGGCGGTGGGACAGGCCATGGCCCGGATCGACACCGCCGCCGCCCGGCACGAACTGCGCGCCACCGGCACCGCGCCCGACGTCATCCGCTATCCACAGATGCCGGGACGCGCGGTGGGGATATAGGCATCCGGCAATCATCCTTCCAGCCTGCACGGTCTGGCGTTAGACAGGGGCAATGATGGCATGGCTGCGTCATACCGTACGCGCCGTGGCCTTTCCCCCCATTTTCCTGTTTTTCATCCCGCCCACGCGCCGCCAGTGGGCGGCGGCGGGCCAGCGTGGGGAGCGCGCCTTTGTCCCTGACCCTCATGAACGCACAGACGGCGATCGGATCGATCGGGCGGCTGTGGGCGTCGGCCCCCGTGACCATTGGCGGGCTGACCCTGACCGGCATGGAGGTGCCGCACCTGATCCGCGATGGCGGCACCCAGCAGGTTGCCGTCCACCGCCTGCCCGGTGGCAACAAAATCATCGACGCGGTGGGCAACGACCCCGACCGGCTTGAACTGGCGGGCACGTTTGTCGGCCCCACCGCCATTGAACGGGCGTGGATGCTCAAGCAGATGCGCATTGCGGGACAGCCCGTGGCCTTCAGCGGGGCGGGGCTGTCGCTACTGGTGCGCATCGTGCAGTATTCATACGATTACACGCACAAAGGTATCGTCATTCCCTACCGGCTGGTGCTGGAACAGCCGCCGCAGGTGGCGGCCACGGCGGGCGTTGCCTCCGGCCTGTCGGCGCTGGTGGGGGATGACGCGGGGTCCGCCCTGTCGGGCATGGCCAGTGCCGTGGATGATGTCGCAACCATTGCAGGCAACATTACCGGCCAGCTTGGAACCGTCATGGCGCAGGTTACCCCCATTGCCGACATGACCGGCGCGGGCGGGGTGTTGGCGGGCGTGCAGGACCAGCTTGGCATGGTGGGTGGCCTGTCGGGGGCGGGGGTCAACCTGGCATCCGCCCCCGACAGCGCCGCCAGCGTGGTGTCGGGGCTGGAGGCATCGGGCGCGGGCCTGACCACCGCCATCGGCCAGACGGGGGCGAACCTGGACGCGATGTCCCCCGCCAGTGCCGCCAGCCTGTCCACCCTGACCCAGAACGCGCAGCTGCACAGTGCCGCCGTCACGTCCGGCGCGCTGGTCAACCGTGCCTATGCCAACACGCTGTCGGCCACCGGCGCCATGCAGAATGGCCCGCTGGTCACCGCGTAACAGGAGGGCAGACATGCCAACCACGATCAGGGTCACGGGCAGTGACACCTCGCTTTACCACGTCGCGGCCCGGCAGCTGGGGGACGCCACGCAGTGGTGGCGCATCGCGCGGCTGAACGGCATGGCCGATCCCGACCTGTCGGGTTTCACCACGCCGGTCACCCTGTTGCTGCCCGCCGCCGATACCTCACAGGACAGTGGCGTGCCGGGGGTGACATCATGACCTCCACCACGACATCCACACCGTCCATGTGGCGCATGCCGCGTGCGCGGGTGCTGGTGGGCGGGGTGGAACGCGCGGAAACCGGGCTGGAACAGTTCACCCTGTCGCGCACGCGCTACAGCCGCGCCGATACGCTGGACATGACGCTGGCGGTGGACCGGGCGCGCATCCCGTCGGGCGGGCCGTGGTTCGACCTGCAACCGGCGGGACAGGGCGAAACACTGCCCGATATCGACATTACGGTACAGATGCGCGACGCGGCAAAGGGGGGCGCGCAGTGGGTAACGATGTTCCGTGGCATCGTGGACCATGTGGGCCTGAACCCCACCGCGACAACGGTGCGGGTGCAGTGCCGTGACTATCTGGCGAAACTGCTGGATATGCGGGTACGTGACGGGTGGATGAACATGACGGGGGCCGACGTGGTCCGCGCCATGATTACAGCGGCCGGACTGACGCCCGATGTCACCCTGACCGACGCCATGGTGGGGCAGTTCTGGCAACTGGAGCACAAGCGCGCATCCGCCGCCACCCACAGCCGGTTCCAGACCGCGTTCGACCTGGCGCGCGGCATCGCCACCATGGCCGGGTGCGACCTGTATGCCAGTGGCGCCACCATTGTCTGCGCGCCATATCCCACGGCCACGACCGCCAATACCCATGTGCTGGATTATGCCGATACCGGGCCGGACAGTCCCATTGCCATGGGGGCGTACGGCCTGCATTTCGCACGCGATTACCAGGTGGGGCGCGGCGTGGTCGTGCATGTCATGAGCTGGGATAGCCGCCAGCGCAGCCGGGTCGATTATTACTGGTCCGCGGCAGGCGGCGCCACCACGCAGGGCGAGGGCACGCTGCACAGCTTTGCCATGCCCGGCGCGCGGCTGGATGATCTGAAACGGATCGCGCAACAGAAATACAACCAGATCACGGCGCATGCGCGCACCATAACCGGCACCATTCCCGGCTGCGTGACGCTGGCGCCACGCGATTTCATGCGCCTGACCGGCACGGGCACGACATGGGACGGCACGCTGGATGTGGACGCCGTGACCAGCAGCTTTTCATGGCAGGGCGGCTTTTCCCAGCACGTCACCCTGCGCGCGCGCAACACCACACAAGACGGAGGAACGGATGACTGACACGCGCATGATCGCAGCCAACATGGCCGGTGCGCAGGCGCAGCCCGGTTTCGGACTGGTCAGCGCCGTGGACCCGGTCAACCACGCCGTCAAGGTCATGGCCCAGCCAAGCAACATCGAAAGCGGCTGGCTGCCTTACGCTGCCATGCAGGTCGGCAGCCTGCGCATTGCCTGCCCGCCCGATATCGGCACGCATGTGCTGGTCGTGCATGTCGAAGGCGATGCGGAACACGGCGTGGCCGCCATGGCGGTTTATGACGCGGTGGTCATGCCACCCACATCGCCTGCCACCGGCAAACCGGCCCAGCCGGGCGAGATGTTGGTCGTGGCCGGATGCGGCGCGCCACCGGCAAATGGCGGCACCGCACCGGGGAACGCCACGCAGGACGCCCCGTGGTGGCACATCACGAAAGACACGATCTACAGCGGGGCCGGGAACGCCACGGAAACCCTGACCAATGGCGCCAAGGCATGGAAGGTGGGTGGCGTGGGCATGACATTCGACGCCAACGGCCTTGCCGTAACCGGCGGCCCAATCACCACAGACAAGGACATGACCGCGCAGGGCACCGTAACCGGACAGAAAGACGTGCTCGCGGCGGGTATTTCCGGCAAAGGCCACACCCACAATGGCGTGCAGCCGGGCAGTGGATCGACGGGGACGCCGCAATGAGCGCGCTGTCCCACACCATGGGCGGAGACCTTGACCTGTCGGGCACCGGCGGCGTGGCCGTGGTGACGGGCGCGGAACAGACCCGGCATGCGCTGCTGCGCAGGCTATGCACCAACGCGGGCGGCTATATCTGGCAGCCCGACTATGGCGCGGGGCTGCCCGCCCGGGTCGGCAGCGTGATGGATGACGCGGGCATCCGCGCCCTTGTGCTGCAGCAGATGCAGGATGAAGCAGGCGTGGACCAGACCCAACCCGTCACGGTCACGATAACCAACCCCAAGGTCGGGGCCTACCTGCTGGCCATATCCTACACCGACGCCCCGACCGGCACGGTGCAGGAACTGACATTAAGCACCTGACAGGCGGTTCCCCGGAGCCGCCTTTTTTAATGGGAGGCCCGCTTGGCCATAACCTTCCAGTCATTCAAGACAACGCTGGGCAACATGGTGGCGGCAGCACAGGGCGCATGCCCGTCGCTGCTGGACCTGAATGTCGGGTCCGCCGGCCGCGCCATGCTTGAAGCGGTGGCGGGGCTGGGGCTTTGGTTCCAGTTCATTGCGCTCCAGATCCTCTCGCGCACGCGCCTTGCGACCTCCATCGGGTCGGACGTGGACAGCTTCGTCGAGGATTTCGGCCTGACGCGTGAGCCGGGCACGGCGGCCACCGGCACGGTTACGTTCACATCCTTCACCCCCGCCAGCCAGTCCGCCACCATTGCCGTGGGCACCACGGTCAAGACGGCATCGAACCTGATCTATGACGTGGTGGAGGACAGCACCAACCTGGCCTGGTCGGCCGCCGACAGCGCCTATGTCCGGCCTGCGGGCACGGCGTCCATCACCGTGCCGGTGCAGTGCGAGACAACCGGCAGCACCGGCAACGTGGCGGCGGGTGCCATTTGCCTGCTGGGCACGGCGGTTGCGGGTATCGACACTGTAACCAATGCCACAGCCCTGACCAATGGCAGCGATGGCGAGACGGACGCGGCCCTGCGCACGCGGTTCGTGGCCTACATCAACAGCCGCTCCAAGGCCACGATTGCCGCCATTGAAAACGCGGTGACCGATGTTTCCGCCGACCTGATCTACCAGGTGGTGGAGAACGTGGACACGTCCGGCGCGACACTGCCCGGCAACGTGGTGGTGTTTGTCGATGACGGGTCGGGCGATGTGGCCGACAGCGTGATTGACGCGGTCTATACGGCCGTCGACGCCGTGCGCCCGGCGGCCGTGTCCATCATGGTGGTGCGGCCCAATGTGGTGCGACCGCCTGTCACCATGACCATCAGCGTGAACAGCACCGGCAACCTCGCCACGATCGAGGCCACGATCAGCACCAACATTGCGACGTATCTGAACGGCCTCGCCATCGGGGATGCGGCCAGCTATTCGCGCCTGATCCAGATTGCCTATGCGTCCAGCACATCCGTCACCAACGTGACCGGCGTGACGCTGGCGGGCGGGACGGTGGACCTGCCCGCAATCACCGGCACGGCCTATCGGGCAGGGACGGTGTCCTTTGGCTGACGTGACGCAGAACGGCTTCGCCCTGCGCATCCGCAGGCTGCTGCCAACCGGGTGGTTCCCCGCAGCCCCTGCAGCGGGCGAGGCGGAACAGGCCCCGGTGCTGAACGCCCTGTTGCAGGGTTTCGGCTGCGTGTTTGCATGGATATGGGCCATGCTGGCGGGAACGGCGGACCAGACCCGGCTGGCCACCATGAGTGGCGCGTTCCTGGACATGTTCGCGGCTGACTTCTTCGGCACGCTGCTGACCCGCAACCCCGGCGAGAGTGACGACGCCTTCCGCGCCCGGATCGAGGAAGCGCTGTTCCCCTCGCTGGGCACGCGGCCTGACGTGGTCAACACCATTGCCGATGAAGTGGGCACCGCAGGCCGCGTGATCGAGCCGCGCAATGCGACCGACTGCAAGGGCATCGCCAGCATGGCCAGCCCGGCCACTGGCGGCGGCTACGGCTACGGCGTGCCCGCCCTGCGCTACGGGTCGCGCGGCGCACCCTTCCAGCTATTTGCCCAGTTGCCCACCGGCGACACCAGCCCGCCCGCAACGCAGACACTGGACCGTATCGCGGATGTGATGCCCGCGGGCACCATCGCGTGGGTTCAGGACGTGGAGACCCTTGGATAATGGACAGACAGATCGTCTACCCCGCGCAGATCCCGCTGGACAGTGACCAGCTGAACGCGCAGCGCAACGCCTATGTGGGGCTGGGCCAGCTTGCGGCCATGGCCTATGGCTGGTCCACGGTGGCCGCCAGTGGCTTTGCCTGCACGCCGGGCAGCGGGCTGGCGCTGGTGATCGCCCCCGGTTCGCTGCTGGCCCCCGGCGTGGTGGATGCATCCGCCTATGGCACGCTGGCCGCCGTCGCCAGCCAGCTTGTGCGCCAGTATGCCAGCCGTGACCCGGTCACGCTGACGGTGCCGGGGGCAGGGGCGACCTACAGCGTTTACGTCACGCCCGCCACGGTCGATACGGATGATACCGTGCTGCCGTTCTATAACGCCGCCGACCCGACCGTGACCTATGCCGGGGCGGATAACAGCGGCAGGACCGCGCCGACCGTGCGGCAGGACGTGGCGCAGTTGGGCATTGGCGCATCGGTTCCCGCAGGCGCATACCCGCTCTGGACCATTACCGTGCGCGCCGGTGCGACAGCCATCACGGCGGCCATGATCGCACAGGCCGATGGCGCGCCCTTTTATGAAACCATTCCCCAACTGCAGGCCAGTGACGCCGCGGAGACCGCACGGGCAGAGGCAGCGGAAGCCGGAAAGGTCTCCGGCACCTTCGGCATGACGGGCACGGACGCGCAGGTGCAGTCCCTGCTGTGGGGGCAGGCGACAGACGGTTCGTGGCGTCCATTGATCGGGTATGGCGATGTCATCGCTGAGACACAGTGGATGTCACTGGCGCTGCACTCCGACATAGTGACCGTAACCGCAAGCATCAACACGGTACAGAGCAACCTTACTGCAGCCGTAAGTAGCCTGTCGGACGCCATTGCTACCGAAACATCGCGTGCGGAGACCGCAGAGGCAACCAAGGTCTCCGGTACCTTTGGTATGTCTGGAACCGATGCCCAGGTTCAGTCCATCTTGTGGGGGCAGGTGGCTGATGGGACGTGGCGTCCACTGATCGGCTATGGGGATGTGATTACCGCAGTCCAGTGGAATTCCCTCGCAACATATCCCGATATTCAAGCCATCCGGACCACCCATGGGGTCGTTACCATAATTCCCGGCACAACGTCATGGACTGTGCCAGCCAACGTTTACTCCATTGACGTTGAGGCACGCGGCGGCGGTGGTGGAGGCGGTGGCGCTACAGGAAAAGGCGCAGGGGCGGGCGGCGGCGGTGGCGGTTACTGTCGAGGACAGTTTGCCGTTACACCCGGTCAGGAAATAAGCCTGTCAGTTGGCGCAGGTGGCACGGCAACTTCTGGTGGCGACGGCACTGTCGGCGGAGCCACGACCATTCTGGGAATGACCGCAGGCGGTGGCGGCGCAGGCGGAGCCGGGGCGAACGCGATTGACAGCGTGTATGGTGGGGCCGCCGGCACCGCCACCGGTGGCGCCGTGAACCTGCCCGGCTGCGAAGGGCAGGGCGCGACAGGGAATAGCAGTTTTTATGTAAGCGGCATGGGCGGAGCATGTTTTGGGGGTGCTGGCACCATGTTCGTTTCACAGAATACCGGCGGTTATCCTGGTGCCTTTCCGGGATCCGGCGGTGGCGGTGGCAGTTCACTGTCAGGCTCCTATTCCGGCGGTTCTGGTGCCGACGGCCACATCATCATCCACTGGTAACGACATAAAAGGGACATCCAGATGACCGACACGACCACGAATACGGCCACAGCAACGCAGAACTACATCCTCTACCGGACCGTGGACCTGATGTACCAGCCGGGCTACAGCTACCCCGAAGGCACGACCCCGATCCTTCCGGCTGCGCAGGTTTCTGCTGCCAAGGGCTTGGTTGTCTCCACCCAGTTGCTGACCGGCCTTACTGGCATTGTTGTGCCCGATGGTTTTGCCTACGCGCTGGATGCGGCGGGGGAATACCCCACTGGCAGCCTTTATGCGCCGTCCACGGAATATACGCTGTCCGGTGCGTCCGTGGCGACGGCGGGAACCGCCCTGACGCTGACCCTGACACCGGACAATGACGGGCCGGGCTCGGATACGGTCGTCACCCTGTCCGATGGCGGCGCAGGTGGCACATTCTCGCCCGCGACCGTGACGTTCGATGGATGCACGAATGCGGCGCAGACAGTGACCTACACGCCAAAAGCCGCCAGGGCCGTCACCATCAGCGCCACGAATGATGGCGACCTGACCAACCCAGCCAGCCTGAATGTCACGGTTGCGACTGCCGCCACGACCTGACCGATCGGCTGAAACCTGCGCCTGCCCGACCGCCCGAGAGGCGGTTTTTTTATGAGAAGATGAATGAGCGAATACATGACACCGACCGTGCCCGGCGGGCAGGCCGCATCCATACGCTGCGCCACGGCCGAGGAAATGGCGCAGGTGCGCGAACGGCTGGCGAAGGTCGAAGGCGGCCACGACAACCTGCGTGACGGCCTGAACACGCTGTCACGGCAGTTTGCCGACCTCAGGCGCGACCTGACCCGCACCGTGTCCGAAAATGCCGCGCAGACGCGCCGGGAAATCATGGAACGCGTGGACGACATGACCGACACAGCCACCGCCCGCGATACCGAAATATCCGGCAGGCTGGCCCGGATCGAGGGCGGCCTGAAACTGACATCATGGGTGACCATGACCTTCATCGTGCTGGCGACCGGCCTGCTGGGCTGGGGGCAGATTGGCGATGCGGCGTGGTCGTTGTGCAAGCGCGCATTCGGATACGGACCATGACCGGACAGCTTCCCCGCGGCATCCGCAACAACAACCCCGGCAACCTGGATTATGTGGGCCAGCCCGGCGCGCATCTGGAAACCGGCGTGTCGGAACCGCGCTTTGCCGCTTTCCCTACCATGGCGGACGGCATCCGCGCCTTGCGTGACCAGTTGCTGCGCTATGCCGCGCACGGGCTGGACACGGTCTCCGCGATCATTGATGTCTATGCCCCGCCCATCGAGAACGCGACCAGCACCTACATCGCCAGCCTGTGCCGCCATATGGGCGTGCAGCCCCATACCGTTCTAGACCTGCGCGACCTGGCCACCATGCGGGGGCTGATTGAAGGCATCGCCACCATGGAGAACGGGCCGGGGCATATCGGCCCGGCGCAGATTGCCAGCGCGCTGAATGCCGCGCCCGGCACGGCGGCCGGGTGAGCGGCCATGTTTCCCCCGCATCATGACACGGCACGGGCAACCACCGCTCGCACCATGCCCGATGCACGGACGGGCTGATATTTCCAACCCCGGGGACAGGCGACATGGGCCGGTGGCCGGTCGCCGGGTTCCCGCAAGGCAGTGGGACATGACATGACCATCAACCGCAAATTATGCGCCGTGCTGGCGACACGCAATCAGGTCCTGTCGGGCAATATGGCCAGGCTGGGCGGTCTTGGGGCCTTTGTCCTGTTCGTGCTGGACGCGGTGCCGGAGCAGTACACGCTTTATGCCGCGGTCTTCGTACTGGCCTGTTCGGCCGTGTCCGCGCTGGTTCCACCGCCCCATGCCGGCAGCCGCTGGGCGGTGGCGTATCAGGTCATCACCACCATCGGCCTGAACATCGGCTGGGCTGAAAACCACTTCAAGCCGGGGCAGTCGGGCGTGCGCGTGCCGCTGGCGGACAAGCCCGCGGCCAAGCGGGCCGTGGCCTCGGCCGGTATCCCGGTCCTGAATTACAGGGGCCAGCCCGAAATGCCGGCAAAATAGGGGAAGACAGCCCCGGCGCTAGGTGGATGGCCGATGCAATCCGGGGCTGCCTTGACGATCATACGCAACTTCAAGGCAGAAATATGTCGCGAAGTGCAATAAACGCCAGCCGCATCCCGCCACGCCCGACATCCGGGGCGCTGGCCCGACGCGGGCAGGACACAGCCCCGGCCAGGGATGGATGACGGGATCAGCCGGGACTGCCCGCACAGGCTGCACATTTCCGCCGCATGCGTCACTGACGCCGCGCAATTGCCCGAACGGAGCCTTTTCATGCATATCAGTTTTTCCCGCCGGTCCCTGCTGCGCGCCGGGGCCGGAACGCTGGCGACTGGCTGGCTTGCGGCCTGCACGGCCACGAAATCCGGCAAGGTCACGACCATCACCCTGAACGTGGCCGAGGTCGTGGATTACGGCAATGCGATCCTGTCCTTCGCCAGCACGGCCATCAACGTGTCATTCGTAGCCAGCGCCATGGGCACGGCCAATCTTGCGCTGGCCAGTACTGTCATCTCGTCGTTGATATCCGCGCTGGCTGCGTTCCAGTCCGCCGCCGGGTCCAGCACATCCGTCAGCTATGACAGCACCAGCGTCAGGGCGGCCTTCGACAGCATCCTTGCCGATGTGGAGAAGATCGACACGCTGATCATCGCGGTCATCACCGGCACGGCGGCCAACCTGTCCAGCAGCGTGGTGTCCGAAGCCAGGGCGGCGGCCGGGGCGGCGGAAACGCTGATCGACCTGCTCAAGGCCATGCCTGACCTGTCCGGCACGCGCCTGCGTGGCGCATCACCGCAGGGCGGACAGGCCGCAATCGGGCGGATCGCCATTTTCGTGGCGGCACAGCCATGACCACCCACGCGCTGGCCGGTGTGGGGCTGTTCGTCAGCGGGGCTGTATTTTCGCAGGTGCTGGCGTTCGGTATCGCGGCATGGCGGGCCGTGCGGCGCAGGCGGCAGATTGCCGAGATACTTGGCCCGCCCGTGCCGGACCCATCTGCCATCAGGCCATCGCGCAGATCATAAGCAGGTTTTTTGGTGACGCTTTGAAAG
>NZ_JBXAYQ010000024.1:0-49332 GCF_057359305.1 Komagataeibacter ossonobensis | reverse complement strand
AAGACGACGCACCGACAGATCTTCCAGCCGTTCGGTTTCCAGTATCCTGACGGTGGCGATCCGCAAGTCTTCGGCAACGTTTCCTTTATGGTAGGCTCTCGAAATGGGAAGTCATCCTTATGGGCGTGGGCGGATTTGGCGAATCAATCCATATGAATGGGGCAGGCGGCTGATGGTTGACATGATCGGGACAGAACCAGCGGGCTTATGACCGCAGAAATATGGCAGCAAAAAGGTATATCTCGGATGTAAAATTTCATCTGATTGGATCCCCTGATTGATCCATTCCTTAATTTATTACAGCCATGGCCCATAATGCCAATTTTTTAGGTCAGCCTTGCTGGCCGGGTCAGGGCTTCATGCAATTCGTTGTGAATGAAGGCATCGACAATATCCTCGATCATTTTCCGGCGTTCCTGACCCGGTTCCTTGTCAAACAGCAGCTGGCCATCCGATAGCATCATCGCCAGTCCATGACCCATTGCACACAGGCCATATCCGATACGTGCGCGTTTCCGGGTGCCTTCAATGTCATGGAGGTGGAGCATTTCCTGGCCATATACAAGCTCCAGCAATGCCGCGAATGCCTGTATCGCGGCGTTATGGTAGGTCTTGTGGGAAATGGCGTTGGGCACGAAGCCGAACATGATCCGGAATGTCTGCGGGTGGCGCTGGGCAAAGCTGGCATATTCCACCAGCGCAGCCTTTAGCGCATCCGCGCGCGTTACGGTATTGCGCTGAAAATAGCGTAGCTGTCGTGTGCATTGTACGAATGAATCAGCGGCGATTTGCAACAGCAGGTCATGAATGCTGCTGAAGTGATTATAGAAATTGGCGGGCGTCACGCCCACTTCGCGCGTCAGGCGCCGTACAGATACGCTTTCCGCCGTTTCCCGATCCAGCAGGTTTCGGGCCGTGCGCAGCAGGTCCTCTGCAACATGTCCCTTGTGGTAACTGCCGTTGCGCAGGACAGGCGGCGTGGTTTTCATGACCGTCCTTTTTGCATGCGGTCCCATATGGGAAAACGGGCATGCTGCATCGGGACTGTCCGGTCGGCATTCATGCTGGCATCCGTAAACATTGTATGTTGATGGTAATGAACGGTGTTCACATAAATTCCTATCCATGGGACGTCAAGCAGCCCCAGGTGCGTCATGATGGGCGCCATGGGAACGGGTGCCTGACCTATAACACTGATAACGAAACAAAAATCTAGATAAGTATTCCACCTAAAGAAAAAATATAAATAGATTTTCCATGCTCGGGGTAATGATCCGGATATGGGCATGGTGAAAATGATGTTTTTTGATCTCTGGTTTTTCTCTTGACAGAAGGTTAATGCAAAATTAACACCGTTCGCATTGTTCGGATATAAGCCCATGCAGCGAACTGGCAGCATTGTAAATGCAGTGTCGCGGTGTTGCATGATAGGGGAGTCGGATCGCCAGGATTTTCTTCTGGATCAGAAATACAGAGTATTTGTTTTTTCATAAACGGCTGGTCATGTCCCGGTTAAAATGACGCCAGTGCCAGTCCATTGACGCCACCGCATGGCTGCGGGCGGCAAAATACCAGATATTCCTATTATAAGGCAGTGACGTAGCAGGCGATGCATACAGGGCGGGGTTCATGACTGGTAAAATTGCCAGACTGCTGGCACGTACCGGACTGGACCGTGTTCCGGTCTGGGTACCGGTCGTGCTGGGCGTGGTCATCATGGCTTTTGTCGGCTCGGTGGCGGTTGACCCTGCAATGCAGGGCTTCATTTCCATTGGTACCGTTACCGTCCTGCTGATACTCAACCGTCGGCCGGGGCGGGGTATCACCATTTTCCTCATGATGCTGTCCCTGCTGGTATCGCTGCGTTACATCGTATGGCGGCTGACCACGACGGTGCAGTTCGGCAACTGGCTGCAGACGGGGCTGGCCGTACTGCTGCTGCTGGCGGAAACCTATGCCCTGGTGACGCTGTGTCTGAGCTATTTCCAGATGGCATGGCCATTGCGCCGCAAGGAGTACCCGTTACCCGCCGATCCGGCACTATGGCCGAGCGTGGATGTGTTTGTTCCATCTTATAACGAGGAGCTTTCCCTTGTCCGCTCGACGGTGCTTGGCGCGCTTGACCTCGACTGGCCCGAGGACAAGCTCAATGTCTACATCCTTGATGACGGACGGCGTAAGGCGTTCCGTGATTTCGCGCTTGCGGCGGGGGCGGGCTATATCATCCGTTCCGAAAACAACCATGCCAAGGCCGGCAATCTCAATCACGCGCTGAAAGTAACGCACAGCCCCTACGCCGTGATTTTCGACTGCGACCACGTGCCGACGCGCGGGTTTCTCAAGCGGACCATCGGCTGGATGATGGCTGACCCCAATCTTGCCCTGCTGCAGACACCGCACCATTTCTATGCCCCGGACCCGTTCCAGCGGAACCTGGTCAGCGGGATGCACGTGCCGCCCGAAGGCAACATGTTCTATGGACTGGTGCAGGACGGCAACGATTTCTGGGACGCGACATTCTTCTGCGGTTCGTGTGCCATCATCCGGCGTGAAGCGGTCATGGGCATTGGCGGCTTCGCCACGGAAACCGTAACCGAGGACGCGCATACCGCGCTGAAGATGCAGCGCAAGGGGTGGGGGACGGCCTATCTGCGCGAACCGCTGGCGGCTGGCCTGTCCACCGAACGGCTGATCCTGCACATCGGCCAGCGCGTACGCTGGGCGCGCGGCATGATCCAGATCATGCGGGTGGACAATCCCCTGCTGGGCGGTGGCCTGCGGTGGGAACAGCGACTTTGCTACCTGTCGGCCATGTCGCATTTCCTGTTTGCCATACCCAGGGTGACGTTCCTGGTGTCGCCACTGGCCTTCCTGTTCCTGGGGCAGAACATCATTGCGGCGTCACCCCTGGCCATCAGTGTCTATGCGCTTCCGCACATCTTCCATTCGGTCATGACCTTGTCGCGGATCGAGTCACGGTGGCGCTATTCCTTCTGGAGCGAGATTTACGAAACCTCGCTCGCGCTGTTCCTCATCCGCATCACCATCGTCACCCTGCTGCAGCCGCACAAGGGGAAGTTTAACGTGACGGACAAGGGCGGGCTGCTTGCACGCAGCTATTTCGACTGGGACGCAGTCTATCCCAACGTCATCCTTGCCGTGGTGCTGTTCGTGGCTTTCGCGCGCGGGATATTTGGCATCTTCTGGCAGTTTCATGACCGGCTGGCGCTGCAGTCCTTCGTGCTGAACACGGTATGGGTGGTCATAAGCATGATCATCGTCCTGGCGTCGATCGCGGTGGGGCGGGAAACGCGGCAGACACGCAACGCGCCACGCGTCACGGTCAGGTTGCCCGTTGCGGTCACCGATGCACAGGGCCGCAGGTTTGATGCGCATACATATGACATCTCGCTCGGCGGTCTGGCCGTGAATGGGGCATGGGCCACGGCGGAAATGGAAGGGACCGAACTCACGGTTCATTACGACAATGCGCGCGATGGGATCCATGTCAACGTTCCCGCGCGGGCGGTCGGGGTGGGGCAGGGCATGCTGCGCCTGCAGTGGATCCGGCGCGACCTGCATGATGAGCAGCAGATCGTCAACATGGTCTTTGGTCGCAATGACGCCTGGGCCAACTGGGCGGATTTCGCCCCCGACCGCCCGCTGCACAGCCTTGCGATGGTGTTCCGCAGCATTGGCGGCCTGCTGAAGCGGCGCGGGCCCGAGGCGCCGCGTCCCATGTCGGACGGGGGGGAGGAGGACCTTCCCGCCGCGGAAGAAAAACTGGAGAAACAAAGCCTCGTGCTGAAACCTGTTCCCCGTAGCGTTCGTGATGGCGCTACCGCATCTGCCGCGCTATTTGTCGCTTTTACGGCCCTGGTGCCGGTTGCCATGGCCCAGGAGGCGGCACCCCCGGCCATGACGCCCGTCATGGACCAGACCGGTGTCACGGCGGAAGCCCCGTTCGGGGACAGCAATACCGGTAATGTCCCTGACGAGGCACCGGCGATTGATCCCCTCGCCGCCGAGCGCATCAGCGATACGGAGGTGACGCGCACCATCTCTTTCCGCAGTCTTGGCGCCACGACCGGCCCGCTGACGCTGCGCGGGTATTCCCCGCTGCAGGGCCTGGACGTGGTCGTGCCGGCCAACCGGGTGGTGACGCATGCGCAGTTGACGCTGTCGGGCGCGCTGTCGCCCTCGCTGCTGCCCGAGGCGAGTGCGGTGACGGTCACGATGAACGAACAGTATGTGGGCACCATCAAGGTGGATCCGCAGCATCCACAGTTCGGGCCACTGACCTTCGATATAGACCCGCTGTATTTCACGGGCGACAACAAGCTCAATTTCCGTTTTGCCGGTGAATACCGGCGTGACTGCAACGACCTGTTCAACGAGATCCTGTGGGCGCGTATTTCCGACATGTCACGCATTACGCTGACAACGGTGCGCATTGCGCCAGAACGCAAGCTTTCGCGCCTGCCCGCCCCCTTCTTCGATCCCAACCTGCGTTCAACGCTGCGCGTGCCTGTCGTGCTGCCTGCAATGGGGGACAGGGGGGCGCTCAAGGCGGCAGGGCTGATCGCGTCGTGGTTTGGCAAGGTGGCCGATTTCCGGCAGCTGTCCTTCCCTGTCTCCACCACCATCCCGGCCTCGGGCAATGCGGTGGAAGTGGGCGAAAACCTGGCTGTCGATGCCACGGGCGCACGACCCACCGGGCCGATGGTGGCGGAAATCGTCAATCCCAATGACCGCTGGGGCACGGTGCTGGTTGTGACGGGGCGTAACGCGCAGGAAGTGGAAGCCGCGGCGCGCGCGGTCGTGTTCTCGCCCGATACGCTGGGTGGTGTTGCCTCGAAAGTGGTCAGTGATGTCAATCTCGAGACACGCCATCCCTATGATGCGCCAGCCTTCGTGCCGACGGACCGCCCCGTACGCTTTGGCGAACTGGTGGGGGCGGCGGACCTGCAGGGCGGCGGTTTCACGCCCGCGGGCATGACGCTGCCGTTCCATCTGCCGCCTGATCTGTACACATGGCGCGGGCGGCCGTTCCTTATGAACATGTGGGTCCGCGCGCCTGGTGGCCCCGTGGTTGACCTTGAGACATCGCGCGTCGATGTCAGCGTCAACAATAACTACCTGCAGAGCTATACGCTCTCCCCGCCGGGCCTGTGGCAGAAATGGTCCGAACGTCTGGTCAACCAGCATGCAGGGGCGGTTGGTCATGTCACGGCGCTGCCGCCATGGCTTCTGTTCGGGCAGAACCAGTTGCAGTTCAACTTTGACGCCCGTCCCATCGACCGTGGTGCATGCCGCCGCACGCCGGGCGATATCCGCATGAGCGTGGATTCGGATTCCACGCTGGACTTCCGGCGCGGTCACCATTTTGCCCAGTTGCCCAACCTGTCCTACTTTGCCGAGGCGGCCTTCCCGTTCTCGCGCATGGCCGACCTGTCGGAAACCACCGTTGTCCTGCCCACCCATCCCGATATGGGCACGGCCGGCGCGTTCCTCGACCTCATGGGCTTCTTTGGCGCATCGACGTGGTATCCGGCGGCGGGCGTGGAGATCATGAAGGCGGATGAAGTGGAACAGGCCCCGCCAAAGGGGGACATTGTCGTGCTTGGCACCGCGGCGCAGCTGGGTGCGGCGACCGGGCTGCTGGCCCGCTCGCCGTACGTGATCCACGACCAGCATATCACGGTGGGCCAGCGCACGGGGCTGCAGGGGATCTGGTACCTGTTCCAGGACCGTGACCATACGGGACTGAAGGATGGGGTGACGGCCAATCTGAATGCCCCCATCGTGGAAGCGGGCGTGCTGCTGGCGGCGCAGTCGCCCTATGACAGCCAGCGCTCGGTCGTGGCCTTCATGGGTGATACGCCCGAACGCATTCATGACATGGTACTCAGTCTGCGCAACAAGACGGACCTGCCCGCGCTGCAGGGTGACCTTGTGCTCAAGAATGGCGATCAGTTCACCAGCTACCGCACGGCACCGCTTTATACTGTCGGCTCGCTGCCGCTGTGGATGCGCCTTGACTGGTATCTGGGCCGTCATCCCACCGTGCTTTACCTGACCGGTCTGGCTGGCGCGGGCCTTGCGGCCCTCGGGGTGTGGGCGTGGCTGCGTGGCTGGTCGCGCAAGCGGATCGAGCATGACGACCTGACGGGGGATTTGTGATAGGTCATATACAATCTTCCCCATCATCTGCGATGTCGACTGCTCTCACCGTGACGGCGGGAAGCCAGCCGCGCATACCGTAAGGGGCGGGTGTGCCCGGTATACAGGCAAAATAATTCTGGTATGGAGAAAGAAATAGATGAATGCTCTTCTTGCAGGCCTGACCCTGCTGATCATTGGCGACAGTCATGTTACCTTCAAGGACTCGCTTCTGTCGGTTCTGCCCGATGAATTCACCAAGCAGGGGGCGAAGGTCGTGACGTACGGCGTGTGCTCATCCACCGCCGCCGACTGGGTCGTGCCCAACCCCAACAATGGCTGTGGCGCCGCCGAACGCGTGGGGGACGCACCGATCGGCGCGCCCAACATGAAGCCTGCCTCCCCTCCGCCGATCAACTCGCTGATCGAGAAATGGCACCCCAACGTGGTCATGGTGATCCTGGGCGATACGATGGCAGCGTACGGCCAGAACGCGGTGTCCAAGGACTGGGTGGACGAACAGGTCAAGACGCTGACCTACGCCATTGGCAAGACGGCGTGCATCTGGGTCGGCCCGACATGGGGCCAGTTCAGCCCGCGTTACGGCAAGACCGACCAGCGTGCGACGGAAATGGCGACATTCCTCAAGGGGGAGGTTGCACCGTGCACGTATGTTGACGGCACGGCACTGCTCAAGCAGGGCAGCGTGAACACGATCGACGGCATTCATGCCACTCCCGAAAGCTACAAGGTCTGGGGCGATGCGATCGTGCAGGCGACGCTACCCGAACTTGAGAAGCTGAAGGACGCGCCGCCGGCGGCCGCGCAGTAAGCCCATCCTGACATGGTGGGCGGCCCGGGATGCCGGGCGCCCGCCGCTTTGCCCGAGACTGGCGCAAGCCGTGGAAAATATTGATGCTGCAACTTACCCCCCTACAGCCCGCGCCCAGTCGCTGGCGCACCATTCTGGAAAACGATTTCTTTCCCAAGAACCGTCGGCGCGACATTGACGGCCTGCGTGGGCTGGCCATTGCCCTTGTGGTGCTGTTCCATGCCGGGTGGTTGCAGGGCGGGTTTATCGGCGTCGATATTTTCGTAGTGATCTCGGGCTATTTCATGGGACGTTCGGCGCTCATGCAGCACCCGTTCCAGCCTGTGCGCTTTGTATGCCGCCGGCTGTACCGCCTGCTGCCAGCCCTGCTGTGCATGATCGCGGCGGTCTCGGCAGGAATGCTGTGGTGGGTATTGCAGAGCGACCGCGCCGATATCGCGCTCAACGGCGCGTATGCGCTGGTGTACCTGTCCAATATCTGGGCGTCGGGGCATGTCGGGTATTTCCAGGGACAGGCCATCGCTTACCCGTTCCTGCATACATGGTCGCTGTCGCTGGAAATGCAGTTCTACGCCATCATCTTCGTCATGGCGCTGCTGATGCCGCTGACGCACCACCGCAGGCTGGTGCTGTCGGCCATTTTCACCGCTTCGGCGGCATATTGCGCGCTGGCGTGGTACAAGGGCGATAGCCAGGCCTATTACAACATCTTCGACCGGCTGTGGCAGTTCTCGCTTGGCACGATGATCTGGATGTTTCCCCGCCCGCAGCTGTCGCGTGGGGTTACCAATCTTGTCTATGCTGCAGCCCTTGCGGTCATTGTGGGATCGGGACTGTTCTATCCACTGCGTTTTGCCTGCCCGTCTTACATGACGGTGTTCCCGTGTGTCGCGGTTGCGATCATCATCATGCTGCCTGACACGAAGGTGGGGCAGTGGTGTCTTGTGCCGCTTTCACCGCTGGGGGTGATTTCGTATTCCGTCTATCTGTGGCACTGGCCGGGTATTGTCGTGGCGAACTATCTGCTGTTCTTCCAGGTACATGGGGCCATGATGGCGGGCGTGCTGGCGCTGGTCATGGTGGTCAGCCTGCTGAGCTACGTCTTTGTCGAGCGGACCGGTCTTGATTATGAGGACCGCGCCAGCATCGCCGCGCGCAACCGTGGCGCGGGCCTGCTGGTGGGTGGCTGCCTGCTGCTTGCGGCAATTCTCGCCTATATTTCCCATGTGTCTCGTGTCCATTAATCATGACCTGACACGACCACGTGGACGTAATCTGCGTGATGGCGTGGCGTGGCGTCGTGCGCCCGCTGCGTGGGTAATGGTGCGCGGTGACATGCTGGGCCATCTATGCTTACGTGAAAGCGGCCTGCGCATGGCCTGCGCCGTGATGGCGGGCCTTATCCTGTCGGGTGGCCATGCCGCAGCGCAGGGTATGGCGGTGGCGGGCGGTAGCGCCGCACCGGTAGCCGCCCCGGCGGCAGATCCGGCGGACAACACGACCGCGATTGCGCCCACACAGCAGCCTGTCACCGCTTCCAGCCCGCAGGCTACATCCGCTGTAGTGGCGAACAGCGCGCATCTTGCGCATGCGGCGGCGGTGCTCGAACTGCTGCTCAACCAGGGGTACTACTGGCTGGGCCAGCACAATCTGTCCAAGGCGCATGAGACGATCCAGCGCTCGCTGTCCATTGAACCGGACAATAATGAAGCCCTGTTCCTGCAGGGACGGCTGCAGATGGCCGAGGGCAGCACCGCCCAGGCCACGCGCACGCTGGAACGCCTGCAGCGCAAGGGCGATGCGCCCGGCCTGGTGGCCGACCTGAAGGCGCAGATCCAGGCCGGACCGGTGGACCCGAAGGCCCTGGCCGAAGCGCGCGCACTGGCGGCATCGGGCAAGATGATGCCCGCGATGTTCAAGTACAAGGCGCTGTTCAAGAATGGCGACCCGCCACCCGACCTTGCGCTGGAATATTACCGCGTGATGGGGGCGACCATCCTTGGGTATCAGGAAGCCCGCACCAAGCTTACGGCATGGGTGGCGCGTAATCCGCGCGATATTGATGCACGGCTGTGCCTTGATCGTATCCTGACCTACCGTGTCACTTCGCGGGAGGAAGGTCTGAACGGGCTGCGCATGCTTGCGAAATCCAACGTATCGGCCCAGATCCGCAATGACGCGGTCGCGGCATGGCGTGATGCGTTGCTGTGGGAACCGGTGACCGGGCAGAGCATTCCGCTTTATAATGAATGGCTGGCCCTGCATCCCGATGATACGGAGTTCACCGTGCGCCTGAAAAAGGCGCAGGAAACGCAGGACGCCGTTGACGCCGCGAACTTCCACCAGCAGGGTTACGCGCTGCTGGCGCGCCACAACCTTGATGCGGCGGCAGCGGCATTCCATCACGCCGTGGTCCTCAACCCGCATGATCCCGATGCGTTGGGCGGGCTGGGACTGGTGGCGCAGGCCCGCCAGCAACAGGTGCTGGCGCGGCAGTATTTCATGCAGGCCATCCAGGCCGACCCCGAAACCGCCCCGCACTGGCGCGCGGCGCTGAAGGCGCTGGAATCTGGCGGCACGGGCATGGACCCGCTGGTGGCGCGCATCGTGCATGCCATCAATACCGGGGATTATGACGCGGCGCGCACCGACCTTGCGACCCTGGGCCGCCGGCCGGGCAATACGCTGACGGTGCTGTCGCTGCAGGCGCTGCTTGAGCGCAGGCAGGGGAACATGGCCGAGGCCGAACGGCTGTACCGCGAGGTCGTAAGCCGCGCGCCACGCAATGCCGAGGCGCTGTTCAACCTTGGCATGCTGGAAGTGCAGACGGGTGACGGCACGGAAGTGGATGCGATCATTGCCCGCCTTGACCCGCTGAATCCGGTGCTGGCGCTGCGGCTGGCGGTTGCCGCGCTGTCCGCACAGGCTGACCGGGCAACTGACAGTGACAGCCGCATCGCCCTGCTGCGTCGCGCGCACGCACTCGAACCCGGTGACCCGTGGGTACGGCTCAAGCTGGCGCATGCGCTTGACGACACGGGTGACCATGCGGCGGCGCAGGCCCTGATGGATGACATGACCACGCCGCGCAACGCGTCGGCCGAAGCGCTGCAGGCAGGCATCATCTACGCCATGGGCCGCCATGACATGGCGGCCGCCAGCGCGCTGCTGGAACGCCTGCCCAAAACTGGCCGCACGCCGGGCATGGACAGCGTGGCCGAACTGCTGGCGCTTGACCGGCGCATAGCCGAACTCAACCATCCGCCTGCCGCGGACAATGCCGCCCTTGTGGCGTTGGCTGACCGGCCTGACCCGACGGGTGAGCGCGGCATGCGCATTGCCGCCGCCCTGCTGGCGCGGCATGCGCCGCAGGATGCGGCCCAGGCGCTGGCGCGTGAGGAAAGCCTGACGCAGCCGCCGCATGCCGCCCAGATGCTGGCCTATGCGGGGATGTACCTGCGCATGCGTTCGTCCTTTGACACGACGCGTTGCCTTGATGCCTTTGACAACATGGCAAAGGCGCATCCCGCCGATATCACGTTCGAGCAGATGCGTGCGCGCGACCAGATCGCCATTGGCCTTGCGGTCATGACCGCTGATAATTTCGACCGTTATGGTCAGACAGCGCAGGCGGCACAGGTGCTCGCCCCCGTGCTGCGCGGCCACCCGGATTCCGCCGAGGCCCATCTGGCCATGGGGCGTGTGTACCAGACCCGGAACATGGCTGCGCGCGCGCTGGAGGAGGACGAGATCGCATTGCGGCTGAAGCCCAACAATATTTATGCGCTGGCCGCCGCCGCGCGTGACGCCGGTGGTGCCCACCAGCTGGCGCAGGCAAAGGGCTATGCCACACAACTGGCCCATGAAGACCCCAATGGTCCGATGAGTTGGGAAGTCCGTTCCGACATTGAACGGATCGAGGGCAATTCGCGCGCGCAGCTGGTGGATGTGGAACATGCCCGGCATGCCCAGTGCAGCCTTGATGGGGAAGGCGAATGCGGCGGGCATGAAAGCTTCTTGCCCGATTACCGCTGGCCGTATATCGACAGCGAATACCTTGACCTGCATGGCGCGACCCTGCCGGCGAGCTACCATTACATCCCCGAGGATGACAGCCCCGAGGCGATGGACCGGCAGATCGTCTACCTGCGTGATTCCATTTCGCCGCAGTTCGACGCCAATACCTTCGTGCGCAGCCGTACGGGGGTTGCGGGGCTGGGACAGCTGACGGAATTCGCCATTCCCATCACCGCCACCCTGCCGTTTGAATCATGGGAACACCGGCTGTCCTTTTCCGTGACGCCAACACTGCTGTTCACGGGGGATCCGCTGGATAACGCCTATTCCGCCCACCAGTTCGGGACGGTCGCGGTCAATGGCGCGCAGCCGTGGGGCTATCATCATTACTACACGCAGGGCGTGGGGCTGAGCCTGAATTACGTCAACCACTGGTTTTCGGCCGATGTGGGGTCTTCCCCGCTTGGCTTCCCCATCACCAATGTGGTGGGCGGGCTGGAATTCGCCCCGCGCCTGACCCGTAACCTTGGCCTGCGCATAAGTGGCGGGCGGCGCATGGTGACGGATAGTGAACTGTCCTATGCGGGGGAACGCGACCCGGGCACGGGCAAGCTGTGGGGCGGGGTGACGCGCCTGTTCGGCCATGGCGCGCTGGAATGGTCCGCGCCGGGGTGGAATGCGTATGCAGGCGGCGGTTTCGCCTATCTCAGCGGGACCAACGTCATTGGCAATACCGAGACCGAGGCCGGCGCGGGCGGCAGCGCCACCGTATGGCAGTGGCATGACCGGCAGTGGCTGCGTGTCGGCCTTGACCTTATGTATTTCGGGTATAAGCGCAATGCCTACTTCTTTACCTGGGGACAGGGTGGATACTTCTCGCCACAGCAGTATTACGGTGCCATGGTGCCGGTCGAATGGTCGGGACATGACAGGCGCTGGACGTGGTTCCTGCGTGGGGAAGCGGGATACCAGTATTATCACAGCAATAGTGCGCCCTATTTCCCGACCAGCAATGCGTTGCAGGCAAAGGGCGATGAAAATCCGCCAAGCTATTATGGTGACGGGGGGGCAAGCGGCCTTGCGGGCAACGTGCGCGGGCGGCTTGTCTATCAGGTGGACCACCGGCTGCGCGTGGGGCTGGAAGGTGGTTACAGTCGCGCGGGCAGCTGGTCGGAGACCAGCGGCATGTGGATGGCGCACTACACCCTTGATGGCCAGTAACGCCATTATCCTTCAATGCCGGGCACCTGTACGGTCCCATCACCTTTCGGGAACAGTATGAGATGAAAACGCGCAGACAGGTTGCAGCCCTCCTTGCGGCCATCGCCGCGCCATCGCTTCTGGCACAGGCGCAGGCGGCAGGATGTGGGCTGGCGGGTGGAGATACGGTGTGTATCCCCGCAGCCGACCATGCGGGCACCGGGCTGGATCGCGCGCCCCGACGTGATGATGACAGCCGCCGGGGCTATGCTGCAGGGGACCTGTGGCAGGCATCAGGTCGGGTATGGCACGCGGTGTCGGTGGCGCCGGGTGATGCCCGGTGGGAAAATGTTGCGGTCCGCCTGCCGGGCGATGCATTCGGTTCCCACACCGTCTTTGCCGGTGGGCCGATGCGGCTGGTCAGTGGCTATACCGGGCCTGCCCTTGATATCGAGACGATGTCGGCAGGCCGGATGGTGACCATCACGCTGGCCATTGGTGGCGATGGCCGACTGGATACCGCAGCCCTGCAACGCGCGCTATCCGCCCGCGATCCCGGTACGTTCGCCAATGTGGTGCGGGTGTATGACCAGTCCGGGCATGGCAACCACATTACGGCAACGCCAGACCGCCATGCCGTCCATATCGGCGCGGTCAGGGTCGGGGGGATCGATACCCTGTCATGGGGTGAGGAAAACGGTTCTGGCGGCTTCGTGCTGCCAGACGGGCTGAAGGTTGCGGGCGATGGCTTCTTCTTCGGGACCACGGGGACCTATGCCTCGTCCAATTCGGGTAATGCGGCCGTGCCCGTGCCGGTCCTGCTGGGGCAGGCGGGCAGCGGGAAAGAATTCAAGGCCTTCATGGGCAGCTATACCCTTGACGGGTTTGTCCATGTTGCCGACACGCGCAGCCCCGACCTGCGCACGGACATGGTCATTACCAGTTCGCCCGCGGCGTCTGGCGTGGCCGCAGGTCCTGGTGGCTACACGCTGCAGGCGGGCAATGCGCACGTCACCCTGCCGGGCATGCTGCCCGGCGGTACGCTGTCGGGCGGGTATATCGGCTACAATGCCGATGGCGGATCATGGTTCGTGCAGGGGCGCAATACAGGGCAATGGACCGGTATTGTCATAGCCGACCACGCCCCGGCGGCGGGGGAGACACAGGCCTTTGCCGCGTCTGCTGCAGCAGTAGGGAATTACATGCCGCAGTTGCGTGACGTTTTTGTCGCTATCGGTGACAGCCGCACCGAAGGTTTTCGCGTGCATGATGGCCGTAACTGGCCGTATCTCATGCAGCGCTTCGCGCGTTACCAGAGTTATGATTTCGCGGTATCAGGGGCGACGACGCGGCAGATGCTCGACATGCTGCCCGCTGCCGAGACCGTGGCCCGGGGCGCCGCGCGCAAGGTGGCCGTTGTCTTTGGCGGCTATAATGATCACCTGCCTGCCTACCATATTCCCGCTGCCGACACGGTGCAGAACCTGACGCAGATTGTCAGTCGCCTGAAGGCGGCGGGTTATACCGTCGCCATCATTGACGAGGCCCAGACCGGAGGTTCCCCCCGTGCCGCCGTGCATGATGCCATAACGAAGGGTGCCATCGGCGCTGACATCACCATCGACCCTTTTGCTGCCGGGCAGCCCCTTGCCAACGTGCTTGACCATGAAACATGGGATCCCGATACGACGCATCCCAATCAGGCCGGGCATGAAATAATGGCGAAGTATGTATGGGATCGCATCGGCCATCTTTTCAGTAAATAAATGCGGCCATGATACGGTTATGGACGACGGACAGGATGCGTCCATATCCGCTGCGCCCGAAAACCATGCGCTGGATAATCGTATCCCTGCATGGTTTTTGGAAGCCGTTCTGAAAACAATTCGGTGATAAAAAGTAATAAAAGTTCTTGAATGCTGCCTTTCTTCAACAAGGCAGCGTTTCCTGAAGTGTTTGGAAAAAAGCTTCACCCAAAACTTTTATTTTTATCGATTGGTTGTCCGGGCAAATAAATCCCCCGATCCACCCATGCCGGTAGGGCACGGGCGGGGGATGGGATACAGGTACCCTCAGAAAGGATGCGGCATGGCCCGCTGTGCGGGGACAGGGGCTGTATCCACGGCCGGGGTCAGGTCCTGTGTCCGTGTGGCTGGGGCCTGTCGGTTGGTGGCCGGGGCCATTTTTGCAGCACAGGCGGCATCGCCACGGGTCGCGACCTGAACGACGGGGGCGGCATGGCCATTGCTGGTGCTGGTCACGGTCTGACTGCATGGGGTGCCGTTGCTGCCCCATGATATGGTCGTGACGCTCTGGTACACGCTGGCCTGTTCGTGATCGTCACGGGTATCAAGGGCCGGGGTGGGCAGGGCGGCTGCCGGGTTGGGCATGGTCTGGTCAATCAGGCGCATCATCCGCTGCTGCCGTGCTTCCATTTCGGCAAATTCGCGGTCCATCATCTGGTCGATCGCATCAAACATGGGTGGGGCTTCCACCTGTCGGGGTACGATCACGCCCACCTTGTGCCCGCTGGCATCAATGACCGTAAGCGTCTGGGCCTGTGCCAGGCGTGTGGCCAGGCCGCCACCAATCAGCATGGCCGTCAGCGCGCAGAACGCGCCTGTTCTGGCAGATTTACAGATAGGCATTTTCCCAATCCTCCATCAGGAAAAAATCATGGGTACGGTTTTGCACGACCACGAAGGGTCCATGGCTGCATTCCGATATACGACGGAAGGCATGGGTTTCCGCCATTACGGTATGCATCCGTGAGTCAAGATATAAGGTCCGGTATACGCCGCGACAATTGCCTTTGTCACGTTAGGTGGATCCCGTCATGAATCAGAACCAGCTTCGAATGCCAAAGGTAAAGCGTAATGCCCCTGTCTCCCCGCGCTGGTCATGCACGATCCGGCGGGCCTGCGTCAGATATCCGGCATAGGATACCGCGACATATGGCGCGAATTTACGCCATACCTCATACCGCAGGCGCAGTCCCGCATCGACATCCGACAGGCCCGCGCCAACCTGTCGTGCTGGATCGGATTTGGTATAAAGGTTGAATTCCGCCTGCGGCTGCAGGATCAGCCGGTTGGTCAGCAGGAAGTCATAAGACCCTTCGATACGGGTGGCGAACCGCCCGCGGTCGCTAACATAGGCAGTGGCCTGGAATTCGAATTCATACAGCGCCAGTCCCTGTACCCCCAGCGCACCCCATGTGCGTGTCGGCCCGTCGTCAATATCCGCGCGCACGCCGGCCTGTACATTGAAATAAGGTGAGATCGCGCGGCTGTACAACAGTTCATGGTCCCCGTCATGCAGGCGGCCATGCTCCAGCGTACCCTCGGTCTTGAGCCAGACCCGGTTATAATCCGTGCCGTACCATGCCTCACCATCCCAGCGGAAATCCGAACCACCGGGGGCGTAACGCCCCTCGAATTCATCCAGAATGCCATGGAAATAGCTGGCATGATCCATGACCGGCTTCATGTTGCCCAGATACACGACCGGTGTTGACGATGGGGTATCAGCCGCATGGTAGGTCGGTTTTGTCGCCTGCGTTGCCGCGGGTGTGGTGGTGGAAGGAACCTGCGCCAGCGCAGGCACGGTCATGGCGGCCACGATAGGGGCCGCCAGCAGAAGCGCGCCCCTCATGCCACGATCACCGTGCGGAACATGCCCAGTTCCATATGCAGCATCAGATGACAGTGATAGGCCCACATGCCCGGCGCATCGACCGTGACAAGATAGCTCAACCGGGATCCCGGTTGAGAGATGATGGTGTGTTTGTACGGGCGGTAGTCACCCTGACCGTTTTCCAGTTCGCTCCACATGCCATGCAGGTGAACGGGATGTTCCATCATCGTGTCGTTTATGAGCGTAAAGCGCACCCGTTCGCCCAGCTTCAGGCGGATCGGGCCGGATTCAGAGAACTTTCGGCCATTGAACCCCCATATGTAGCGTTCCATGTTGCCGGTCAGGTGCAGGATGATCTCACGCGATGGCGGGCGGGGGTCGGTGCCGGGACGGGTGGCGCGTAGCTGCCGGTAATTCAGCACGCGGCGGCCATTATGTTCCAGCCCGTCACCGGGGCTGCCCAGACGGTCCACCGGCATTTTCGCGACATTCTGGTTTTCGACATTGACGGGTGGCGGACCCGGATCATCCACTTCCATGACCGGCGCGGCGGGCATGGCATGGTCCATGTGGTCCATGTGGTCCATGTGGTCCATGTGGTCCATGTGGTCCATGTCCATATGTCCCATGTCCCCATGGTCCATGTCGGGCATGTCCATGCCGTTCATTGGGGCATTTTTTTTCGTCATGCCGGACATGTTCATGCCCTTCATGTCTTCGCCCGTTTTCATGTCGCCCATTCCCATGTCGATCATGGTGCGCACCGGACGCGGGTCCATGGGGGGAATGGGACCGGCCATGCCGGGCTGCGGGGCTAGCGTGCCACGGGCATAACCGGTGCGGTCCTCGCTCTGGGCAAAGATCGTATAGGCCCGGCTGTCGCGCGGGCGGACGATCACGTCATAGGTTTCGGCCACGCCGATCCGGAATTCATCTACCGGCACGGGTTCGACATCATTGCCATCCGCCTGCACCATCAGCATTTCTAGACCGGGTATGCGGATGTCGAAAAACGTCATGGAGGCAGCGTTGACAAAGCGCAGCCGCACCCGCTCCCCTGGGCGGAACAGGCCGCTCCAGTTCATGTCGGGTGCGTGGCCATTCAACAGGTAGGTGTAGATAATGCCCGTGACATCGGAAATATCCGTTGCGGCCATGCGCATGCGCGACCATTGCAGCCGGTCCTTCAGCGCCGCACCGACCCCACCCGCCGCACGGGCCTCACGCGGCAGGGACGCCAGCGTGCGCTGGCGGAAGACATAGTAATCATCCTGCATCTTGAGGTTGCTGATCATGTCCATGGGTGACACGTCGGTCCATTCGGACAGCACGATGACATAATCCCGCGCGCATGCATTCGGATCGGGACGGTGCGGGTCGATGACGATGGCGCCGTACAGCCCCTGTGCTTCCTGCATGCCTGAATGGCTGTGGTACCAGTAGGTTCCGCTCTGCCGGACGGGAAAGTGGTAGGTAAAGGTCTCACCGGGCGGGATGCCGGTAAAGCTCAGTCCCGGCACGCCATCCATGCTGGCAGGCAGGCGGATGCCATGCCAGTGGATGGAGGTATCCTCATCCCGCAGCGTATTGGTGACGTTCAGGGTTACATTGTCTCCCTCCCGCCAGCGCAGGATGGGGCCGGGTACATCCCCCCCGATACAGGGGGCGTGCAGGACCTTGCGGTCGATTTCGATACGCCTGCGGCCGACGCGCAGGTTCCATGTCGCACTGGATGCGGCAGGGACCATACCCGGTGTGACGGGGGTGGCGGAAGCGGGCAGGGCGGCAAGCAGCCCACCCGCCCCCATACCCGTGACGAAACGGCGACGTGTCAGGCCGTCCCGCGTGCGAGAGGCATTGAACATGGGAAAAATTCCGGAAACAGGGCAGTCACATCCCACCATCCCGATGGGATGGCGGGTACATCATACGCCTGATGGCGCGTGCATGTTCCGGGATTTGGGGGGCCGCATGGGGCGCAGCCAGTCACCGCCCGCCAGGCGGGCCTGCGGCGGTGGCGAATAGGACTGTGTGCCGGCCCCCGGCTGCGGGGGCAGCAGGGCGGACAGGGGGGCGGGCATGTCGGTTGAACTGACATGGACGTGGCAACACTGACCTTCCTTATGGTGCATGTGCGCCATCCGGGTCAGTTGTGCCGGTGTCATGCAATGGGGGGCGATGGCGTTGGTGCAGGGCACCATCGCGTCTTGCGCCTGTGCGGTAGCGGGAAAGGATGCGACCAGCAGCCCGGTCTGCATCAGCAGCCAGGCCAGCAGGCCAATCCAGATCCGGCCATGTGTCCTGATCATTCAGGGCTCCCAAGCACAGGCAAGTCGTATAACAGAACGTGTCTGCATAATACCCATGGGGGGCATAAAGGAAAGTGTTTTTCCACGTATTGGCGCAGGTGTTACGGGACAGATGCCTGTTTTGCGCATGCAGGCGCAGGGCGTATCCCACAAAGCCGCCCATGCGACATGGTGCGAAATACAAAGAAGTTTTTGGTGAAGCTTTTTGAAAAAAGCTTCAAAGAACGCCGCCTTGTTGAAAAAGGCGGTGCCCAAAAACTTTGATTTTCATTTGTCGGTTTTTTATCAGCGGATCAGCTTGCGCACGATGCCCAGCATTTCCTCGATCGCCTCGTCCCCGCCATCATCCATGACCGACTGGCGCACGCAGCCCTTGGCATGGGTGGACAGGATCTGGATGGCGACACCATCCAGTGCCGATTTCACCGCTGAAATCTGGGTCAGGATATCGACACAGTACCGGTCATCCTCGATCATGTTCAGCACGCCACCCACCTGTCCCTCAATCCGGCGGACACGGTTGACCAGGGCCTTCTTGTGCGGCTGTTCCACTTTTTTGTCAGTGGATGGGGCGCAATGCGCGTAGCCTGCCGGTTGTGTCATCCGTTCGTCATGCTTTGCCATGCGTGCCTTCGCTGTTTTGTCCTGTCGCGTTTATATGGCTATCACAAGCCATTCCATGTGCCTACGCTGTGGGAGTGCGTCATATCCGCCCGCCCGGCTTCCAGCGATTGAGCAGCAGGGAATTGCTGACGACCGATACCGAACTCATGGCCATGGCGGCCCCCGCCACGATCGGGTTGAGCAGCCCGAACGCCGCCAGCGGCAGGCCAAGAATATTGTAGATGAAGGCGAAAAACAGGTTCTGACGGATCTTGGACAGCGTGGCGCGCGACAGGGAAATGGCGTCCAGCACGCTGGTCAGCTCACTTTTCATCAACACGATATCGGCCGTGTCCAGCGCAATGGCCGCCCCCGCGCCAATGGCGAAACCGACATCGGCGGCAGCCAGCGCCGGGGCATCATTAATCCCGTCCCCCACCATGCCGACCACGCCGCCCTGATCGTGGCAGGCCGTGACCGCCTGTGCCTTGTCACCCGGCAGGACACCGGCCATGAAATCATCCACGCCCGCCTGTTTCGCGACCATGGCCGCACTGCGCGGGTTGTCGCCCGTCAGCATCATGACCCGGATGCCAGCGGCCTTCAGCGCACTTACGGTGCGTATGGCGTCGGGGCGCAGACGATCCATCAGGGCAATATGGCCAATCGACTGTCCATTGGCCGCGACGGCGATGACGGTTTTGCCTTCCTGTTCCAGCCGGGCGGTCATGGTGTCATCAGATGCAACGCCATGATCCGCCACGAAACGGGGGGAACCAAGGCATGCCGGTGCACCGTCAACCATGGCCGTTACCCCCATGCCGGGCACCGCGCGGAAATCGCCTGCCGGCAGTGGTGACAGGCCCGCCGCCGTGGCGTGATCGACAATGGCGCGGGCCAGCGGATGTTCGGAATCCTGTTCCAGTGCGCAGGCAACCGCAAGCAGCCTGCTGGCATCCATCCCCGGCGCGGGCACCACGTCACTGACGGTGGGCCGGCCTTCGGTCAGGGTGCCGGTCTTGTCCATGATGATGGTGGTCAGCTTCTGCGCGCGTTCCAGCGCATCCGCATTGCGGAACAGGATGCCACAGCGCGCACCCAGTCCCGTCCCCACCATGATGGCCGTAGGCGTTGCAAGCCCCAGCGAGCACGGGCAGGCGATGACCAGCACCGACACGGCGGAAACCAGGCTCCATGTCGCATTGCCCGTCACCAGCCAGCCGATCACGAACGTAACCAGTGCAATGGCAATGACCGAGGGCACGAAGATATTCGATATCCGGTCCACCAGTCGCTGCACGTGCGCCTTTGACCCCTGCGCCTGTTCCACCATTTTCACGATATGCGCCAGCGCGGTGTCATGCCCCACGCCGGTGGCTGTCGCCCGCAGCACGCCATTGGTATTGATGGTGCCACCAAAGACCCGCGCGCCCGCCTGCTTCAGCACCGGCAGGCTTTCACCCGTCAGCATGGCTTCGTTGACTTCGGATGTGCCTTCACGCACCTGCCCGTCAACCGGAATGCTTTCACCGGGGCGCACCACGAATATGTCGTCCACGCGCACATTCGCCACGGGGCGGTCCACCATCGCACCATTGACCAGAACATGCGCAAGCCGCGGCTGCAGCTTCAGCAGGCTTTCCAGCCCGGCACTGGTCCGGTCACGTGCGCGCGCTTCCATAAGCCTGCCGAGGGAGATCAGGGTGATGATCGCGACACTGGCCTCGAAATACAAAGGCTGGTGCAGGTGGGCGATTACGGCAGTGGCGCTGAAAAAATATGCAATGCTGGTCCCCATCACCACCAGCACGTCCATATTCGCGCCCCCCCCCCGCACGGCATTCCATGCGCGCTGGTACAGATGGCGTGCGCCATAGAACTGCACTACCCCCGCCAGTACAAGCTGCAGCCAGCCGGGCATCATGTACATGGCGCCAAATGGCATCAGCACCATCTGCACAAAAAATGGTAGCGACAGGATCAGCAGCAGCACGAAATGGGCGCGTTCCGCACGCCATGCGGCAATGCGGCGGGCATGCGTGTCATCCGGCGCGCTGTCATTGACCAATGCTGCGCCAAAACCGGCTTTTTCAATGCGGGCGATGAAGGTGTCGGCATCCGCAAGACCGGGCACGAATACGATATGCGCCCGTTCGGTGGCCAGGTTCACGTTGGCCTGTGTCAGGGGCAGGCGGTTGAGGATCTTTTCAATCCGCGCGGCACACGCCGCGCAGGACATGCCGGTGATCGATAGGTCGATGCTGCTTTCATCCACCGTAAAACCGGCCTTGCGTATGGCCGCGACAACCGCACTGATCGTGGCGGCAGGCGTGTCCAGCACCACCTGCACGCGCCCGGTGGCAAAATTGACGCTGGCGTGTACGCCGTTCTGACGGTTCAGGATTTTTTCAATACGCGCGGCGCATGCGGCGCATGACATGCCGCCCACGGGGAAACTCAGGGTCTGGGACACGGCGGCACTCCTTCGCGTATTAACCCTGATTTATACCCCCCTGTGGTATTTTCAAGTGACGTGCCCGCGATCAGGCATGCAGTCCCGGCGCTTCCTGTCCGGTGCGGGCGACATATTCGCTGTAACCGCCATCATACTGGTGGATACCGTCCGGTGTCAGTTCCAGTACCCGGTTGGACAGCGCGGACAGGAAATGCCGGTCATGCGATACGAACAGCATCGTACCCTCGTACTGGGCCAGCGCGTTGATGAGCATTTCCTTGGTTGCGATATCCAGATGGTTGGTCGGTTCATCCAGCACCAGGAAATTGGGTGGGTCAAACAGCATCAGCGCCATGACCAGCCGGGCCTTTTCCCCGCCCGACAGCACGCGGCAGCTTTTCTCCACCTCATCGCCCGAAAAGCCGAAGCTGCCCGCAAGGGCGCGCAGTGATCCCTGACTGGCCAGTGGAAAGGCATCATCCAGTGTCTCGAACACCGTGCGGCTTTCATCCAGCAGGTCCATGGCGTGCTGGGCGAAATAGCCCATTTTCACGCTGCCCCCCAGTGTGACCGTGCCCGCATCGGGCTGTGTCGTGCCCGTCACCAGCTTGAGCAGTGTGGACTTGCCCGCGCCGTTGACGCCAAGGATGCAGCACCGCTCCTTGCGCCGCACCAGCAGGTCAAGGTCGTGGTAGATGACGCGTTCGCCATACTGCTTGTCCACGCCACGCAGCTTGACCACGTCCTCGCCCGACCGGGGTGCGGGCGGAAAATCGAAACTTAGCGCCTGCCGCCGCTTGGGTGGTTCAACGCGGTCAATCTTTTCCAGTTTCTTTACACGGCTCTGTACCTGTGCCGCGTGGGAGGCGCGGGCCTTGAAGCGTTCGATGAAACTGATTTCCTTGGCCAGCGCCGCCTGCTGGCGGTCGAACTGGGCCTGCTGCTGCTTTTCGTTCTGGGCGCGCTGCTGTTCATAAAATTCGTAATCACCGGAAAAGCTGGTCAGGCTGCCGCCATCAATCTCGATCACCTTGTTGATGACGCGGTTCATGAAAGCCCGGTCATGCGATGTCATGAGCAGCGCGCCATCATAGCCCGCCAGAAACTGTTCCAGCCAGATCAGGCTTTCAAGGTCGAGATGGTTGCTCGGCTCATCCAGCAGCATGACATCGGGGCGCATGAGCAGGATGCGCGCAAGGGCCACGCGCATTTTCCACCCGCCCGAAAGCCGCCCCACGTCACCATCCATCATCTCCTGACTGAAACCAAGGCCGTGCAGCACTTCGCGCGCCTTGCTGTCCAGCGCGTAACCGCCCAGTTCTTCAAAACGGGCCTGCACCTCGCCAAAGCGTTCAAGGATGCTGTCAAGCTGGTCCATCTGTTCGGGATCGGCCATGGCGGCTTCCAGCGCCGACAGTTCGGCCGCGATTTCGGACACCGCGCCCGCGCCATCCATGACTTCGGCCACCGCGCTGCGTCCGGCCATTTCGCCCACGTCCTGACTGAAAAAGCCGATGGTGGCCCCGCGATCGATCAGGATATTGCCCTCATCAGGTTCGTCCTGTCCCGTAATCATGCGGAACAGGGTAGTCTTGCCCGCCCCGTTGGGCCCGACCAGACCGATCTTCTCCCCCTTCTGCAGGGCAGCCGAGGCTTCGATGAAGACCAGACGCTGGCCATTATGCTTGGTGATGTTGTCTAGGCGAATCATGGAACCTCAGGCGGATGGAATGCCCGCGCACTTAATACGAACGCGCACGGAGCGTAAACCATGGCCCAACCGGCGCTGAAAGACCGTTTTGCAACAAATCATTGATAAAATAATAAAAGTTTCCGGGCACGCCGCTTTTGATCTCAGCTGCTGCAATGATCTGTCTGTTTCAGACAGTCCCTCCACCAATTCGTATCATGCCGCCTTGGGCATGTCAGGACGCGGGACTGCTCCCGGCATCGGCATAGGCATATTTCCCGCCCCGCAGCAGGGCGCGCTGGTAGGCGGGACGGTCATGGATGCGGCGCAGGAATGACCCCACATGGGGCCGGTTATCGGTGGCCCCGGCGCGTGCGGCGGCGGTCTCAAGCGGGAAGCTCATCTGGATGTCGGCTGCGGTAAGGTCATTGCCCACAAACCATTCATTTTCAGACAGGCTGCGTTCCCAGTAATCCATGTGCAGCTTGACCTGCGGATTGATGAACCGTGACTGCGCCCCGCAGGCGATCAGGAAAGCGAAGGGACGCAGCGGCATGGGCGCGCGCCTGGGCAGCAGCGCGAATATCAGCTTGAGCAGCAGCGGCGGCATGGCGGAGCCTTCCGCATAATGCAGCCAGTATATGAAGCGGGTGTATTCCGGCGTGTCCCGCGCGGGCGCCAGTCGGCCATTACCGTATTTATCAATGATGTATTCGATGATCGCCCCGCTTTCCGCCAGCGTTACGTTGCCATCCGTATCCGTTATGACCGGGGCCTTGCCCAGCGGGTGGATGGTGCGCAGGGATTTGGGGGCCATCATGGTCTTGGGGTCGCGTTTGTAAAACCGGATTTCGTAGGGGATTTCCAGTTCCTCCAGCAGCCACAGGATCCGTTGTGAACGTGAATTGTCCAGATGATGCACGGTAATCATGATACGCGGTCCTTCCATTTGGCAGGCGGCCCCGCCCGACAGGACCGTCGTGATGGACGACCAGTGGAACAGGAATGATGTGCCGGTCAGGGCATGCCAATGTTCTGCTAAGGAGCGTCCACGGCTTTGGTTCCCCTGCCATCACGTGACGGCAGGGCATATGCACACGAAAAAAAAGGCATATTCCCGCGACCGGTCGGGTCGGGAGACAGGCCTTCTGTCATGTGGAAACGGGACATGGCGGGATCGTTCAGGCTGCGTGGTCAAGCAGGCGATGCAGGCAGGCGGCCAGCACAACCGCCTCGTTATGCTGCGTGTCACGCGCGCCATACAGCAGGGTCAGGGGGCCAGCGCGCGCCATGTCCAGCAACTGCTGCACCGGTTGGGGATTGGCCCGCAGTTCCGCGATATAGCGTTCCTGGAACCCGTCCCACCGGGACGGGTCATGGCCGAACCATTGTCGCAGGGCAGTACTGGGGGCAATGTCCTTCAGCCACAGCGTCAGGTCGGCGCGCTGTCTGCTGACCCCGCGGGGCCACAGCCGGTCCACCAGCACGCGGTGGCCGTCATCGGGTCGGGGCGGGTCGTAAACCCGCCTGACATGGATGGTGTGCGCCATGCTTATCCCACCAGTGCCGCATCCGCCGCCGAACCGAAGAATTCAAAACGGATCTGACTTTCGGGCACGCCACCTGCCTTCAGCGTGGCGATGGTATCACGCATGAAGCCGTCGGGACCGCAGATATAATAGGTTGCGGCCCGGTCGATTTCCCGCCCAAGCCATGGTTGTGTCATGCGACCTGCACGGGTGGTGACGCCCGTGGTGTCCTGCGCCGCCAGCGGTGTTGCGCGACTGTAGAATAGGTCGGCGCGCAGCATGCCCTTTGCGGCAAGGTCGCGGATATAGGGGCCAAAGGCTTCCGTTGCGGGCGTACGGGTGGTGTGGATGTAACGCACGCCCGTGGCCGCAGCCGCATCCAGCGCGCCCAGCATGGAAATGAATGGCGTCAGGCCAGAGCCCGCGCTGAGGAATACGATGGGTGCGGGGGCCGGGTTGCCCAGCGTGAAATCACCCGCCGGTGCGGAAACCTGCAGCACCGTGCCCTCTTGCACGCTGTCATGCAGCCAGTCGGATACCACGCCATTGTCGATACGGCGGACGCTGATGCGGTAGGCATGTGAACCGGGGGCGGAGGAAATGCTGTAATTACGTCGTTCCGAGCCATATCCCGGCACGTCGAGGCGGAAGCTGAGATACTGCCCCGGCACATGGCGCATGACGGGCTTGCTATCGACGGGCGCCAGTTCGAAGGAGGTAACGGTCTCACTTTCCACCGTGCGGCGACTGACACGGAAGGGACGCCAGCCAACCCAGCCACCGGGGGCCGCGGCATGGGCCACGTAAATCTGTTCTTCCCGCCCGATCAGGATTTCAGCCAGGAACCAGTAGGCCTTGCCCCACGCATCCATGATATCGGGTGTTGCCGCATCCCCCAGCACGTGGGCGATGGCGCCCAGCAGGGCATCGGCAACATAGGGGTAGTGTTCAGGCAGGATGTTCAGCCCGACATGCTTTTCCGCAATGCGTTCGACCGCACCGGCCATGGCGCCAAGGTTGTCGATGTTGCGGGCATAGGCCAGAACCGCAAGCGCCAGCGCCCTTGGCTGTTCCCCATCCTTCTGGTGCGAAATGTTGAACAGGTCACGAATGTCCGGATTGGCCAGCAGGCGGCGGTACATTTCCGTCGTGATCGCCAGGCCGTGTGCTTCCAGCGCGGGCACGCAGGCCTTGATGATGCTGCGGGTCCTGTCATCCAGAGGTGATGCCATGTTCGGGATCCTTTAAAGATGTTTAATATCCACATCTTTAAAGCCCACCAAAAAGATGTCAACGATACGCATCTTTAAGGGCGCACATATTTCTTATGCATGATCTGTATTTCCGGAACCTGCATGGTGGCGTTCGGGTAGCGGTGTAATTGACAGTGATAATAAATCGCATAACATGCGCGCGTTATGGGAGTGTGCCGTATGCGTTATCTAAGCGTTCTGTCATGTGCCGGGCTTGCGGTACTCATGCTTGCACCGGCGGCAAGGGCGATGGATCCCGTACACCTGGAGGTAAAGGACCACCATTTCACCCCTGACCACATCACGGTCCCGGCGGGGCAGCGTTTCCTGATCATGCTGGACAACCATGATGACACGACGGATGAATTCGAAAGCTACGACCTGAAATTCGAGAAGATCGTGGTCTCCGGCGGCACGATCACCGTCCATGCGGGGCCATTACACCCCGGCACCTACAAATTCTTTGATGACTACCACCCCGATCAGGCGACGGGCACCGTCACCGTGACACAGGAGCCCTGAGAATGCTGGGAAGTCTGCTGATCGTCTTTCGTGAAGTCATGGAAGCGGGACTGATCGTGGGTATCGTGCTGGCGGCGACACAGGGCATTCCCGGGCGCGGGCGCTGGGTTGCCGGTGGCATTGCGGCGGGTGTGGCGGGGGCTGCGATCGTGGCCGTATTCGCGGGCAGCCTGTCCGCGGCCCTGTCGGGCAATGGGCAGGACGTGTTTTCCGCCACCATCCTGTGTATCGCGGTGCTGATGCTGGGCTGGCATACGGTGTGGATGACCCGCCACGGACGCGAAATGGCGGGGGAGATGAAGACGCTGGGGGCGGAGGTCGTATCCGGTGAACGCTCGCTGGCCGCCATGTCCGTCGTTGTCGCCGTGGCCGTGCTGCGCGAAGGGGTGGAGGTCGTGCTGTTCCTTTACGGCATCGCGGTCTCGACCCATTCCGGACCGGTGGCCATGCTGACCGGGGGCGCGCTGGGCATTGCGGCGGGGGCGGCGCTGTCGTGGCTGTTGTACCGGGGGCTGATCGTCATTCCACTCAGCCGGCTGTTCAGTGTGACGGGACTGCTGATTGCCTTTCTGGCGGCGGGCATGGCCAGCCAGGCGGCGGGCCTGCTGGCGGGGGATGACCTGATCCCCGCGCTTGGCTACGAGGTATGGGATACATCATGGCTGCTGTCCGATGGCAGCATGGTCGGGCGTGCGGCCAAGGCGCTGCTGGGTTATTCCGACCGGCCCATGGGGGTGCAGGTCATCACATGGGCAGTGACGCTGGCGGCCATGATCATCGCGACCCGCCTTGTGCGCGGGCGGCCTGCCGCTCGTGCCTGACGGGTGGCCCTAGCCGCGCAGGGCAAGGCGGCCGATGGCGGGATCATCGGTAAAGAAGCCATCCAGCCCCATATCCAGATAATGCCGGATTTCCGCGATTGATCCCTGCGGGTTACGCGCAGTGTCGCCTGCGTCATTGCGCAGGTGGGCGGGCAGGAAGTGGTTTTCGGGCCGGAAGGTATAGGAATGCACCAGCAGGCCCGCACGGTGCGCATCATCTATCAGCGATGTTGGCGCCTGCCATGCGCCGGTTGCGTCACGCGGTATGATGTCCGCATTGGATGGACCGATCACATCCGCATAATCCCGCACGCGGCGTAAACCCTCAGCGGTCATGAGATCGCCAAAGGTGACGGGACTGGCGGTACCCACCGTATCGGGAACATGTTCGGTGCGTTCGCCCATCAGCAGCATCAGGCGCGCCTGCGTGTTGATCGCCTGCACCCGACCGTGCAGCAGGCGCAGGGGGCTGCTTTCAAAGGACTGGACCTCCAGCGGGCAGTAGCGGGTATATTCGTGCGCCGCGATGGTGTGCAGGAACGTCTCCTCCGGTACAAAGCCAAGCTGGTGGAAATGCGTGGCGTTCTTGATTTCGGGGATCAGCCCGATCATGCGTCCGCGGGTTGCGGCTTCGGCTGCAACGAAATCGATGATTTCCTCGAAGGTCGGAATATCAAAATGCCCGTCATAGCGCGTGTTGGCCGCGCGTATGTCGGGCAGACGTTCACGCGCGCGCAGGGTCTTGAGTTCGGCCAGTGTGAAATCCGTGGTGAACCATCCGGTTTCGCTCACGCCGTCAATGGTCTGTGTGCGTCGGCGCATGGCGAATTCCGGGTGGCTGGCCACATCCGTGGTGCCGGTAATATGGCTTTCATGACGGGCGACCAGCACGCCGTCCTTTGTGGGCACAAGGTCGGGTTCGATATAATCCGCGCCATCCGCGATTGCCTTGGCATACGCGGCCAGCGTGTGTTCGGGCCGCAGGGCGGACGCGCCACGATGCGCCATGACGCAGGGCAGGGGTGCCAGTGACGGGGCGGCGAAAGCCCGGCGTGCTGTCATGGCCGCCATGCCCGACAGGGCGCCCGTCATGATCAGTCTGCGTGTCAGCATGAATCCCGTTCCGGCCTGTTGTGTGACAACAGTCGGGGAAGATCATGTGCAGTGCAATGGGATTTGCAATGTCATTGACCCTGGGGGCGTGTGGGTATCCGGTAGGGAATATCCGTGCCACGGACCTGTATTATCGGGACAGGGCGGGGTCTTGTTCCGGAAGATGAACGCCCGTTGCCTGAAAAGCTTCATATATTGCCGGTTCCTGAATGAATAAATGATACAGGTATGGCAATACATGGCAGTTCATATCGTCTGGATGTGGTTATCTTGTCGCGGACAAGTAATGATGCAGGGTATATGCATGTTTGTCATGTTCTGTCGGGTATTGTTTTCGCCCCGGTGGCGTCCTGCATGGGATGGCATAAATGATATGTGACCGACTTTGCAATGCGTGGCATATTAATAGGGCAGATGTCTTTACAAAACATGTCTGTATAATGGTTTTGCCGCTTTTACTCGCTGAACGTGAATCTGCTATACGTTAATATGGGAGTATAAAAGGTTGCAGACCCGGCGTAAGTGGCGGTATCGGTGATGGCATTATTGCATCCCGCACGGTCATGCCTGTTTTCCGGCATTCCTGCTGGACCAACATGCATGAGAGGCGACGCCAGATGGCTGCAGAACAGCCCAGTTTTCCCACCAATATCCACCTGTCCACCCCCAATGCCATACGGATGAACCGCGCATTGCGCATGTCGCGTCGTGACATGCTGCTGGGTGCGATGGGGGCCGCCGCCGTGGTGTTTGGCGCGGGCCGGGGCATTGCCGCCACCCCTGATGCAGGGGCGCAGGATGCGGTCGCACCGCTGTTCCTTGCGCTTTCGCGCCGCCTGACCGACCGCGAGGTGCTGGATGACCGTATCAGCAGCGCGCTGTATGCCCGTATCATCAAGGCAACGCCCGAACGCCGTGACCAGATACAGAAGCTGCATGACCTGATGGCAGGCGGCAAATTCGACAGCGCCCGCGAACTGGCTAAAGCTGCCGAACATAGCGACGCCGCGTTCAAGGACGTCATTCATGACATCATGACGGCATGGTACCGTGGTGTTGCCGATGAAAAGGTGGTTGTGTACCGATCCGCGCTGATGTTCGACATCACCAAGGATGCCATCTATCCCAAGACCTACGCTGCGGGCGGGCCGTTCTACTGGACCCAGACCCCACCGGAAGTGGCCGTTCCAACTGGCGAACCTGCCCTTTCGCCTTCGAAATTCGTTGTAGAACCCACCTGATATCCGGAGCATCCTCCATGCCTTCCGAACAAGACCTTTCCGCAGACGTCGTGATCGTCGGATCCGGCGTCGCTGGCAGTTCCATTGCCAATGAACTGGCGCGCGCGGGTATTTCCGTCATCGTGCTGGAAGCCGGCCCCCGTGTCGACCGCCAGCATTTTGTCGATAATTTCCGCAACCTGGAAAACAAGCCCTCCTATCAGGGGCCGTTTCCCTGCGTGCCCTGGGCCGAACATCCACCCAACCAGATAACGCCGAACAAGTACCTGCACACGACCGGACCGGATGCCGAAGCCTACCAGCAGGTCTACCTGCGCATGATGGGTGGCACGACATGGCACTGGGCCGGGTGCGCGTGGCGTTACCTGCCGTCGGACTTTGAACTGAAGACCCGTTATGGACAGGGCCGTGACTGGGCGCTGAAATATGACGACCTCGAGCCGTTCTATTACCAGGCCGAGGTCATGATGGGCGTCTGTGGCCCGGATCCGGCGGTGGAAGATCTTGGTTCGCCGCGCAGGCAGCCCTATCCGATGGATGCGCTGCCCATTTCCTATGCCGCGGAGCAGTTTCGTACCCTGATCCGTGACAAGACCCCGTATCGCGTCGTGCATGAACCACAGGCCCGCAACACGCGGCCCTATGACAACCGCCCGACCTGTGAGGGACATAACAACTGCATGCCGATCTGTCCCATCGGGGCGATGTATAACGGCAGTTATTCCGTCTACCATGCCGAAGCGGCGGGTGCGAAGTTCGTGCCCAACGCGGTGGTGTACCGGATCGAACGTGACAGCGCGAACAAGCGTGTCACCGCCGTGCATTATTACGACCCTGAAAAGGGATCGCACCGTGTGACCGGCAAGTATTTCGTCATTGCGGCGCACTGCATCGAAACCGCGAAGCTCATGCTGTACTCGGCCGATGAACAGAGCCCCAACGGCATCGCCAACAGTTCCGGCCATGTCGGCCGCAACATGATGGACCATACCGGCGTACAGGTCACGTTCATCAGTGGTGACAAGGCGCTGTGGCCCGGCCGTGGTCCGCTTGAAACCAACGTGATCGATAACTTCCGTGATGGTGACTGGCGTAACGAACGTGGCGCGTACCTGGTGCACATGGTTGATGACAACCAGGTGGACCTTGCAACCGCGCTTGCCATTTCCAAGGGGTATGTCGGCAAGGAACTGGAGGAGCAGATCCGCTATCTTGCTTCCCATACCGTGCGGCTGTTCAGCCATAACGAAGGGCTGGCCGATCCCGACAACCGGCTGACCCTGAGTGCCACATACAAGGACGCGCTGGGTATTCCCCACCCGGAAGTCTATTACAAGCTGCCTGAATATACGGTGAAAAGCTGCGAACACACCCGTGGGCTGTTCAAGGACCTGATCGGTCTCATGCATGGCACGGATGAACAGTGGACACCGGGTTACTTCCCGCAGGACCATCCCGCCGGTAGCACCATCATGGGCACCGACCCCAAGGATTCCGTGGTTGACGGCTTCTGTCGCACACATGACCACGAAAACCTGTTCATCGCGAGTTCGTCCGTTTTCTCATCGGTCGGAACCGGCAACATCACCCTGACGGTCGCAGCACTTGCCTTGCGTGTTGCCGATACGCTTAAAAAAGAACTGACCCATGCCTGACGTTAAACGCAAGATCCTGTGGTCGGTTCTGGTCACGGGCACGGCCCTTGCTTCGCTGTCTGCAATGCCTGCGCGGGCGGATGATCCTGCTGCGCCCCCGCCGGCTGCAACATCGGCGGCACCCCCGGCGACCCCGGCAGCCGCCCCTGCAGCGGATCTTATGGCGCGTGGCGAATATATCGCGACGGCCGGTGACTGTGTTGCCTGTCATACCGCGCCGGGGGGCAAGCCCTTTGCCGGGGGGTTGCGCATCACCACGCCCATGGGTGACGTCGTTTCGACCAACATCACGCCGGACCCCGATCATGGCATCGGAAAATATACGGAAGAGGATTTCGAAAAGGCCGTGCGCCATGGCCTGCGCCGTGATGGCAGCCGCCTTTATCCCGCAATGCCGTATGTATCCTATTCCGGCATGACGGATGATGACGTGAAGGCCATGTATGCCTGGTTCATGCATGGGGTGAAGCCGGTGGCCGTAACGCCGCCGGTAACGGAACTGAACTTCCCCGCCAACCTGCGTATCACCATGGCGGTGTGGAACCTTGTCGCGGGCAGTGTCGCGCCTGAAACCGGGGATTCCGCCACGTATGACAAGATGCGCCGTGGCAAGTATCTGGCCAACGCCCTTGAACATTGCGGAACCTGCCATACGCCACGCAACATGATGCTGAGCGAGAAGGAAGACAGCTATCTTGCCGGTGCGCCCCTTCTGGGCTGGTATGCGCCCAACATTACCTCAAGCAAGACAAGTGGCATCGGCAACTGGAGTGAAGATGACCTGGTCACCTATCTCAAGACCGGTCATGTCGCCGGTCTGAGTCAGGCCGCGGGACCGATGGGCGAGGCGGTTGAACACAGCACCAGCCACCTGACCGATGATGACATGCATGCCCTTGCTGCCTACATCCTTCAGGTCCCGGCCAAGGAAGATGAGGCCGAGCATGGCCCACGTGAAGCATTCGGGCAGGCGCTTGACGTGCCGGATATCCGTTCGGGCGATCTGACCCGGATCGACAAGCTTGATGAAATGACCGGCCCGCATATTTATGATGCGAACTGTGCGGCCTGTCATGGGGGTAACGGCGCGGGCACCAGTGACCATTACGCGCCGTCGCTGTTCCATAATTCGGTTGTGGGGTCCGCACATCCAGATGACCTGATCATGACGGTCCTGAACGGTGTGGACCGGACGGCGGGCGGCCTGCATGCCTACATGCCCGGCTTTGACCATGGTTCCGATGTGCAGCGGTTGAGCAATACCGAGGTCGCGGCCCTGGTCAATTACGTGACTGCCACGTTCGGCAGCGGCGACCATGGGGTGACACCGGACCAGGTCGAAAAGATGCGCAAGCAGCTTCCCAAGACGCCGTAACAGGATACGAAATCCCGGCAGGCCTGATAACGCTGCATGATATGGCGTAAAGGCTGCCGGGGTTTTCTGTATATCTGTTTGGAAACAAATTATTGCTAATAAAAAATAAAAGTTTTGGGTGCCCCCTTTTTTTAGAGGCGACATTCTTCAAAGCCTTTAAAAAAAGCTTCACCAAAAACTTTCTTATGATTTCAGACTATTTTCTGGTCTGACTGATTCAGGCAGCCCCATACAGATCGTGTGACCCAACAGGATTGGTCCTGACGGCCTGATCTCCTGTTGTGCCGTATACATGGATGCATGGCGCCACCCTGTAGTGCGCATGAACCATGTATTTCATAGGGCTGGCAGCGTCTGTTTTTATGTAACTGGATCAGTTTACATAAAATTGGAACGGATAATTATTTCTTATTGTAAAAAGGTGTCTGGCGAAAGGAAGCCGGACAGGCCACCGGCTGCCCAGCGGGTCAGCCAGTGGCGCGGCCTGTGTTCATGACAGGCCGCGTGTCTGGAGATAGTGACCCGATCAGAACGGGGCGTCGATATCCACGACATCAATCAGCTTGTGATTGACGAATTCCTTGATGCCAAGACCGATCAGTTCGCGGCCGTAGCCCGAACGGGCGACACCGCCGAAGGGCAGGTCGGCCTTCACCATGGTCGGGTGGTTGACGTACACCATGCCGGTATAGATCTGTTCAGCCACCTTCACGCCGCGCTGGGTGTCTCGCGTAAAGACAGCGCCGCCCAGACCGTAGGGGGAGTCATTGGCGATACGGACGGCGTCCGCATCATCCTTCGCACGGTACAGCTGGGTGACCGGGCCAAAGAATTCCCAGTGACGGGCTTCGTTGTCCTTGTGCAGGTTGGTCATCAGCAGCGGACGGAAGAACGCACCCTTTTCGGGTACCGGCGCGCCAATGGTTTCAACAACCGCACCATGCTTCTTGGCTTCTTCAACCTGCGCCATCAGGTCGTCAGCCGCTTTCTGCGATGACAGCGGTGCCAGCGTGGTGGCCGGGTCCATCGGGTCGCCAGCCTTCAGTTCGGCAACGCCCTTCTTGTACAGTTCGACAAACCTGTCATAGATGGCATCGGCCACAATCAGGCGCTTGGCGGACACACAGACCTGACCAGCGTTCCAGTGACGACCGAACACGGCCCATTTGACGGTCTTTTCCAGATCGGCGTCATCCAGCACCACGAAGGCGTCGGAACCACCCAGTTCCATGGTGGACTTCTTCAGCGCTTTGGCCGCGACACCTGCGATGATGGTGCCCGCACCTTCGGAACCGGTCAGGGCAACACCACAGACGCGCGGGTCGCTCAGGATCATTTCCGTGTGGTGGCGCGCGGCGTACAGGTTGCGGAACCCACCCTTGGGCAGGCCGGCTTCCGCCATCAGGCTGTCGAAAGCCGCCGCGCACTGCGGCACGTTGGAAGCGTGCTTGAGCAGCACCGTGTTACCGGCCGAAAGCTGCGGCGCGATGATGCGGGCGATCTGGTAGTACGGGAAGTTCCACGGCTCGATCGCAAAGACAATGCCCTGCGGCTGGTGGATCAGGATGGCGTCGCCTTCCTTCGGATCCGCGACCGGCAGTTTTTCTGGCGCCAGCAGGCGTTCGGCATGCGTTGCGTAGTATTCAAAGATTTCGGCCGACAGGATGGTCTCGGCCTTCGCCTCGGCAAAGGTCTTGCCCATTTCCAGCGTCGCCAGGCGGGCGTATTTGTCGATATCGCGGCGCAGGATCTGGCCTGCCGCCGTCATGACCTTCGCGCGTTCGGCAAAGGATGTATGCCGCCAGGTCTTGAAAACATCATATGCTTCGGTCAGTGCGGTCTGGACTTCCTGATCCGTGGCATTGGGAAACGTCTCGAGCGTCTCGCCAGTATAAGGGTTGGTCGTAGCGTAAGCCATTGGCAGTAGGTTCCTCAGAGTTTCGTCAAGAAGTATATATTTCACCAGCAGGCGTGCAAGAATCGTTTCAGGTATCACCAACCCTTGAAACGTGCAAAAAATCATTGTCCCGCATGGTTGCGGAATACGCCGGACAGGGGAAATCTGCCGGTTTTCCGCGGTTAGATCAGTGATCGGCCCCGGCAGGCGTGGAATTGTAAAATGGAGTTCATTCCACAACCCCAACGGGCATATGGGATCAGACGGGCAGGGGACGACCCAGGCGCTGGCGTTCCTGATCCGTTATGACATCAGCAAGCGTATAGTGGTCCATGACGGCGATAAAGGAACCCAGCGCTTCCCCCAGTACGCCCCGCAGGCGACAGACATCCGCCAGGATGCAGCTGGTGGCCTTGCTGTCTGCCTCCGCAGGGTGCATGCATGTGACCAGCGCCATGTCTTCTTCCGTATGGCGCACCACGTCCCCCAGCACGATGGCGCTTGCCGGCCGTCCCAGCTTCAGGCCGCCATTACGGCCCCGGATGGTTTCGACAAAGCCGGCCTGACCCAGCTTGTGTATGATCTTGACCAGATGGTTTTCCGAAATGCCATAGGCCTGCGCCACTTCACGGATGGACGTCAGGCGATCCGTATGGATCCCCAGATAGATCAGTGTCCGCAGGGCGTAATCTGTATGCAGGGTCAGGCGCATGGAAGAAGATATATACGATCTGCATATTTTTTTCCAGACCCGGGAGCAAGATAACCCGACAGGTTTCTGTTCCGTTCCGGGTTATTCGGGGGTGATGAAATCCTGTAGGGATCATTCTGGTCCGAAACCTGCGGCACAATGCACAGGCAGGGCAGGATATCCCTGATATAGCCGGAAACATATCGCCCGTGGAAAAAATACCCCGACTGATCCAGTCCATCGAACGTTCAGCCGCCATCTTGGAAATCATTGCACAGAAGGGTGGTTGCGCAAGGCTGCAGGACATTGCCGCGATATCGGGACTGGGCAAGACGACGGCGCACAACATCCTCCAGACCCTTGACCATCTGGGATATGTGCAGCGCAGGCATGGGGACGTGCGCTACCATCTGGGGGGGCGTATCCTGAACCTTGCGCGCATCGCGGGCGACGACAATGTCCTGCGTGCGCGGTTGCGCCCCGTCATGCAGGCGATTGCACGGGACAGTGGCATGACCGTCTATCTGGCCGTGCCCAGTGGGGACGAAGCGGCCTATCTGGAGGTGTTCGAAAGCCATGACGGGACAGCCGATGGCAGGCCGCCGCTGCATGAACAGCTTGAAGGTTCTGCGGTGGGGCTGGTGTTCCTTGCGTTTGTGCCTGGCTTGCGCAAGCGGGTTATGGCGACCCGCGTTGGCGCACTGGATGTCCGGACCCTGACCCGGATCGAGGCGGTCAGGGTAAAAGGCTACGCGATTGATATCGGGGCCTGCCGCCCCGGCTGGAACTGTGTCGCCATTCCATGGCGTGAACGGGGGGAAGTCCGCGCCAGCATCGGCCTGACCGGCCCGGCGTCCCGTCTGTCCCGCACCTGTCTTGCGCAACTGGGGTGGATGATGATGCGGTATGTGGAACAGGTATCAGTTCAACAATGTTGAAGAAATGGCGCGGTCACGTCTTTGCATGTTTCATTCCGCAGGCGTGTGTCTAACCTGTCTTTATTCTTCGCAAGACAGAGGGTTTTTACCGTGCAGCTTTCCCGTGCCATGTCCCTACTTGACGCCGCCCGGTCCGAGGCGGAACATCTGGGTGTCAGCGTCAGTATTTCCATCGTGGATGCGGCAGCGTGGCCCATGGCCTTCATCCGTATGGATGGCTGTCCGCTTGGCGCGATCGAGGTCAGCCAGAAGAAGGCCCGCACGGCCGTCCTGTTCCAGATGGACAGCGCCGTATTCGGCACGATCGCGCATCCCGATGGTGCGGCCTACAGCCTGGAAAACACCAATGGTGGCCTGACCAGCTTCGGTGGCGGTGTCGTGCTGAAGGGGGCGGATGGCGTCGTGCTGGGCGCGATCGGCGTGTCGGGCGCCAGTACGGAAGATGACATTGCCATTGCCCGTGCTGCCACGCAGCCTGCCGCCTGATTGCCCTTTTTGGATGGTACGTCATGTCAGATAACACGCAGCCCAAGGGCGCGATCACGCAGGTCGCGCCCCCGCATGGGAAAACCGCTGCTTTCTTCATCCTCACATTTGGCACATTTGTCGTGGGGACGGGGGAATTCGCCATCATGGGCATGCTGCCGGAATTCGCCGGGTCCCTCAGATTGTCCGTGGCTGATGCCGGTTATGTCATTACCGCCTATGCGCTGGGTGTGGTGATCGGTGCGCCGCTCATCACCATTCTGGGCGCGCGGCTTTCGCGGCGTGAACTGCTGCTGGTGCTGCTGCTGCTGTTCTGTTTCGGGAATATCCTGAGCATTGTCATGCCGACGCCCGGACTGGTGGAGGTCGCGCGTTTCATTACCGGCCTGCCGCATGGGGCACTATTCGGGATTTCCGCACTGGTTGGCGCATCCATGGTGGAACGCGCGCGACGGGGCTGGGCCGTGGGGCGGGTGCTGTCGGGTATTGCCATTGCGACCCTGATCGGTGCGCCGTTTTCAACATTCGCCGCCAATCACCTGGGCTGGCGTATGGCGTATCTTACGATCGCCATTCTTGGTTTCGTCACGTTCCTGGGGGTGTGGCGCTATATTCCCGCCGATCAGCCAAACCGGCAGAATTCTCCCTTCCGGGAAGTCAGCGCCATGGGCAATGCGCAGGTGCTGCTGACATTGCTGACCGCGGCCATCGGCTTTGGCGGCATGTTTACGATCTATACCTACCTGACCAGTGTGCTGCAGAATGTGACCCACGTGCCCGAATGGGAATCCATGGTGTATATGGTGGTATGGGGCGCGGGCATGCTGGCGGGTGCCAATGCGGGCGCATGGCTGGTGGACCGCAACCTTGACCTTGCCGCACTGATCGCGCTGGCAGGCAGTGCCGTGGCCATGCTGGTATTTCCCTATATCCTGCACAGCCAGATCGCGCTGATGGCTGACGTGTTCCTGGTGCCAACCTTTGTCAATGCGCTTGGGCCTGCGTTGCAGACACGCCTGATGGATTTTGCCGGGGATGCGCAGACGCTTGCGGCCTCCCTCAATCATTCCGCGTTCAATATCGCCAATGCCGTGGGGGCGGCGGGGGGCAGTTTTCTGCTGGCACGACAGTTCGGTTACGGCGCGCTGGGCTGGGGTGGGGCGTTGTTTTCAGTGGGGGGGCTGATTGTCTATCTGCTTGCGCTGATCATGCTGAAAAAGCATGCCGGGGAAAGTATCTGAACAATAATAAAAATTTATGCGTGCCGCCTTTTCCCAAAAGGCGGCATTCCTTGAAGCTTGAGAAAGCTTCACCACAATTTTCTTTAATGATTCATATTTTCATACAATCTGGTTACGCAACGGACCGCCGGTTTCCAGCGCCCTGATATTATCCAGTAAAATATCCACGACATTGTGTTCATAGAACTGCGTTTCCCCCGCGACATGGCTGGTCATGACCAGATTGGGCAATTGCCACAGCGGGGAAGTGGGGGGGAGCGGTTCATCCGCATAGGTGTCGAGGGCAGCACCCGCGATGGCGTTCGTGCGCAGGGCGGCGATTAGGGCGGTTTCATCCACGACCCGCCCACGCGCCACGTTGATAAGGCAGGCATCGCGCTTCATGGCGGCAAAGGCGCGCTGGTTCATCAACCCTTCGGTCTGTGGGGTCAGGGGGCAGGTCAGCACGATATGATCGGCCTGACCCATGGCGGCATGCAGGTCATCGGCCATAACCTGTGTAACGCCGGGCACATCCAGCGGCCGCGTGCTGTGGCGCATGCCACAGACGCGCATGCCCAGCGCCAGACAGATCCGCGCCAGCCGGTCGCCAATGGTGCCCATGCCCACGATCAGCACCGTTTTGCCGGTCAGTTCCTGCAGGCGGGGGCGGCCATCCATGCCGGTGCCCGACCAGTGGGTGCGGTGCTGGTTATCGCGTGCCTCATACAACCGGCGTGACAGGTTGAGCATCAGGGCAAGTGCATGTTCGGCAACCGCGGCGGCATTCGCCCCGCGCGCATTGCACAGATGGATGTTGCGTGCCCTGATCTGTTCCAGATCAAACTGCTCCACCCCCGAACTGATGGACTGTATCAGTTTCAGCCTTGGCGCGCGTTCCAGCAGGGTGTCGCGCCATAACATGGACACTACCAGTATTTCTGCCTGTGGTATGATCTGTTCCAGCTGCGTGAATGTCTGTACCTGCACACAGGGGGGACTGCCAGGGCGTTTTTCCAGTTCCGCGCGGATATCGTAATATTCATGCGCGACATAGATTGTCTGCGCAGGGCTGTTTATCTGGTTCATGGCCATTATCCTCCTGCAGGGTGGGAAACGGATCTCGGTACAGGGTTATTCCGCCCCATGCAGGCGCGCCACCCGGCAGGCTGCCAGATCCCATGCGGAACATCCGACGGATTTGAAAAAAACGGGTCTGCCATCAGCAGGCGGCCCGTCATCCAGTGCGCGGGACAGGGGATGGACATTGTTCCAGTCCACACCGGCCTGATACAGGTCGCCTGCCTCGACCGGTGCGCCGATGGCGTCATCCACGTACAGCGCGCTGCCTGCTATGGTTTCCGGTCCGATTTCAACCATGTCGGTCCGGTAGGCGCCTACACCAATGACCAGACAGTCCGCGCGGGCGGGTTCATTATAAATGACCGACGTGCTGGCCGTGACGGTGATTATGACATCAAACGGTTCCTCCTGCGCTTTTTCAGGGCGCAGGGTAAGGGCGGGTGTCTGGTGTTCCAGGCAGAAATCCCGTGCCCGTTGCAGCGTGCGCCCGCGAATGGCAACGGTAATGCCGGGATACAGGGCGCATAATGCCTGCAGGTGGGCCAGTGCCTGCGTGCCGGTGCCAATGACCAGCACGCGCCGGACCGGGCCGCGCGCCAGCGTACGGATACCCAGCATGCTGACCGCGGCGGTGCGACGCATGGTGACGGTTGGCCCGTCAAGTGTGAACAGGAAACGCCCGGTGCAGGCTTCGGCGCAGATGACCTGGCCCTGTATGGTTGGCAGGCCAAGGGCGGGATTGCCGCCAAACAGGGTCAGCAGTTTTGTGACCATGATATCGCGGCCAACCGATGGCATGGTCATCAGCGCGCCTGCATGGTCATGGGTGCGCACGGTTGTCCGTTCCGGACACTGGATCTGGCCCCGTTCCAGTTCCTGCATGGCGAGCGCCAGCGCGTTGACCAGGGGGGGAAACGGCAGGAAGTCGCGCGTTTCCTGATCGGAATATATTTTCATGCCCACCGCCCCGTACCGGTATGGATATCTGGCAATGACTACGCCAATGCCGGTGATTGATATTGCTGCTTATTCTGTCGATTTCATCTGCCATGTGCAACGACGTGGCCATGGCTGCCCCCTTTGTTTCCCTGCAAGGGGAAGGGCGGATTGCAGGTTCCGGTCTCGCAGTCATTGTTGTCACGATATTGCGGCCACGCAGGAAGGAGGCGACAGGACAGGATGCCCGGTTTGTCCAAACCCTTACAAAATTATCGCACGTAATGATAATGGTAACATGTGAATATGAATCCGGCGTGGGAGACCGGCAAGCGCTCGCTGCTTCAGAGAGCGTGAAATAAGTGTATTGCGATTTGTTCTCATTCGTGATTATGGTGTGTCCACATCATCGATTGGGATAGATAAATGTTTGTCTGCTCCTGCAATATGCTGACCGATACAGATGTGGAAACAGCCGCGCGTAATGGGGCTGTCCGGCCTAAGGAAGTTTATGAATCCAAGGGATGTCGTGCCCAGTGCGGCAACTGTGTACCAGGCGTGGTGTGCCTGTTGCGGCAGATTGCCCGTCAGGGCCGCGCGAACATTGCGGATACCATGAACAGGCATGCTGAAATCGTGTCACAGGCAATGTAGAGGACTATGTGGACAGTCATCTCTGCAAACCCATGCAATCTTAAAAGTTTTTGATGAAGCTTTTTTCAAAAAGCTTCAGGATTCGTTGCCTTTTATGGGAAAAGGCAACGCCCGAAAGGCTTTATTTCCGGGGCTGCTTTCAAACAGTCTCGGCCCGCCGGATTCTTTCCGGTACGCATGGCCTGACATGCGCATCCAGCCCGCCAATACAGAAAACGGCCCCGGTCATATGACAGGGGCCGTAATTTTGTGAAAATGCCAGGGATGCGTTCATGTGACGGTTCCACACCACATGAACGTCGGGCAGGGTTCAGCGCCGGATGCTGCCCGGGCGCAGGGTGGATGGGGAAGCCCCCAGCGCCAGCCGGATCATGGCCCCCAGCAGCAGGGTCACGGCAATATTGATGCCCAGCGCCAGCAGTCCGGTTGAAACGGACGCCGAAAAACCGGCAAACGCGACCGGATGCACCGGCTTCAACCCATCAATCCAGCACAGCCCCAGCCCGGTAACCGACCCGATTACCCACCCCGCAACCAGCGCAGGGGCGGGCAGGCGCAGCGGCAGCAGCCCCATGATCAGTGCGGGAAAGGTCTGCAGGATGATGACCCCGCCCAGCAGCTGCAGGTCGATGGCGAATTTGGCGTTCAGGAAGATTACGCAGCCCAGCGCGCCAACCTTGACCGCGAATCCGGCCACGCGCGAACCGGTTACCGAGTCGCTGCGGTGGGGCAGGATGTTATGCATGATCAGGTTAGCCGCCCCGATCGCCATGACGGATGCGGGTACCAGCGCTCCCACGGCGATTGCGGCAAAACAGAACCCCGCGAACCATGACGGGAAAATCGCAAGGAAAAGTTGCGGCACCACCTGGGATGAAGATGTCGTCACGATCCCCGCCGCATGCGCCATAAGCCCCAGCAGCGCGATCAGTCCCAGCACAATGGTATAGGCAGGCAGGAAAACCGCATTCTGCCGGATCGTATCGGCCGATTTCGCCGCCAGGATCCCGGTCAGCGTATGGGGATACAGAAAGGCGGCAAAGGCCGAGGACAGGGCAAGTGTTGCATAGGGCACCACCTGCCCCTGCGCCACGATATGGCCGTCCGGCACGCCGGGCAGGTGGCTGGCTGTCGAATGGAACATCGCCCCGTACCCGCCAAGGTGGATCGGCACGATGATGACCGCCGCCAGCACCGCGATATAGATCATCACGTCCTTGATGAAGGCGGTCAGCGCGGGGGCATGCAGCCCACCCAGCCACGTATAGGCGGCAAGGGAGACAAATGCGATCAGCAGCGGCAGCGTGCCGGTGAAGCCAAGCGCCTCGATCACCGTGCGGATGCCGATCAGCTGCAGCGCGATATAGGGCAGCACGGCGACAAGCCCGCTGACCGCCACCATCAGTTCCAGCGTCCGGCTGCCAAAGCGCGCGCGTACGATATCCGCCGCCGTGGCATGGCCACCGTCACGCGCGATGGTCCACAGCCGGGGCATGACGGCAAAAATGAAGGGATAGACGATAATGGTGTAAGGCAGCGCGAAGAAACCGAACCCCCCGGTGGAATAGACCAGCGCCGGTACGGCAATGACCGTATAGGCGGTGTAGAAATCCCCGCCCACCAGAAACCATGTGACCCAGGCGCCGAATTCACGCCCGCCCAGTCCCCATTCTTCCCCTTCGCTATGACTGTCTGTGCGCTTGCGGCGGTTCAGCAGTGGTCGCCATAGCCGCACCGTGCTGCCCAGCATGATGGTGGCAACGAAACAGACGACGAATACGCTGATGGCGGCATTGTCAGGCAGGATTGCTGTGTTCATGACTGACGGTCCGTTTTCCATGCCATCCAGATCAGGACGGATGTGACCGGAACCCACGCAAACTGGTACCAGTAGAAAAACGGGAAGCCGAACAGCACCGGGTCATGCCGGTTGTACAACGGAACCCACAGGAGACCCGCAAAGGGCAGGAGGAGGAATATGGTTTTTTTCATTTTGACCGTGACTTCTTGTTTTTTTGTGTGGCCGCAGGGGATGTTTCTGGAAACAGGGCGCAGGTGTCAACATAATTGAGATGGTTTCAAAGTAATTTTGAAATTTTTAAGCATATTTTTTGTAATTACGTTTTTATTATTGTGCGCTGCGCAATTCTTTTGTTGCATTGCACAACTGCTGGACATGCTTTGGCAGAATGGAATTGACTAAAAATTAATTTAAAAAAATAATAACTAATATCATTAAATATAATATTTAAGGCGCTTCGTCATGCCCTTCTGCGCCCGTCAGGGATAAAAAATTTCATATAATGCATTGTAAAATAAAGATTTATGAAAAATTTTTCCTGTTGGTCATGCCTGTCGCCATGTCGGGGGCAGTCGGCATCAATCATACGGTGCGCTAAAATAGTGATTGCCCGCGCTTGCCCGTGGCGGTTATTTTCAATGCCCGGACCTGCCAACAACAAACAATACTAATAGCGCGGTCGCCTGTTTTTTTACCCTGTTCCGGATCAGGCGTCATTTCTGACAGACGGACGCGCGTAGGAACGAACAGACATGACCAAATGGGTATACAGCTTCGGAGATGGCCTGAACGAGGGGCGCGCGGATATGCGCAACCTTCTGGGCGGCAAGGGTGCCAACCTGGCGGAAATGGCTGCAAATGGCCTGCCCGTACCGCCGGGCTTTACCATTACAACGGAAGTCTGTTCGGCCTTTTATGAAAATGGCCGGAAGTATCCCGCCGCGCTGGAGGCGCAGGTCGCCGCCGCCCTGAACCGGGTCGAGCAGTCGATGGGCCTGCGTTTTGGCGATGCTAACGCGCCGCTGCTGGTCTCGGTCCGTTCCGGCGCGCGCGTGTCCATGCCGGGCATGATGGATACCGTGCTGAACCTGGGCCTGAATGACGAAACGGTGGAAGGGCTTGCCCGCTCCTCCGGTGACGCGCGGTTCGCATGGGACAGCTACCGCCGTTTCATCCAGATGTACGGCTCGGTCGTGATGGGCGTGCCGCATCATCATTTCGAGGACGTGCTTGAACAGTTCAAGCGCGCAAATCGCGTGGAAGACGATACGGCCGTCACGGCTGACCAGTGGCGCGCCATCGTGGTGGACTACCGCCATATCATCAGCACCCATGCCGGGACCGAATTCCCCACCAACCCGCATGACCAGCTTTGGGGCGCCATTGGCGCGGTATTCGGCTCATGGATGAACCCGCGCGCCAATACGTACCGCAAGCTGCATGAAATCCCGGCCTCGTGGGGGACTGCGGTCAATGTGCAGTCCATGGTGTTTGGCAACATGGGCGATGACTGCGCCACCGGCGTATGCTTCACGCGCGACCCGTCGACGGGTGAAAACATTTTCTATGGTGAATACCTGATCAACGCGCAGGGCGAGGACGTGGTGGCGGGCATCCGTACCCCGCAGCCCATGGCCTGCGCCCGTGCCGAGGCCGGTCAGCACCCGATGGAAACCACGCTGCCCGAAGCCTATGCCGAGCTGCTGCGTGTGCGTTCCGTGCTGGAAACCCATTACAAGGACATGCAGGACATCGAATTCACCGTCCAGCGCAATGTCCTGTACATTCTCCAGACCCGTAACGGCAAGCGCACGGCCGCGGCGGCACTCAAGATTGCCATCGACATGGCGCGCGAGGGGCTGATTACGCAGGAAGAAGCCATCCAGCGCGTTCCCGCCGCATCCCTTGACCAGCTGCTGCATCCCACGCTGGACCCCAAGGCCGAACGCGTGCAGCTGACCCGTGGGCTTCCGGCCTCGCCTGGCGCCGCCGCCGGTGCCGTCGTGTTCACGGCGGAGGAATGCGAAGCCCGCGCGGCAAAGGGGGAGGACGTGATCCTCGTCCGGATCGAGACCTCGCCCGAGGACGTGCATGGCATGCACGCCGCCCGTGGCGTGCTGACCACCCGTGGCGGCATGACGTCGCACGCCGCCGTTGTCGCACGTGGCATGGGCCGCGTGTGCGTGGCGGGTGCGGGCAGTATTCATGTCGATTACGCGGCAGGAACCATGACCGTCGGGTCGCACACCGTGGCGCAGGGGGAATGGATCACGCTCGATGGCGGGACGGGGGCGGTCTATCTTGGCCGTGTGCCGACCATTGAACCCACGCTGTCGGATGATTTCAATACGCTCATGGGCTGGGCGGACACGGTGCGCCGTCTTGGCGTGCGGGCCAATGCCGAAACACCGGACGATGCGCGGACCGCACGTCGCTTCGGGGCGGAGGGGATTGGCCTGGCCCGTACGGAACACATGTTCTTCGGTCCTGATCGGATCGGTTTCGTACGCCAGATGATCATTGCTGATGATGAAGCCGTGCGGCAGAAGGCGATTGCCGCCCTGCTGCCGTTCCAGCGTGATGATTTCGCCAGCCTGTTCCGTATCATGGCGGGTCTGCCGGTGACGGTGCGCCTGCTGGATCCGCCACTGCATGAATTCCTGCCGCATGCCGAAGCTGAAATGGCCGAAGTGGCGAACGCACTGGGCAAGAGCGTGGATGATGTGCGCGCGCGCTGTGCCGCACTGGCTGAAACCAATCCGATGCTGGGCCACCGTGGCTGCCGCCTTGGTCTGACCAGCCCGGAAATCTATGCCATGCAGGTGCGCGCGCTGATCCAGGCGGCGGTTATGGTGGAAAAGGAACTGGGCAAGCCCATCCGTCCTGAAATCATGATCCCGCTGGTGGCGACGCAGGCCGAACTGGCCACCACCCGCCGTGCCGCGGAAGACGAGATCGCACGCGTGCTGAAGGAAGAGGGCACGAACCTCAACTACTACATCGGCACCATGATCGAATTGCCCCGCGCGGCGCTGCAGGCGGACAAGATCGCGGAATATGCCGATTTCTTCTCGTTCGGGACGAATGACCTGACGCAGACGACATTCGGCCTGTCGCGCGATGATGCGGGTTCGTTCCTGCCGTACTATGTTGATAACGGCCTGCTGCCGCGCGACCCGTTCGTGTCCATTGACCGTGATGGCGTGGGCGCGCTGGTCCGCCTGGGTGTGGAACGCGGGCGGCAGACCTGCCCGGACCTGAAGCTGGGCATCTGTGGTGAACATGGCGGTGATCCGGATTCCATCGCCTTCTTTGATGAAGTCGGGCTGGATTACGTCTCATGCTCGCCCTTCCGCGTGCCGGTGGCCCGTCTTGCCGCGGCACAGGCGGCGCTGGCCACACGGCAGAAAGCCGGGCAGGCTGCCTGAGGCAGGCCGTTCGCACGCAACATAACCATCAGGGACGCCCCACCCGGCGTGGGGCGTCCTGTCAGGCAGGGCCATGGGCGAAGTTATCCTGCATCTTGTCTCCGAAGCGACAGGGCAGGCGCTGGAGGCGGTCATGCGCGCCTGCAGTGCCCAGTTTCAGGGGGCGGCGTTTTCACCACGTAACTGGAACCTGATCCGCACGCGCGTGCAGGTTGCGCGCGTGCTGGCCGGGATCGGGGATGAACCGGGACCGGTGCTGTCCTCGCTGACCTCACCGGACCTGCAGAACATGCTGCGCATGGGGTGTGCGCGCATGGGGGTGCAGGTCAAGAACATCCTTGATGGCACCATCCATTTCCTGGAACAGCAGACCGGGATCGTGGCCGAACGCCACCCAGGCGGCCAGTATGTGATGGATGATACATACCGGCGGCGTATCGACGCGATGCAGTACGTCATTTCCCATGATGACGGACAGAAAACGACGGACCTGACCAAGGCGGATGTGGTTCTGGTGGGCGTATCGCGCACGTCCAAGACACCGACCTGCTTCTACCTTGCCAACCGTGGGATACGGGCGGCCAATATCCCGCTGGTGCCAAATGCGCCGCTGCCGGCCGCATTGCAGGATTTTCCCGGCCTGGTGGTGGGGCTGACGATTGACCCTTATACCTTGCTGGAAATCCGGCGTTCACGCGTGGGGATGATGCTGCCCGGCCGTTCGATTGCAACCCCCGGCATGTCCGCAACCTCGGTCAGGCCATATATCGACCCGCAGAGCGTGCAGGAAGAACTGCAATGGGCGCGGCGTCTGTGCACACGACATAAATGGCCGGTCATAAACGTGACCCATCGCTCGGTAGAGGAAACGGCCGCAGCCATTATCGACATGCTGGAGCATGATGGCGTGACCGGGACCTCACCTGATCTGGACTGGCCCGGACCGTAAGCCCGCGCGTCTTTGGGTGAACATGCCATTCCGCGTGGCATGAGACTGCAGTACAGCCTGCCGGATGCCATGGAACATGGCACGGCAGGCCGTACCAACTGGACCATGTCGCATGGTCCGCCAGTATTTCCGCCAGAAATGATGGATTGCCCGCAGCATCCCGTGGGCATGTCGTGTCGCCTGCGCCGTGAACGGACGTGGCGGGTGCGGCCTTGTGATGTTTTCTTGTGCTCCCATGACGTGGGACCGCGAGACATTGCAGGCTGCAGGCATTCTTTTGGCTGAAATGCAGATATGCAGCAGGCTTTAACCAGATATGTGTAATATTAGAGTTTAGATAACGATTTAAATAATAATCAAAAATTATGTAAATAATAAAAAAGTAATAATAGTAATTATAAAATAAATAATCATGCAATTTTTTGATAGGTGAAATATGTGTATTCTATACAAAGATGAATGATTATGTGCTGTTTATTTCGTGCAGTGGACATGTGGGACAAAAAACGTACGATATGAGAAAGAGTTATTTATCAGGATATTCCTTACCACATCCGGGTCCATAGAGCTGAAGCATGTCCAAGACAGATCTCAAGCTGCTGATTATCCAGCCATCGCATTACCGGTCCAAGACCGACCGGACCATTTTCAAGACCAAGCGACGGCAGATGGTGCCACTCGCCCTGCCGTACCTTGCTGCCCTGACCCCGCGGGAATGGACGGTCACCCTGCTGGATGAACAGCTTGAGGATATCGACTTCGATGTGCCGGTGGATGTGGTCGCCCTGTCGGCGTGGACGCTGCATTCTCCACGCGCCTATGACATCGCGGCTGAATTCCGCCGCCGTGGGGTCAAGGTCATCATGGGTGGCCCGCACGCCTTCTTCTATGCCGACGAAGCCGCCGAACACTGCGACGCCGTGGGTGTGGGGGAAGCCGAACCGATCTGGAAAACCATGCTGGAGGACGCGGCCGCCGACCGGCTGCAGAAGATCTATCGCGCAGCGCCCCTGAAGGAACTCAACGACCTGCCGTCGCCGCGTTATGAACTGCTGGACCTGAAGAAATTCGGGCCTTTCCGCACGTTCGCGGTGCAGTCCTCACGCGGGTGTCCGTTCGTGTGTGATTTCTGTTCGGAACGCTTCTATCTGGGCGGGCGCTACCGCTGGCGGCCGGTGGACCAGATGGTGGCCGAACTGGAGCGGATCAAGGACAAGGGCAGCCACTTCTTTTTCGGGGAAAGTAATTTTGGCGGCAAGAAAAGCCGCGCGATGGAACTGATGGAGGGCCTGGTACCGCTGAAGATCCGCTGGTCCACGCTGTGGTCATCCAATCTGTGCCTTGATACCGCTTTCCTTGACCTGGCCCAGCGCAGCGGCGTGATGCACGTGAATATCGGCATCGAAAGCATTGATGAAGAAATGCTGCAGGGCATGAAGAAGGGCTGGAACAAGGCCAGCCGTTATGGCGAGATGTTTGACAACCTGCGCAAGCGTGACATCAGCTACTCGCTCAACTTCATCTTCGGTTATGATGATGAACATCCCGATGTCTATAACGCGACCCTGTCCTTCCTTGAGGCGCACAAGGTGCCTGCGGCCTATTTCAACATCCTGACCCCCACCAAGGGGACGGCCCTGTTCGAACGCATGAAAAAGGCCGGCCGCATCATCGACCCCGAGGACATCGACCGCTGGCCCGGGCAGGTCTGCCATATCTGGCCCAAGAACTGCACGCCGGGCCAGATGGAACAGCGCATCCAGACCATGTATCGCAAATTCTACAGCATGCGCTCCATGGTGCATCGCCTGCCGTTCCCCCGGACCCGGTCGGACATGTCTTCATGGATTCTGAACCTGACCGAACGGCGCATGGCCTTTTCATCCACGGGAAACAATGATTTTGATATCTATTGAATCCCGCCCGGCCAATTCAGGCCGGGTGGCAACAGGTTAGGGAAGTGACGGCATGCGCGGATCAATCGGAAGTATGCTGCTGGACCGGCTCCGGCATATCGGTGTTTCGCGCATTTATGGCGTCCCGGGGGATTATAACCTCGAATTCCTTGAACTGGTCGAACGCACGCCCGGCATTGAGTTCATTGGCACCTGCAATGAACTCAATGCCGCCTATGCGGCTGATGGCGACGCGCGGATGGCGGGTATCGGGGCCGTGCTGGTAACCTATGGCGTGGGTGACCTGTCCGCGCTGTCCGCCGTGGCGGGTGCGTGCGCCGAAGGCGTGCCGGTGGTGGTGATTTCGGGCATGCCGCCCATGCATGCCATCCAGTCGCGCGCCCTGGTGCATCACACCCTGGCCGATGGCGATTACGATAACGTCATGGCCTGCTACCGGCAGTTTACGGTTGCCAGCGCCCGCCTGCTGCCTGCAACCGCCGTGACGGAAACCGATCGCGTGCTGCACGCCGTGCAGACGCACAAGCGCCCGGTCTATATCCAGTTCCCCTCCGACATCTGTTATGTGGATGTTGACGTGCCGCCGCCGTCACCGACGGTTGTAAAATCGGATCCTGCCCTGCTGGCGCAGGCGGTCGGGTGGGTGGTGCAGCGCATTGCGCAGGCACGTCAGCCCGTGGTGCTGGTGGACGCCATGGTGCGCCAGTACGGATTGCACGACCTTGTGCTGCGTCTGTGTACGCAGCGCGGCATTCCCTATGCAGCCCTGTCCACCGCGCGCACGCTGCTGCCGGAATCCGGGGCGTTGTGGCTGGGTCCGTATGGGGGCCACGCATCTGCCCCAGGTGTTGCGGATTATGTAAGGAATGCTGATTGCGTGATCGGTCTGGGTGTCAGGTTTGTCGATTCCACCTCGGGTT
>NZ_JBXAYQ010000023.1:0-50582 GCF_057359305.1 Komagataeibacter ossonobensis | reverse complement strand
TGCCGGGGAGTGTGAAGGCATGGGTCAAATCTCGATGAAAATTTCCGCCCTACCCGGGTCAGTTCTCAGTGAAAATCAACAGGTCATATCCTCAATGTGACCTCGATGGGGGGGATGATCACCATGCCGGGTCTGGGTCTTTACCATGGCAGCAAGTTTGCCCTCGAAGGCATTACCGAGGCCTTGGGCAAGGAGGTGGCCGGTTTGGGAATTCATGTCACAGCCGTCGAACCCGGTGCGTTCCGGACCGACTGGGCCGGGCGGTCCATGGTCAGGGCAGAACGTCATATTCCCGATTATCGCGCAGTCTTTGAGCAGCTACACGAACGCCGTGCCGAAAATGACGGGCCTCATCTGGGTGATCCGCAACGGGCCGCGCGCGCAATGCTGGAAATCCTGAAGGTCGAGGCGCCGCCTGCGCACCTGCTGCTGGGCAGTGACGCGGTGCGGCTTGTCGGCGATCAACTGGCACGCCTGCAGGCGGAATTCCAATACTGGCGGACGCTGTCCTGTTCAACGGATGCCTGACCCCGATAAACGGACATAAAATTTCCGGGTGTCGCGTTTCCATAAAGAACGACACCCGGAGCACATTTATTGTTTCTGCCCTACTCTGCAAAGACAGGCGGCTTCAGACACCGCCTAACGCACGATCAGGGCGATGCCGATGGTTTGGGTGCTGCGATATGCAGCAGATCCTCAAGACCGATGCGCCGTAGCAGTTCTGCCCGCATCCTGTCGGCTACACCGTTGACGATTTCCGCCCCGTCCTGTGCCGGATCGACATGCACCCGGAAAGGTCGTTTTCCACGCGGAGTATCCACCACTGCCTCGATCGCCCGGGCCACGCTCTGCGGGTCGGCATCGGCCGGTTCGAGGGCCGCCAGCCCTGCTAGCGCCTTTTCCTTCACGCCCTTGTATGGCCCATCCATATAGGCCAGCGCCACGGCCTGATCGGCCGGGGCACCGGCATCACGGAAATGGTTGGTGCCCTTGGTAAAGGCGCCCGGCACGATGATGGTCGTCTCGATCCCCCAGCGGGTCAGTTCACCGGCATAGGAAATGGCCAGCGCGTCCATTGCCGCCTTCGCCGCGAAATAGGGGCCGAGGAAAGGCGGCGTGCCGCCCCGTGTGCTCGATGACGAGACCCACACGACCAGCCCCTGCCCCCTTTTGCGCATATGCGGCAGGGCCGCGCGATTGAGGCGCTGGGTGGACAGGACATTGACGTCATAGAGCGCCGCCAGCTGCTCCGGCGTAAACGCTTCCGCCGGGCCAAAACACATATGGCCCGCATTATGGATCACGACGTCGATCTGGCCCTGCTCCGCGATGATCCGGTTGACCGCCGCCCCGACCTGTGTGTCCTGAAGCACATCGAGTTCGACGGTCCGCAGGTCAACTTTCCAGTCCCCGGCAAAGCGGGCCGCGTCCTCCACCGCCGTTTTTCCCCGGCCCGTGGGGTCCAGAATACCGGCATAGACACAATGTCCCGCGGTGGCGAGCGCACGCGCGGTCATGGCGCCAAACCCGCTCGACGCCCCGGTAATCAGGATAACCTGCCTGCCCATGCTCTGTTTCCCTTCCATGAGCGCCTCAGACCATGCCGCCATTGGCGCGCAGGGTCTGGCCATTGATCCACGCGCCATCGGGGCCTACGAGAAAGGCCACGGCCGCCGCAATGTCATCCGGTGTGCCCAGACGCTCCAGCGGGTTCATCTTCGACAGCTTTTCGATCAGTTCCGGGCTTTTGCCATCAAGGAACAGCGCCGTTCCGGTCGGTCCTGGTGCGACCGCGTTTACCGTGGTGTTCCGGCCACGCAGTTCCTTGGCCATGATGGCCGTCAGGGTTTCGACCGCCGCTTTTGTGGCGGCATAGACGCCATAATTCTCGAATTTCAGCCCCACGACGCTGGTCGAGAGGTTGACGATCCGCCCATCCCTGCGCAGCCGCCTGCCCGCCTCGCGCAGCGTGTTAAAGGTGCCGCGGAGATTGATATCCACCTGGCGTGTAAAGGCCGCATCATCCACATCGGCAATCCGGCCCAGCGTCATGATCCCGGCATTGTTGACCAGCACATCGACCCCGCCAAAGGCTTTTTCCGCCGCATCAAACAGCGCGGTCACGGCTGCCGGATCGGACACATCGGCCCTGACCGGCAGGGCTTCGCCGCCAATCTTGCGTATTTGCCCTGCGAGGTCCTCCGCCTGTGCAGCGTTGCCCGCGTAATTGATGACAACCGCCAGACCATCCTTCGCCAGACGTGTGGCGATGGCGGCACCAATCCCGCGTGATGCGCCGGTGACGATCGCGACTTTCCCGTTCCGTGTCATATCCATTTTCCTTCTGTCAGTGGCCATCTGGACCATGGAGGGAACCCTGCCCCTTTTCGGCCGCCGGATAATCCCGCATAATCCGGACAAACTATTCGAAAAAAGGGAACAGTCCATGGATCGGCTGGATGTCATGCGCCTGTTCATGCGCATCGTGGACCGCGAAAGCTTTACGCAGGCGGCAGAGGACATGAACCTGCCGCGTTCAACCGCGACCGATGTCATCAAGGCGCTGGAGGCCCGGCTTGGCGTGCGCCTGCTGCATCGCACGACGCGTCAGGTCAGCCCGACACCGGAAGGCGAAACCTATTACCGCCGCTGCCGACATATCGTGGCCGATATAGAAGATGCCGAGGCGGCATTCGGCACTGTCCGGCCAAAAGGCACATTGCGGGTCGATGTGCATGGCACGCTCGCGCGCCATTTCCTGCTCCCGGCCCTGCCCGCGTTCTTTGCCGCCTATCCGGATATCGAACTGCATATGAGCGAGGGCGACCGTCTGGTCGATCCCGTTCGCGAGGGAATGGACTGCGTGCTGCGGGTGGGTGAACTCAAGGATAGCGAGATGGTGGCAAGGCAACTGGGCATGCTGGAGGAAGTGACCCTGACCGCCCCGGCCTATCTGGCAGCGCATGGCGTCCCGACCCACCCGGACGCGCTGGCGGATGGCCACTACATGGTCGGTTTCCAGTCCAGCCTGCGGGGGCGCATCCTGCCGCTGGAGTTCGTCATTGATGGAAAACAGCGTGATATGACCCTGCCCCTCCACATGGCCGTCAATGCGGCGGAAAGCTATGTTTCGGCTGCACGGGCCGGGTTGGGCATCATCCAGATCCCGCGCTATCACGCGGCGCACGACATCGGGGCCGGGACACTGGTTGAAATCCTGGCGGCGTTTCCACCAACCCCCTCCCCCGTCGCACTGCTGTATCCGCATAACCGGCAGATGTCCCCACGCGTGCGCCTTTTCATTGACTGGGTTGTGGAGATTTTCCACGGCATTCGCCCGTAACCTGGCCAGAAGCCACCAAGGAACCCCGATGCGAAAATACCCGCGAAACATGATCGCGACACTGTCGCTTCTCGCCCTCCTGCCCGCCGCGGCGTTCGCGCGTGATCACCCCCTGCAGAAAATGCCAGCCATCACCGCCGAGCCGGGCCAGAACGACCGTCTTTTCAACCTGCCGCTGAACGGGGGTGAAACAGTCCGTGTGCTGTCTACCGCGCCCGACCGCCCCCGGGGGATCATTGTCATGCTGCCTGGCGGGGCTGGCGATATCGGCCTTGAAGACAATGGAGACATCCGACACGGCGACAATTTTGTCGTGCGCACGCGCAGCCTGTGGAACCAGAAGGGTTTTGCCGTTCTCATTCCCGATACGATCGACCGCGCCAACCTCAGGGGCCACCGCAGCTCCCCAACCTATGCCCGTGTTGTGGCGCAGATCATCGCGCTTGCGCACCAGCAGGGGACGGAACCTGTTTTCCTGCTGGGCACGAGCCAGGGCAGCATTGCGGCCGTGAATGGCGCAGCACATGCCCCAGCGGGCAGCCTTGCCGGTGTGGTGCTGACGGAATCCGTTTCCGTCATGGGGGGCAGCAGGGAGACAGTTTTCAGCGCCGATCCGCAGGCAATACGCGCACCCGTCCTTGTCGTCGCCAACCGTGATGACCGCTGCAACGTCGCACCGCCACAGGCCGCCCAGCGGATTGCGGACGCCATGACGGGTAGCCGGGATGTGCATGTGCTGATGGTTGCAGGCGGCACCACCCGATCGAAAAAGGCGTGTGGTTCACTCACCCCGCATGGGTATTACGGGATTGAAGACCAGGTAGTTGACGCGATCAGCCAATGGCTGGATGCCCACTCATGATGATCCGGGCTACAGTAAAAAGCAGCTTCTGGTGAGGATTTTTTCAAAAAGCTTCGAAGAATGCCGCCTTTTTCGATCAAAAGGCGGCACCCGAAAACCCTTATTTTTTCAATGTGGCTTCAGGCTTGATATCTTCGTGGATATACTGTCGCGCAGGACATGAAAGGCTTCCTCAAACGCGCCCAGCCCCTCATGCAGCAGGGTCTCCGTCACCCCGGCCAGATCAAGCCCCAGCCGGTCCGCCTCATGCAGCACCCGTTCCGCGCCCGGGATATCCTGTGTCAGCGTCGGGGCCACCGTGCCGTGGTCGCGAAAGGCTGCGAATGTAGCCGGTGGGATGGTATTGACTGTCTCCGGCCCGATCAGCGCATCGACATACAGCACATCGCTGTAAGCAGGATCTTTCGTGCCGGTCGAGGCCCAGAGCAGGCGCTGGGGCTGCGCGCCAAGGGCCGCCAGCTTCCACCATCGCGCACCCTGTGTCACCTCCCGCCAGTATTGATAGGCCATCCTGGCATTGGCGATGGCGACCTTGCCACGCAGGTTTTCCAGCGCCCCTGCTTCCGGATCCGCTGCCGCAACCCGCGCGTCGATTGCCGCATCGATACGGGCATCAATGCGGCTGACGAAAAAGGACGCGACCGAGGCGATGCCCGATACCGGCAGACCCTGCGCGTGCCGCGCCTCCAGCCCGGCCATGTAGGCATCCAGCACCTTTTTGTATGCCTCAAGCGAGAACAGCAGCGTCACATTGACATTCATGCCATCCGCGATCGCGGTTCGCACGGCCTCTACCCCTTCCTGCGTGCCGGGGATCTTGATCATCAGGTTGGGCGCGTCGACCCGTTTCCATAAATGCCGTGCCTCGGCCAGTGTGCCGATGGCATCATGCGCCAGATGGGGTGAAACCTCGAGGCTGACATACCCGTCAATATGCCTGCTGGCTTCATAGACGGGGTACAGCACGCGGGCTGCGGCCTGTATGTCCTCCACCGCCAGGATTTCATATAGGGCTGCCGCGTCGACTGTCCGTTCGGCCAGCACCTGCCGGATGCGGGCGTCATATTCACTGCCCTGCCCGATGGCCTTCTGGAAGATGGCAGGATTGGAGGTCACGCCCTTCAGCCCGTCCTGATCCACCAGCCGTTTCAGGTTGCCATTTTCGGTAAAGGAGCGCTGGATGAAGTCCAGCCACGGCGACTGGCCAAGGCTGGCCAGTGCGCATAATGGATTGGTCAGAGTCATGCTGTGGAGTTCGTTCATGATCTGTGTTTCCGGCTCTTCATGGGGTCAGGCGCGCGCGATCTGCCGCCTTGCCGCGGCAAGGACAGTGGCCACGGTAAAGCCGAATTTTTCCTGCAACGCTTCCGCCGGGGCGGATGCGCCAAAGCCATGCATCACCACGGCCTCGCCCGTCAGGCCGATATAGCGCGCCCACCCCATGCCGGATGCCTGTTCCACCGCCACGCGGGCGGTGACATCGGGCGGCAGCACGCTGTTGCGGTAGGCTTCGGGCTGGGCCTCGAACAGATCCCATGACGGCATGGAGACGACACGAACGCTGATACCTTCCTTTTTCAGGATCTCGTACGTCGCCACCACAAGGGAAACCTCGCTACCCGTCGCCATCAGGATCAGGTCTGGCTTTCCGCCACATTCGGCCAGGACATAGGCCCCTTTCGCCAGTCCCGTGGCGGGGGCGTAAACGCTGCGGTCCAGTGTTGGCAGGTTCTGGCGGCTGAGCACCAGCACGGCGGGGCGATCGGTCATGGGGATGATGACCCTCCAGGCTTCCGCCACCTCGTTCGCATCGGCGGGGCGGATCAGGGTCACGCCGGGGGTGGCGCGCAGCTGGGCCAGTTGCTCGATGGGCTGGTGGGTGGGGCCGTCCTCGCCCACGCTGATTGAATCATGGGTGAAAATATAAAGGACCGGCAGGTTCATCAGTGCCGACATGCGGATTGGCGGCTTCATGTAATCGGAAAAGATCAGGAAGCCGGAACAGAACGGGCGAAGACCCGCCAGCGCGATCCCGTTGCAGATCGAGCCCATGGCATGTTCACGCACGCCAAAATGCACATTGCGCCCGCCGTAGGTGCCACCCCATTGCGGCGGCTGGAAATCACCCGCGCCCGCAAATGTCAGGTGGGTCTTGGTGGAAGGCGACAGGTCGGCCGAACCACCAACCATCCACGGGTAATGCCGTGCGACCGCATTGAGCACCGTGCCCGAACTGGCGCGGGAGGCCACACCTTTCGCATCTGCATCAAAGGTCGGGATGCCACCATCCCACCCGACCGGCAGCGTGCCGTTGATGATGGCCGTAACCTCGGCTCCAAGGTCGGGATGGGCCTGAAGGTAAGCGCTCAACAGCGCCTGCCACCGTGCGCTGGCCGCAGCCCCGCGAGCGCCCAGCCCGGACTGGAAATGCGCCAGCACGCCATCGGGCACATAGAAGCTTCTGTCTTCCGGCCAGCCGTAGAATTTCTTGGTCTCGCGGATTTCTTCCACACCCAGCGGCTCGCCGTGGGCCGCCGCCGTGCCCGCCTTATGCGGCGCGCCCCAGCCGATGATGGAATGGGCGATGATCAACGTGGGCCGCGTGGTCTCGGCCTTCGCATCGGCCAGCAGGCGTTCAAAGTTGCCCGTATCGTTGGCATCCATCAGTTCCAGCACGTGCCAGCCATAGCCCTCGAAGCGCCTGCGCACGTTTTCGGTAAAAGCGATATCGGTCGAACCCTCGATGGAAATGCGGTTGCTGTCATAAATCCATGTCAGGTTGCCCAGCTTGAGATGGCCCGCGACGGACGCGGCCTCGCTGGCCACGCCTTCCATCATGTCGCCATCACCGCACAGCGTGTAGATGTGGTAATCGAACAGGTCGAAGCCGGGGCGGTTATAGCGCGCGGCCAGCCATTTCTCGGCCATCGCCATGCCCACCGAATTGCCGCATCCCTGCCCCAGCGGCCCGGTTGTAGTTTCCACGCCCGTGGTGTGGCGGTATTCCGGGTGGCCGGGTGTTTTTGAGCCAAGCTGGCGGAACTGCTCCAGATCACCCAGTGTCAGCGATGGCGCATCCGTCACCTTGCCCGCCTGCACATCACGCACGCCTGCCAGATAGATCAGCGAATAAAGCAGCATCGACGCATGCCCGATGGACAGCACGAAGCGGTCCCGGTTGGGCCATAGCGGGTTGGCGGGATCGTACTTCATGACATTGCGCCACAGGGCATAGGCACAGGGTGCGAGCGCCATCGCGGTGCCGGGATGGCCGGAATTCGCCTTCTGCACGCCATCCATGGACAGGGTGCGGATGGTGTTGATGCAGAGCTGGTCGATACTGGCGCTGGCGTGGCCGCCCCCATCAGGAGCAGCGGGGATTGTGTGGCGCATGTCTTGCGGTTTTCCCATGTCTTGAAAGTTTATTAGAAAATAAAAAAGTTTTTGGGTGCCGCCTTTTGATCGGAAAAGGCGGCGTTCTTCGAAGCTTTTTGAAAAAAGCTTCACCAAAAACTTTTTTACTGTTCAGCGGATCGTATAGCCGCCATCCACTACAAGGTTTTCGCCATTCACCATGCTGGCGGCATCGCTGACCAGATAGGCGACGGCGCAGGCGACCTCGTCAGGCTGGGCAAAGCGGCCGGTTGGCACCTGCGCGCGGAAGGCGTCGCCCACCGGCCCGGACCAGACCTGCTTGCCCAGTTCCGTCTCGACCACGGTGGGCGAAATCGCGTTGACCGTCACCCCCGATGGCCCCCATTCAAACGCCAGAACCTTGGTCAGGCCAAGGATGCCCGCCTTGCTCGCGCTATAGGCTGCATGCCTGTCCAGCGCCACAAGCGCTGCCTGTGAGGCAATGTTCACGATCCGCCCGAAGCCTTTTTTGCACATGGCCGGGCCAAGCGCACGGGCAAACAGGAAGGGCGCGCGCAGGTTGATCGCCATCGTCAGGTCCCACGCGGATGTTTCCAGTTCCGCCGCCGCGGCAATCAGGGCAATCCCGGCATTATTGACCAGGATATCGACATGCCCAAGCTGGGACAGGATGGTGCTGCACGCGGTCTTGATCGCAGCTTCATCCGTCACATCGGTATGCACGCCGCAATGCTGGCTGCCCAGGCTGGCCGCGATCTCGGCCACCTTCTCATTCCGGTCCACCAGGCACACCACGGCCCCCTGCCCTGCAAGCCGCTGGGCAATTGCCAGGCCAATGCCCGATGCGCCACCGGTTACGACAGCGGTACGGCCCGCAAGGCTAAGCAGTTCACTGAACGGTTTCATTTTATTATTTCCGTCTATGTTTTTATTTGTGGGTTTATTGGCTTCTGGCCACGGCGCGCCGGGAACGGTCCAGTTCCGCCTGCAACGCCGGGTCCAGGGTCAGGAACCACGCAAGGCAGGCACTAAGCAGGTAGATGCCCGCATAAGTGACAATGACACCGAAGATGCCAAAACGTGGTTCAAAGAGGTACACAACGGCCGGCCCGATCCATACGCTCGCCCCGGCGCCAAGATTGAGCAGCGACATCGCGGCCGGTTTGTCGTCAGGCGCCAGATAGGGCATCAGGGCTGAAAGTGGCACATAGGCGGCAAGCGTCATGCCATACAGCGCGCCTGCCAACAGCGTGGGCAGCATATGACCCGGCCCGAAATGGGTGGGGCACCAGTATAGCAGCAGCGTGCTGATGGCAGACCCCACGCCGCCGCCCAACATGACCGTGCCGCGCCAGCTCAGCCAGTCGCTCAGTATGCCGAACAGAAGGTTCCAGATCACGTTGGAGATGAAGATGGCCTGCAGCACCATCAGCCACTGCCCCAGGCTGAAATGCAGGTCGTGCATGAAATACAGCGGCAGGCAGACCAGGAAACCGAATTCAGCCGAGGTATCAATGGCGCGGACAATACAGCCAAGACCAACCTTGGGCCGTTCCCACGCAATCGACAGCGACGCGAACAGGGTTTTCAACGGATGCTTGTCGGCAGTGGCCGCATGGACATTGCCATGTTTTTCCCTGATGCCGCCCAGCGCCATGACCCCGCCCAGCATGACAAGGCCAAGTGCCAGCCACAGCGTCGCGATGGGGCCGATATAGGGAATGGTGTAACCGGCAAACACGGACCCCAGCGTGGGCATGCCGCCGGTAAAGCAGAACCAGAACCATCCCACGGCGGACCCCAGCCTGCCCGGATTGACTGTTGTCACCACCCAGACAAGGAAGCCGAACGCAAAAAGCGGATAACCAAATCCCCTTATGCCGTAGAACAGCAGCATGAGTGGCAGGGAACGTGCGGGAAGTGCCACAAGCAGGAAGCCCACCTGCAGCAGCCCCCAGATTGCAAGCCCGGCCAGCATGACCCGCCGCGCACCCCACAGATCGGACAGCGCACCGGACAGCCACGCCGCAACCGCGGCGCTCAGCCCGTAGATGGTAAACAAAAGGGCCACGTCATGTTCGGTAAACCCCATGCTGACGAGATAGGGCGAGAGATAGCCGCTCTCCACCCCATCGCCAGTCATGAAGATCAGGACCCCGGCAAACCCCCACGCCAGCGCAGGCGGCATGCCGATGCGGGAAAGGAACCGGCCCATGGCGGTGCGCGGTCTTTCCTCATGCGGGATTTCATCGCCGACCCGCGTGGGGTCCAGCAGGACTGTCTGGGCCATTATCTTACCCTCCAGCAGCGCGGATGGCGCAGCCTGGGCGCGCACTTTCCGCAGAAGTTGTTATTCTTGTTATTATCAGTGCAGGGATGGTGCCCCGTGGTCGCTGGCAACGACCACGGGGGGATGGGCACGTGAAAGTTCAGGCTTCGGCAATGCCTGACAGGCTGGCCGCCAGGGTCTGCAGGATTAGGCAGCATGACGTGGCCCCCGCATCCAGCACGCCGCGCGAGCGCTCACCCAGCCGACTGGCGCGGCCGATGCGCGCCACAAGGTCGCGGGTTGAATCGCGCCCATGCTCGGCCGCCACCGACATAGCGGCAAGTGCTGCTTTCAGCCCCTGCCCTTCCGCCGCGTGATAGGCTTTGACGGCGGGCACGAGCGTATCCATCAGCGTCTTGTCGCCCACATCGGCATTGCCCAGCGAGCGGATGCCCGCTTCCGCACCGTCCAGCATCAGGCCGAACAGGTGGGCGTCGATACAGGTCACACCCGCCAGCGGCTTGGCCAGCCCCTCGAAAAACCGCCCATACAGCGGCCCCATCGAGCCACCAATACCGGCCATGAGCGCGTCCGAAAGGGCGCGCAGCCCGCCTTCCATCGTGGGCGGCGCATCGCCCAGCGCCTGGCCACAGCGGGCAAAGCCCTTGGCCATGTTGATACCGTGGTCGCCATCACCGATCTTGCCGTCAATCTCGCTCAGCCAGTCACGCGCGCCGACAATGGCGCTGACCAGCGCGGGTACCACCGCACGTGTGTTCTCGACCGCGATCCCCGATGTGGGGATGTAGCGTTCGGTCTCAGCCAGTGCCCCGTGTATGCCCTGATCATGCGCCGCGGCCGCCGGGGCCGCCACAACCGGACTTTCAGGCGCGTTGCCCACCCGCGTCAGGCCGATGGCGTGGGCCGGGTGGGACATCAGCCGGTCCAGTTCCGCATCCAGCTTCATCACCGTCAGCGTCACCCCCTTCATGTCCAGCGAGGTGAACAGGTTGCCCACGAAGTTGTGGCGGATGGTGATGCCACGCTCGCGCATGATGTCGGCAATATCGGCAAACAGCACGTAAAGCTCGATGACCGGCGTGGCCCCGAGGCCCGATACCAGCACCGTCACCTCATCGCCCGCCGTGAAGGGCAGGTCGGGCAGGATATGGTCGCACATCATCCGCGCGATTTCACGCGACGAGCCCAGCCTGCTGATTTCCACCCCCGGTTCGCCATGATGGCCGATGCCGACTTCCATCGTCCCGGCCTCGATCATGAAATTGGGGTGGCCGTTGGCGACAATGGTGCACGGTGAAAGCCCGACGCCGATCGAACGTGTGTTGTCGATCGCCTTGCGGGCCGTGGCCAGCACCTCTTCCAGCGAAGCCCCTTCCTCCGCCCGGGCACCAGCGGCCTTCCACATCAGGATTTCACCCGCGACACCCCGCCTGCGGGCTGCGTCATCCTTCGGGGCAGAGGCAACATCGTCATTGGCGACCACCGTGCCCACGGCGATCCCTTCCCGCGTTGCGTCATCCACGGCCAGGCGGACATTCATGGTGTCGCCTGCATAGTTGCCGAACAGGCAGGCCACCCCCGCGCCGTTATCCGCCTCGCGCATCGCATCAAGGAAGCTGGCTGCCGTGGGGGAGGAAAAGATCTCCCCGATCGCCACCGCATCCAGCATGCCCCTGCCCACATAGCCCAGGAATGCCGGCTCATGACCGGAACCGCCGCCGGTAATCACGCCAACCTTGCGCGTGGCGCTCTTGTGCGCACGGCGCAGGACACGCGGGTTTTTCGTGCCCGCCAGGATATCGGGATGCGCCAGCAGGTAGCCGCGGATTCCATCTTCAACGATCTGGTCGGGATCATTGAAAATACGGTCCAGCGGACGCGCGGCGCGCAGGTGAATGTCGATGGTATTCATGGAACTTTCCCGTCTTTCCTCGTGCGACATTGGGCCGCCTTGTTGTTTTTAGTCTGGTTCCCGGAACTTTTGTAATCTCCGTGGAACACCTGTTTACGTGGAATCGTAGAACAACAGCATCTCACATATGCTCTGATCCCCTTAACGCACATATTTCCGGCGCTTTCACATCACTATAACGTGATATTTACAGATATATCCGGTTTACAAAGGTTATTATAATTGTCTTTTGTGCTGTCCAGTTATCGTTTGTGCGGCGCACAATAAAAAGACCTGACCACAAGACCCCATCCGGGAGGCTTTTGCTCCTGGCTAACGGCATAAAAGGATAGACATGATGGACATCGCCATTGGCTGCGATGAAGCAGCATTCACCCTGAAGGAAACCATCCGTGACTTTCTGGAGACGGAAGGCCACACCGTGACCGATTACGGCACATATGATGGGGCGCCGGTACTCTACCCCGACATTGCGGTGACCGTGGCCGAAGCCATCAAGGCCGGAAAACACGAACGCGGCATCCTGATATGCGGCACGGGAATTGGCGTCGCCATCAGCGCCAACAAGGTCCATGGCATCCGCGCAGCCCAGACACACGACACCTATTCCGCCGAGCGCGCGATGAAGAGCAACAACGCCCAGATCATTACGCTCGGGGCGCGTGTGATTGGCCCCGAACTTGCCAAGACGATCGTGAAAGCGTACCTCTCATCAGCGTTTTCCGGCGGTCCGTCAGCCGAGAAGATCAGTCGCATTGCTTATTACGAGGAGCGCCTCCCTGTCTGACACGCCTCGCAAAGCGTCCCGCACGGCATCGCCCGAACGTCCCCGGCGGCGTTCGGGATCGCGCGACGCCGTGCAGGCCGCGCCAGATACAAAATCCAACGGCCGCGGCGAAGTCACACTCGACCAGATCACGGAAATCGCAGCCCTCTATTACCTTGAGCAGGTAACGCAGGAGGACCTGTCCCGGCGGTTTTCCATGTCGCGTCCCACCATAAGCAAGCTACTCAAGCGCGCGCGTGAGGAAGGCATTGTCGATATCCGGGTGCGCACCCGCCCTGCGGCGGCAGCCGCACTGGAACAGGAATTCCAGCGGCGCTTTGGCATAACCCGGCTACTGACTGCGGTGGACCAGCGCGACCAGGATGCCCAGCGTGACAGCGTGGCCGCCATCGTCGCCATGCATCTCGACAGTATCCTGCAGGACGAAATGATCATTGCCGTGGGCATGGGCCGGAACATTGCGGCCATCGCTGGCCATATCGGCATGCCCGTGACCCGCGCCATTACCTTTGTCTCGGCCATCGGCGGGTCGATGCGCGCGGGCGAGCATATGAGTTCCGACCACATCTGTCGCCGCCTTGCTGCTCGCTTTGGCGGCGAGAGCGAAACGCTTTATGCTCCCGCCCTTGTGGCCGACGCGCAGATGCGTCGCGCGCTCATGGCCAATGACGTCGTACAGCATACGCTCAACCGGGCGCGCCGGGCCGATATCGCCCTGATCGGCATTGGCGATGTCAATGAAGACAGCAACATGGTGCGCATGGGCTGGTTCTCCCCTGCCGAGATCGCGGCCTCTAAACTCGCTGGCGCGATTGGCGACATGATGGGCTATGACTTCATCACGATTGCAGGCAAGGCGGCCGACGTGCCCATGCAGGGGCGCGTCATCGGGCTTTCGCTCGATGAGTTGCGCCGGATCCCCAATGTTATCGCGATTGCATCGGAAAGCACGAAGATCGTCGCCATCCTGGCCGCCCTGCGCACCGGCACCATCACCACGCTGGCCACGACCGAAGCCAATGCCCGCACCATCCTGGAACTGGACGCCACGGCATAGGTAAATAGAAGAAAACTTTTGGGTGCCGCCTTTTGCAAAAAGCCGCATCTTTCAAAGCTTTTTCGATCAAAAGCTTCACCAGAAATTTCTTTACGATTTACCACTCGTTACAGGGGTAAGCCGTGATTTTCGGGCGCAATCTGCTACCCGAAAAAAATGGGTGCGTCATATAAAATCCGACGCAGAAAACGCATGACTGGATTTACTGACAAGCGCTGGTCTTTCCATCGCGGCATCCATATTTGCGCCTGAACAATTTTTTCGTGAGCAGTGCGGATGAAGAATACCGGTCTTTCGGCGGGCATGATGCTGGCATTCGCGGCATACGCCTCGTTTTCGATCAGTGATGCCTATTCCAAGCTGCTGGCGGGACAGATCGACCCGTTTGAAGTGGCGTTTTCCGGCGGGGTATTCGGGCTGCTGCTCATCCCCTTCATCCGGGGGAAAAACGAATCCTACCGTGACCTGTTCGTCATCCGGCAGCCGGTCATGTGGCTGGTGCGCGCAGCCGCCACCTTTGCCGCCACGGCGGCGAGTGTCGAGGCCTTCATGCTCCTGCCCATGCCGGAAGCGTTTTCGCTCATTTTCCTCATGCCGCTTTTCGTGACCGTCCTTTCGGTCGTGCTGCTGCGGGAGAAAGTGTCCACGCTGGGGTGGCTTTCGGTCATCGTGGGTTTTATCGGCGTGCTGATCGTGCTGCGGCCCGGCCTGCGTGCGCTCCACTTCGGGCATCTGTGTGCGCTGATCTCGGCGGTTGCCAATGCCGTGGGGGTTATTGCCTACCGGATGTCGGGACGCAACACGCCACGCCTGTCCATGTTCAGTTCCAGCCTGTGCGGCCCGCTGCTGGGCAACGGCGCCCTGATGGTGGCCCATGCAAGCTGGCCGCAGGGAGCCACGATCTGGATGTTCCTGTTCGGCTATGGCTTCCTTGCAGCACTCGGGCAACTGCTCATGATGATGGCCGCGACCCGGGCTACGGCCAGCGCGATCGCCCTGCCGCAATACAGCCAGATGCTGTGGGCCGTGGCCTTCAGTTTCTATGTCTTTCATGAACCGCTGGATGAATGGACCTTTGTGGGCATCGCGGTGATTATTGCGTCCGGTGTATTCAAATGGGCCTATCCCCGTGTCGCCACCAGGATCGCGATCATAAAGCAGCAGAGAGCGGTTCAACCGCCATGTGGCCCCTATCCGTTCGCCTGAAACACAATACACCTGCCACCAGCCATAAGCCCGACGACCATCATCAAACACGCGGTCGTCTTTTTCATGAAACCACGCCACTTTCGCCGGAGTGAACTCGCTTCGCGGCATATGCCATAGGCCCTGAGGCAATCCAGCCGCATCCGGCGTACGGCCTGAGAAGATCGCCTGGCGCGGATGGTTTATTTCGCGCCTTGCCTTCCAAAGCGTGACATGACCGGATTTTCAAATTCGATCGTCCGGTTGAACCGTGGTGACCGGACGCATCACATCACACGCCCATTACATCAGGCCAGCAGTTCGCCTGTTCCTTGTTCTCCGTGTTCATGATGGGCCTGACGCAACTGTTTCAGATGCGGTTTGCACGACGTCTTTCCTCGCCAGACAGCCAAAGCCCCGTCGAATACAAAATATTACAAAATGCCGAAGCTGCGTTCACGTTCGTGCATTTTCGACAGCATGTGATTCCTCCCGGATTCCATGTGATGACCGGAACCGGAGCAATAGCTGCGGCTAAAGCTCATTAAAGTCAGTTATATGATGGGCTCTATCGGCGCTGCGATAGGCATCAGGCCTGATGACGAATTTCAGGCTTACGTGCCAACATGGCTGCTTACCTGCCATTGCAAATTACTATCAGTTGCGAAATAAGGTGGTGGAAACATCATTCTATGAGCTTTGATAATGAATCTTCGTGCGCTTTGCCTGACCACCGTCGTGGCATCCAGCCTGCTGCTCGGCGTTGACGGTCGGGTGGCAGCCACCGCTGCCACGGACGCGTCTGATCCCGTGCATAAAAAAGTCCGGTCTTCTTCTCCCGCCAATGCATCACCAGGCAATGTTGCAGCAAAAGACGCGGATGCGAACGCGAAAGACACGCCTGACGCCGCGCCCGGCCAGCACGAGGACATCGTCGTCACAGCGGCCCGCCAGAACCGCATGTATGTCAGCAGCGGGGGTGATCTGGGCGCACTTGGAAAGAAGAAGGGTCTCGACGTGCCCTTCAACATCCGCAGCTACAATTCCAGCCTGATCCTGAACCAGCAGTCACAGACACTGGGCGATGTGCTGTTGAACGACCCTACCGTGCGCACCACCATGGGGTACGGTAATTATGCGCAGCTCTTCCAGATCCGCGGGTTCACGCTGTATGGCGATGACGTGGCGATTGACGGCCTGTATGGCGTGACCCCACGCCAGCTCGTCTCGCCCCAGCTTTATGATTCAGTGCAGGTGCTCAACGGCGCCAGCGCGTTCCTCAACGGCGCGGCCCCCGGCGGGTCAGCCGTTGGCGGCAATGTCAACCTGATCCCCAAGCGTGCGGCGGCGACGGATATCACACGCATTACCGGCGATTACACCAGCAGCGGACAGGGTGGTGGCGCATTTGATGTCAGCCGCCGGTTTGGCAAGGACCATGCCTTTGGTTTCCGTTTCAACGCCGCCGGTATGGATGGGCAGACGGCAATCAAGGGCGAACGGCGCGATGACGTGGCCCTTGGCGCAGCCTTTGACTGGCATAACGATGATACGCGCATCGACATGAACATGAATTACCAGAAGCAGCAGGTTTTTGGCGGGCGCAGCGCCATCATCGTCTCCAGCCTGGCAACCGGCATGCCTGCCCCGAAGGCCACGTCACCTTCGGAAAACTGGGGGCAGCGCTGGGCCTATACCGACCTGAGCTACCTGTTCGGCACGCTGAACATCGAACATGATTTTGGTAGTCACATTACCGCCTACGGCAAATTCGGCGCGCAGGGCGGTAATGAGATGGGTAATTACGCCACCACCACGCTGACGGATTCCGTAACGGGGGCAGGCAAGGTCGGCGCCATGGCGGATGCGTACAACGTGATGAACGAGGCGACGCAGGCCGGGATTCACGCACATGTCTCCACCGGCCCCATCAAGCATGAAATCAACGCGGGCGCGTCCGCGATATGGGAGGAATCGGATGCCGCCTATGCCATGAGCCTGACATCCCACGCAGGCAACATCTACAGCCCCACGCAGTTCACTCCTGCAGAAACCTATGCCCGGGGTAACATGAATGACCCGGGCCGGGTGGCATGGAACAAGCTGTATAGCCTGTTCCTATCGGACACGATGACCTTCTGGCACGACCGCATCGCGCTGACGGGGGGCTTCCGGTACCAGGATATCCTGGCGGATTCCTTTGCCTATGGCACCGGCACGTTGAGTAGCCATTACGATGCGGCGGCGTTCTCGCCGGTCATTGGCCTTGTCATTCATCCGGTCAAACATGCGGCCCTGTATTTCAACCGCATACAGGGCCTGTCGGCGGGGCAGACGGTGGGGGCCACCTACGTCAATGCCGGGCAGGTCTTTGCCCCGTACCAGAGCACCCAGTACGAAGTGGGCGCCAAATATGATATCGGCCGCTTTGCTGCGGGTGTCGCATTTTTCCAGACCTCCATGCCACAGGGCATGACCGAAGCCTACGGCAATACCGGGCAGATGCTGTACACACAGAATGGCCGGCAGCGTAACCGGGGCATGGAACTGACCTTCAACGGGGAAATCCTGCGCGGCCTGCGCTTCAACGGCGGCCTGACGCTGATCGATGCGAAGCAGATGAATACGGCGGGCGGCGAATATAACGGCAAGACCGTGATCGGCGTGCCGAACTACACCATCAACGGCAACCTTGAATACGACGTGCCGTTCATCAAGGGACTGACGCTGGTGGGCCGTGTCATCAGCACCGGCAAGCAGCAGTTCAACAGCATGAACACGACGCACCTGCCGGCGTGGTCCCGCTTCGACCTTGGCGCGCGCTATACTTTCCTTGCAGCCAAAAAGCCGCTGACCGCGCGTTTCGAAGTCGATAACATCGGCAACCAGCGCTACTGGGCTTCGGTTTACCAAAGTGACCTGGTCATGGGCGATCCGGAGACCTTCAAGTTCTCGATCAGTGCTGATCTCTGACTCAGAGCATAAGCAGTACCATACTGGAATGTCCCGTCGGCCACGACCATACGATCAATCCATGACTTGAACTGTGCGAGAAAGAGGAAAATTGCACATTGGCACGCCGATCACAATGATGTCGGCCACCTCCAAATCCTCGATATGGGGACTTCCGACCGCCAGTTCCGTTCAAGCGTGGCCTCTGTTAAAGGGCCACCATGTGCACGCAGGTCTTCTCCGCAGGAAGGAGGACGCAGGCCATCTGTTGCGCCCTGAAAACACGCTGATACTGGCCCGAAAACATAATCCAGCATGTTCCATGAACGCGGACATCTATAAAGCCGCTATATTCCGATATATAATACCGGAATAACCGATGGGCTGGCGGCCATGCTGAATCGCGTATCACTGGATCAACTGCGAGCTTTCATTGTCACGAGCAATGAAGGCAGCTTCTCGGCCGCGGCCTGGCTGCTACCCGCAGTTGACCGTCGCTGGCAGGATTCTGCTGGCTGATGCACGTCATGCGCAAACTCGTTATTCTTACCAATGCGCTATTACGCGATGCCCGAACCTGGGGCCCTAAAGTAGCTTGATCACAACGAATACTCTAGCATTACTTTGGCAGAAAACATTGGGAAGCGATTCCCTTGGCGCCGGATCACTGATTCCCGGGAGACCGCCTATGATGAGGGCTGGCGATGGACCGGGAATTGGCGAGATGTCGCAATCTGATACGAGAATACGGCAGCATCCTTTCTGTCCGTCATCTGCATCCTCGTTACAGCAGACTATATCGAGGCTTAACAAAACCTAATCCATCAATAAAATGATCAGGTATGCACGATGTTTTGATAATCATTCTTCTCGTCAGCTCTTGTCAAATGACGAGACTTTTTGCGGATGAGCCTTGTACTCTCGACCATGCGCCCTTATAAGGGTCGGGCACGTTCAGGGGGAACGCGCCGCAACCAAAGTGACACAGGATTTCTGCGGGCTCGACGGCTCAAGAGGTCACATAACGTCGTACAGTCGGGAGGGACCGGCAACTGTTTTTTTATAAACTGCAGCCCTATTGACATATCTTAATAAAATACCCCCCGACATATTATTTATGTCAGGGGGTAAAGGTATATTTAATTTCTAATCATCAATTCTCCTAATAGATCAGGATTTAATGAAAGTAATTTAAATAGGTTTATAACTGCGGGCATCGGTTTTGCCGTTCCGTTTTCATATCTTGAAAATGCGTTATGGCCTCCACCTGTTATTTTTGATGCTTCTTGCTGCGTAATATTCAATGATTTTCTGGCTTGTTTTAAGAATTGCGCATCCTTTTCACGTTGCCTCAAAACCAGAGTATCGGACGCTTGCGCATATCTTATTGCACTATCTGTGCTGTCATCGAATATGTATTCGTCCGAAATTGTACTTTTCCATCCAGAAAGATTTTCCACATCTATGTAATTATCATCTTCCACACTCCCAACACGCATTGTGACATTATCAAACCGTTCAAACCCTTCCATTTCTTCATTTTTGGTCATTTTCTTGCGCTCCACAAGTAATAGATCAGACATTTTCACTTCATACATAGTTATTAACGAGTTTACACATTTAAGGGTATTATTTCATTACGGCATTTACAGAAGGAGAAGAGTCTATTCCTGATTGTGGTCCAGGTTTTTATGTTGTTAGTTTTAAGGAGCTATCGCTCCTTAAAACTAACAACAATATTTCCCCTCGGTCCGAGAGAAAATTTAACGTAAAGGGGAATTCCCTCCGAGGAATATGCCCGATATACGTCCTGAAATTGGCCCTTGAATAATTCGCTCTCCATGGTTTTATGAAACATACTAGGCACAATGCTATTGATTACATCAATAGCTTCACTAACGAGCATGCCCAAATCGTACAGGCCTTGTATGGCTGTCCTACTGAACGCCCGAGCCTGTAATCGGTTGACGTGGTTCTTGACCAGTGGAAGAGAATAGGTAGGTTTAGACATTGGCGAATCTCCTTTCCTTATGCCACGAGCAGGAGATTACCCTATTAGGGTTATTTGTCAAGGATAATTACCCTCATAGGGTTCCGATATCTTATTCTCTATCTTCCCAGAACGCCCACAAGCGGTACAAACGGCATTACCGGTGCACAGGCAACAGGACCCCACGAATCAATCATCACCTGTACGCGGCCGCGCAGTTCCTCCCGATCTGCGATAAGCCGATCCGCTTCTTTGTGCCGGGCATCGTCATTCTGGGCGAGCATCTCGGTCTCGTAGCCCAGCTGGCGCGACATCTCGACATCAGGCAGGGACGACAGGGAGGCGTAGGACAGGGGAATGCTCAGTGTCTGCCCGCGGGTGCGGCTGCCGCTGGCCTCGACACCCACGGTCGGCATGCTGGTCAGGGCGCCGACCGTGGCCTGCCCGCCAGCCGTAAACTGAATTGACAGGGTGCCGGTGATCGTGCCCGCCAGAACCCCCATTACGGGATCTGCGGTATGCTGGCTGCATTGCACGCTACGGACTGCGGTCGTGAAGCGGGCATCCATCTCCGGGGTCCAGTTCCCGGCATGTGGCACGGCAACCGCGCCCGACTGTGCAAGGCTGGACTGGATGGACGCCATGGCCTGGGGAATGGTTGTGGCGACCCGCGGCTGGTCACTGCACCCTGTCAGGCAGGTGATGGCAAGCAGCAGGAAGCCGCCAATGCATGCTGCGACACCTGCTCCCCATGCAGGAGAGCCCTTCTCGACCTGGAATTGCGTAAATATGGATTTTCTGCGGTGAACCATCGGGCGGCCTCTTTCTGGAATGAACCCGGGAATACGGATTGGCTCTCGCTGCCCCCGGCGCACGCCAGGCTGCGCTACGCGCGATAACTACTATTCCCGTCCGTTCATTCTCTCATCACGACCACCGCGATTATCGGTCCCCGATGGCGCCGCCGTAGACAGCCGTGCCTCCATGGCGCTTGACTCCCCGCTCAATGTTCGTGTTAAGTTCTGTCCATCTTGATGAGGGGAGGCATATCGATGCCGATTGGATACGCAGGAGACAGGACACTAGGCTTTGCCTCCCCCGCCGCTGATAGCACCGAGGGGCCGATCGACCTGAGCGAGACGCTCGGCCTTCACCGGCCTAACCGCTACCCCGTGCGCGTTGTGGGGGGATGCTTTGACTGCCCGCGGCATCCTGCCCGGCGATATCCTGATGGTGGACACCGCCGGGCAGCCGCAATCCGGGTGTATGGTCGTGGCCCGTTGGCAGGACCAGACCATCATATGCGAGGTCACCCGCCAGCGCGGCAGTTGGTGGCTTCGTTCCGGCAAAGGGCAGGATGCTCAGTTGCGCGAGCTGGCACCGGAGCAGGATGCCGAGGTCTGGGCCGTGGTATCCACGCTTGTCCGCACGCCGGTCTAGACATGCCGGCGTTCGGCCTGATCGATGCCAATTCGTTTTACTGCTCGTGCCAGTGGGTGTTCGAAGCGCGGATCCGGAGCGCGCTTGTGGTGGTCCTGAGCAACAATGACGGCTGCGCAATCGCCAGGACAAAAGTGGACTTGTAACGGTTTTGTGCCGGTCATCTGAGCGTTTCAAGCTGGTATCAGGAGACCGACGAGATCATGAAGCATACGGAAGATTTCAAGCGCGAGGCCGTAAGGATTGCGTTGAGCAGTGGGCTGTCACGCACGCGTATTGCAGCCGATCTGGGTATTGGCAAATCCACCCTGGCGAAATGGATAGTGGATTACCGTCCGGACGAGCCGGCATCAGGGCCTCAGGCTGATCTGGCCCGCGAGAATGAACGTCTTCGCCTGGAGAACCGGATTTTGCGGGAGGAGAGGGAAATCCTAAAAAACGATCCCGGGCGTATGCCCGCCTGTGCGGCATAGAAACAGGTCGTGCTATCGTGTCGGACAGGAGGGTAGCGGCCGTTAGCTTATTGGCGGGTTCGTCCCCGTTAAAAAACGTGGTCCATGGAACTGTGCGAACTTGAGAATGGTGACACTGCCTTGCGGTGATCCCGGTTAGGAAGATGATTGACTGGCATGTTCCACGCCCTCCTGCAGCATAGTGCATGGAGATGTTACGATGCCTCGAAAGTCTGCAAAAGCGTCCCCTGAGCTTACCCGCCACATTCACGGAGCGGCCGCGATCGATATTGGATCACGGATGCATATGGCGGCCGTCTCACCCGAGACTGCAAAGAATCCGATCCGGTCCTTTGGCACATTCACCTCGGACCTGCATGCGCTGGCTGAGTGGTTCAGGGCCTGTAACGTTACCAGTGTCGCCATGGAATCCACCGGCGTCTACTGGATCCCGGTTTATGAAATCCTTGAGCAGCATGGTTTCGAGGTCATCCTCGTGAATGCGCGCTACGCCAAGAACGTGCCCGGGCGCAAGACGGATGTGAGCGATGCCGCTTGGCTCCAGCAACTTCATTCCTACGGCCTGCTGCGCGGGAGCTTTCGGCCTCAGGCCGATATTGCCGCTTTACGAGCCTACCTGCGCCAACGCGCGCGTCTTGTTGAGTATGCAGCGGCACATATTCAGCACATGCAAAAAGCGTTGATGGAAATGAACCTGCAACTCCATCACGTTGTGTCCGATATTACGGGCGTCACAGGAATGCAGATCATCCGGGCAATTGTCGGTGGTGAACGCGATCCGGATACGCTGGCTGCCAATCGCGACATCAGGTGCCGCTCATCGGCTGAAGTGATATCGGCAGCCCTGATGGGAAATTATCGGGACGAGCATGTGTTCGCGCTGACACAGGCGCTGGAGCTTTATGATATCTACCAGGAACGGATCGTGGCCTGTGACCGTCGCATGGAAGGGCTGCTGCTGCGTCTGAGCCACAAGAGTGCGAAGCCTGCGGCAGACCTCCCCAAGCCGCGGATCAGGACAAAGCAGGTTAGCGCCCCATCCTTCGACGTGCGCAGCATCCTGTATCGATTGCTGGGGGTGGATCTCACGCAGATCCATGGCATCGGTGTTTCGCTGGCCCTCAAACTCGTAGCCGAATGTGGTACAGACCTTCGTGCCTGGCCGAGTGCAAAACATTTCACGTCCTGGCTCTGCCTGGCCTCTGGGAACAAGATTTCTGGCGGCAAACTTCTTTCATCGCGTACCCGTCGCTCCTCAAGCCGAGCCGCAGCCCTTCTGCGTCTGGCTGCGACGACCCTCGGGCGAAGCGATACGGCGTTGGAGGCCTTTTACAGACGCCTGTCTGCCCGGGTCGGGAAAGCAAAGGCCGTGACCGCCACGGCCCGAAAAATAGCGGTCCTGTTTTACAATACCCTCAGGCACGGCATGGCCTATGCCGATCCTGGAGCGGATCATTACGACGAGATCCATCGTAAACGTGTCGTCTCCAATTTACACCGTCGCGCCCAGTCTCTGGGGTTCATACTGCAGCCCATATCGGGAGATCCTCAACCTGCTGTTTCTTAGGAAAGCCACCGCGTATTTCGCCAGGGATGCAAAGTGAGATACGCCTTCATTGCCGAGCATCGTGATTGTTTTGGAGTTCGGACGATGTGCCGCTGTCTGGCCGTGCAGCCCAGTGGGTATTATGCTTGGCGGAAGGAGCCGTTGAGCCGACGGGCTTGCGAGGAGGCCCGACAGACCACGTTGATCCGTCAGGCCTGGGACGACAGTGGCAAGATTTATGGCTACCGTAAGTTGCACGATGATCTGCTCGATCAGGGCGAGACCTGCTGCCCGAACCGCGTGGCACGGCTGACAAAACTAGCGGGCATCAAGGCTCCGACAATGTGCGGCGATACAGACTATGGATCCGCTGCGTCCGGATATGACGGTCGGGACAGACAGCACTGCGATCACGCAAACTCGCTTCAATCTGCACCGTATTGTCGCTCGGCGTGACCTGATCAACAACGAGAGCGGGAGGAAGATCAAGGCATCGGAAACGTGACACGACAGAAAAATTCCCAAAAGTTGCATACCTTCAGGATCTCTCAGCTTCCTTTTCGCAGTACAAGTCCTCGCACCACACACTTTGCGGAAAAGCCCAGTTCTTAGTGAAAATCAACAGTCAAACACTTCCATTATGACAGCCATGAGCAGCTGAGGACGCACCTCAATGATCTCATGGCCGCCTGTAATTTCGGGCGAAGGCTCAAAATACTCAAAAGTCTCACGCCCTATGAATACATCTGCAACGAAACGCGTCAGTTCGATGATATATGCGACCGGTTACTTTAAAGGCATACGTGCCGCAGTAACCTCGATTTCCACCAGCCAGCCCGGATTGGCCAGACGGGCAACACCAAAGGCCGACCGGACCGGCAGAGCCGGCTGTTTGTCGATACCATAAAACTGGGTGTAGGCCTTCATCATCCCGTCAAAATCGAGTTTGCCCAGCTTGGGATCATCAACCATGTAGATATGCATCTGCACGACATCGCCCATGCCCAGACCCAGCTTTTTCAGTTCATCCTGAATACGCCGCAGGGCAGCAAAGGTCTGGGCCTGCGTGTCCCCATAGGCGGCAATGGTGTGCGGGTCTGCCTTCTTGTCCTGCACCGGCGCGCCCATGCCGCTGAGGTAGATGGTGCTCGCCCCGGCTGGAACCTCGATAGACGATGCAATGGGAAATTTGCCTGCGGAGTGACGCACGATACCGTCATCAGCCCAGGCAGGGACGGTAACAGCCATGCCCGTCATGATGGTCAGGCCCGCAACTGTCTTCTTAAGGTCGAACATCTGTCTACTGCTCCTGCGGTGATGTGGCGGGTCGCTGGGCGGCGACATCGGCCGGTGTAATGGCATCCGTATAATGATTGCCAAAATGCGTGCGGATGTAATTGACCACATTGGCAATCTGGTCATCTTTCAGCGTGCCCGAAAACCATGGCATGCCGCCATATCCGTTCATGATGACATAAACCGGATAGGCACTGCTCTGCAGTTTTGCATTGCCGGCAAAGGCGGGGAACTGAGCGCCAGCCCCGGTCGCCCCCTTGCCGTCGGGCATGTGACAGCCCTGGCAGACATGGCGATATACGTCCTCGCCCGTGTTCAGGGGCTGTACCTCACCTACAACAGCGCTGGCGCTATCCGCCCGCGCGGGATGGGAGGTGGCCAGAAGCGGCAGGGAGGCAAGAACGGAAAGGAAAAGGATCTTGCGCATCAGCTGGCTCCCTGTGCCCGTTTATGCAGTTGGGTTACGGCATCCAGCGCGGACAGGATGGCCCCTTCCTGCCAGCAGCCCACATAGGATGCATGTTCACCAGCCAGCACGATGCGGTTGTCCATCGTGCACAGGGCCTTGTAATGGGTCTTGCGGGCCTGTTCGCTCCACATGGAGCAGCAGCCCATGGTCCAGGGCACGCGGCTCCATGCAAAACTGACGCCGTTGGAAAATTCCTTGCGGTATTGCTTATGGAAGACCTCACCCTGCGCAAGGGCATGTTCAATCCGCTCCTGCGGGGTCATGCCGGCAAAATCATATGCGGCCGGACCAAACATGTAGCCCCCCAGCAGGACCGCTGGCCCGCGGGAGAAGTAGCCATGGCTGGGATAGGAAATCTGGCTGATCGGCTGGTCGGTAAAGCTGATGCCGCCATAGATCTGGTCATCCTCCTCCCAGAACCGGCGCTTGAATTCCAGCCCCAGCTTGACGGAGGAAGCATAGGGCACCGCCATGATCGCAGCCTTGAGCGGTGCGCCAACCTGCACGTCAAGCTGAGACAGGATGGGAAGCGGGATGGTGCACACGCAGAAATCGGCCTGCGCCTCACGCACGGCACCGCCATGGGTCATATCGTTATAGGTAACCGTTACGCCCCTGTCGTCCTGATGGATCGCGGTGACCTTGCAGTTCAGGGTGATCAGGTCATGCACCTGCCTGTTGAAGCCCTTGCCGATCATGTCCATGCCGCCCACGGGCTGGAACATGGTGGTCTGCATGTCCAGACGTTCATGGAAGGCCAGCCATGTCCACAGGCCGGAGCGCATGACATCCTTGCGGGCAAATGGCTCGGACGGGATGGGCGCGCCATTTATGCCGCCACCCTGCGCCTTTTCGTAACCACGGGTTTCGGAACTGATAATACCTTTGCTGTAATTCAGCCCGGAATCCAGACTGCCCCACCGCCGCATGGCGGTCATGATGTGATCATGCTCATCGGCCGAAACCATGTCATCAAGCTTGTGCTGGTTGATCGCCTTGCCCAACAGTTCCGCCGTGAAACCATGAAAATCCGAGGCGAATTCCCGATACCGGACCGGCTTGCCGTCAAACGCCCGGCTCGAATGAAGCCATGAATTGTGGTTCAGTTCCACAAACGGTTCCAGTTCCACCCCGAATTCGCGGCAGTAATGCAGCAGGCCCTGATGGTGGTAGGGAATACGCCACGGACCCGGATTGATGTAATTGCCGGATGCGAAACCGACCTTCTGGGTAACACCTCCCAGCTCGGTTACGGTATCGCCCCCACGCAGGCTGATATTACGGCCACCGGCGCGGTTCTGGAATTCCAGAACCTGCACGTGGTAGCCTGCCTTGCGCAGTTCATAGGCGGCAAGCATGCCCGCGAGCCCGGCCCCCAGAACCAGCACGCGTGTGCCACGTTTTGCACCGGACAGGACGGGGGGCGCTGTAAAGTCCGTGCCCTGCGCATGCCCCATGGACGTCATGGCCTGATACAGTGCCGCACTGCCGGCAAGGGTGCCGATCCGGGTTAGAAGTTGCCTGCGCGTGGGCGCCTTGCGCGGATGAGCGTTTGTCACCAGAAAATTCCCATAATATCGACTGTGGTAAAGGTGGCTTCCATTGGATCGGACCGATTCCGACCGAACACGATGCCAGCAGGTACGAAGATCATGCCCCCCAGGAAAATTAGGGCCTGTTAGGGCTTGATCCAGTCTGCAGCGGCAGCGATATGAATGATCGCGAGGAAGGACGTTGCTGTTTTTTCGTATCTGATTGCGACAGCGCACCACTCCTTGAGGCGAGCCCAGAGGTTCTCAACGAGGTGCAGACACCGCCGATAGGCCCATTTTGGACAGACGACCGGAGCATCACGTCGTTGTGCTTCACGATGGTCTCGCTCTTTGAAAGAGGCCCCTTTTTTTGGGCACCCGCCGCTTTGTGGTGAGCCCTGATGCTCATGCCATCCAGAAAAAGTCATGCCCAGCGCCGCTCTGTGTTGTTCCTGAACCAGTGCAAGCAGGCGTTCCCATACGCCCCGTTTCGCCCAGCGCATGAAAAGCTGGGCTGCCCGCCACCATGGACCCGGTTCAGCGGGGATGCTCCGCCATTTCACACCATTCTCATGACGCCAGAAAAACGCTGCTATCGTAGGCCGCGGATCATGGAAAGGCGTCTTGCCTCTCGGGCGAACCGCCTCAATCAGACGTTCCAGATCGGCCACATCCCATCCGTAAAAGCGCCGGTTTCATCTCTTTCTTCCATCCCTACAATATGGGAAGAGATTCAAGATCTAACACACCATGGCATTAGACGGGCAATATAAAAATTAATATTTTATATTTATACTCAGCAGTAATTAAAATATAGTATTAACAAAATAGGAAATAATTTTATTCAATATATTTATTGAAGATGTATTTTTTATGATATGACTAACCAATCGTAGCAGATGCACGTGCGCAGCGATAATGACGGACGACCTGATTCATCAAGTCACCTGCCGCACTGACAGTATGGTTATGAAAGGTGCGCACGCTATCATGCGCGGCATAGAAGCGCCGGGTTTTACGGTCAGCTTCCAAAATGAGGGCACCGAGAAATGTGCCATCAATTTCTACAATCTGAGATTCGAGCATGGAAATCCTGTCCCTATTATCTACACGCTTTCACGCGTGTCTCAAGGTCGACAGTCATTCTGCCGACCGTTCTATTCGATTGCCGTCACGTATTGTGCGGCGGTCGTGGTGCTACATCGATTCATGCAGCACATTTGTCTGATGGCATGGATCATATGATCTTAATCCCAAACTCTGGCACGCGGGTTAAGGGGAAAACATGGGGCACCATACACGACCCGTATCGTAGGTCAACATATACATCACTTTTTATAGTGGTATAATTTTAATGCATAATTTTTATGTTTTTTATGAAAGGTGATCTTCATTATCGTATAAAATGGACTCCTAACAGATTGTTATGGCGACGCTTTTGTCATGCGTCATGCCTGCCAATTTCTACGCCATGGAGATGCTCTTTGCTAGATTCGGGAGTAGATGGAGGTCAGCGTCTGTCGGTTTGCAGACATCGATCATTGATGTCTAATTTCATGACATGTGGTCGTTATATAAAAATGAAAACGTCATCGCTTGATACGTCAGGAAATGCCATGTCTTCTTTCAATATGCCGCACTACGGCACAAGAACTGATCCCATGACGACATGCGATTTTTTGAGAACATCCGTTCAGGACATCGACCCGAGTGAAAAAGCAGCGGCAGCACTTGCCAGTTATGATGTCGTCATCGTGCCGGGTTTGGATGGATCAAATCCTCGGCACTGGCAGTCTTGCTGGGAAATATTGTTGCAGCAGCATGGAGCATCCGTATATCGGGTTCAGCAGAACGACTGGATGCATCCATTTTATCCTACGTGGAAGCAGGGATTATTATCTACACTGCGGCAGGCTCATCGGCATGTCATTCTTGTTGCGCACAGTCTGGGGGCAATACTGGTGGCTCGCGTGGCTGCTGAAGAGGGATTGCCTGAAGTTGCGGGAGCTTTTCTGGTCGCGCCCGCTGATATTGAGCAGTATGAAGGCCCTGCCATCACGCGCATAAAGGCATTCGAACCCCTGCCCAGAAAACCCCTGCCTTTTCCCGCTATCATCATGGCGAGTGAGAATGATGAGTGGTTATCTTTATCCAGGGCACATGTCCTGGCCTCTGAGTGGAAAGCAGAATTGGTCAATGCTGGTACAGTCGGGCATATTGGCAATGTTGCGAATATCGGCATGTGGCGTGACGGTCTGTCGGCGTTGACGCAATTTGCTGATAACCTGCCATCCAGAACGCGGGCCTGTTAGGTTTTGTATTGCATGGCTATTCGTGGCCGACATGATCCCGTCTATCTTTACCTGATGAGACAACGCTCAGTGCCCGCCCTGAGCGCGCCAGGGCGGGCAAAAAGGCAGACACAGGACAGTGTGAGGCGCTCGGCCCCAGGGTCGGTGTCGCCGCAGGTGGTTATGGGCTAAGCGCTCTTTCATCCTGCCAAGGAAAAACGATCCTCAAGTCACCTGTCCCCCATGGGCTTGCAGGCACCGGCATCTGACTGAAGACCTGTCAGCTATGCGATGTCCTGATCTTGTTGACTGACAGTAAAACGTCCCTGAAAAGCCAGCTGGTGTAATGCCTGCCGTCCTGATGGCTGTTCGCGCTCCCGTAATGAATCGGGAAGGGTTTTTGTCTCTCCCTGCTGACCGATGATGATAGCGGCATTGAGCGCGTAATCATCGGGTAACTCAAGCCCCGCACGTGCCAGTTCCTGATCAAACCCACTGACGGGATGCGTGGCCCAACCTGCCTTGCTGGCCTGAAGCTGGATCAGCACCGAGGCTGCCCCCGCATCGAATGCGTGGGTTGGCGCGGGCACGGGCTCGGCCTTTCCGCCCCCCATCACGGTGTGCGATGCGATATAGACCAGGGCGGATGCATGTTGCGCCCAGCCATGGTTGAACGGGATCAGCCATGACAGGAACCGCTCCCATTCCGGCGTATCGCGCCGGGCATAGATAAAACGCCAGGGCTGCGAATTATAGGCCGACGGCGCCCAGCGCCCGGCATCGAGAAAGGCCAGAAGCTCCGCCTCGGCAATAGGGGCAGGCGTAAAGGCGCGGGGCGACCAGCGGTCAAGGATCAGGCGCTCGACCGGGGTATCGGACAGGCGTTCGGGGGCTTGGGTCATGGAAGTCCTGTTTTCAATGCCGTGGAAATACGCGTTCGGGGCCAATGCCCCTTAACCCTGATAGAGCGGCCCCGGCGGCAGCAGCTTGCCGGGGTTGAGGATGTTGAGCGGGTCCATGGCGTTCTTGAGCGCGCGCATGACCGCGAGCGTGCCCGCGCCGTGCTCGGTCTCGAGAAATTCCAGCTTGCCCATGCCCACGCCGTGCTCACCGCTGCATGAGCCACCAAGGGCCAGCGCCCGGTGCACGATCCTGCGGTCAAGCTCCAGCGCCCGGGCATGACCCTCAGGCGTATCATCGGTGATGATGAGGGAGTGGAAATTGCCATCGCCCACATGCCCCAGCAGCGGCACGCGCAGGCCGGAAGCCGCAATATCCTCCCGCACGCCCGCGATCAGTTCGCCCAGCTTCGAGATCGGCACGATGCAGTCGGTTGAAATGACGCGCGCGGTCGGCTCGATGGCCTTGGCGGCCCAGAAGGCATCGTGCCGGGCCTTCCACAGCCGCGTGCGTTCCTCCGCCGTATCGGCCCAGGCAAAGGCCAGCCCGTTATTGGACAGGGCAATGGCCTCGACCCCCGCCACCTGCTCCTGCACGCTTGCAGGCGCGCCACCAAACTCGAAGAACAGCGTGGTGAGATCCTGATAGCCGTCCAGCTTCGAATACCGAATCGAGGCCGCCATCTGCACGTCATCGAGCAGTTCCACCCGGCTGATGGGAATGCCGCACTGGATGATCTCGATCGCGGTCCGCACGGCGTCATTGAGGTCGGCAAACTGGCATACGGCGGCGGAAAGCGTCTCAGGGCGGCCATGCAGGCGCAGCTGCACCTCGGTGATGATGCCCAGCGTGCCTTCCGAGCCGATGAACAGCGATGTCAGGTCATAGCCGGTGGATGACTTGCGCACCCGCCCGCCGGTGCGGATCACCTCGCCCGTGGCCAGCACCACGGTCAGGCCCAGCACGTTCTCCTTCATGGTGCCATAGCGCACGGCGGCGGTGCCCGAAGCGCGCGTGGCGCACATGCCGCCCAGCGTGGCCTCGCCACCCGGATCAACCGGAAAGAACAGCCCCGTATCACGGATCTGCGCATTGAGCGCCTGCCGCGTCAGCCCGGCCTGCACGCGGCAGTCCAGGTCCTCGGGGTTCATCCCGACAATGGCGGTCATCTCGGACAGGTCGAGGCTGATGGCCTGTTCGGCCGGCGTGACATGCCCCTCGACCGACGTGCCGGCGCCAAAGGCCACCAGCGGCACCGCATGGGCGTGGCAGGCATGCAGCACGGTGGCCACATCTTCCGTTTTACGGGCAAAGACCACGGCGGCGGGCAGGCAGGCGGCTTCCATGGCCTCGCCATGGCTGTGGGCCTCGAGCACCGAGGGCGATGTGCTGACCTGCCCGGCCAGCCCGCCTGCGCGGATGGCGCTCAGGGCGGCCTGAAGGCGGGCTGCAGCAGGCACGGAGATAATGTTCATCAAAAGGAGATCCCGGTCGCGGCCCGGAAGGCCAGTTACGATCATGCTGCGAGATGGCAGGACGCGGGAAAAGTCATGTTCTTTTCCCGGTCCTGGCAAATGGCGTTGCAATCAGGTTATGGCCATCTTCCAGCACGCTGAAGCCATGTGTCCCGTCACGTTCCAGCTGGGCTACAAGTCCGAATTCCCAGTCCAGATAGGCCTGCATCGCGGCTGCAGCATTATCGGTGCCTTCATAAGGGCGCTTGTAGACATCATCAGCCCGCGACAGGGCACGGCTTTCATCCAGCCCGGTTTCAAGCGACAGGCCCGCGTTGCGCCATGACAGGGTGCCCCCCGCCAGTACGCGTACGTGCAACCCCTGTTTGCGGAGTTCCGGCGCGGCAATGCGCGCGCCCAGCCCATCGGGGGAAGTCAGGACGATCTTGGCATTCTTCTCCCATGTCTGTGCAGGCAGATCGCTACGAATGGCGAAGACTGCGCCGGGCACATGCCCACGGCGGAACGTAGGGCTGGGTGCAAGGTCAATTACAACCGGGGCGTGCAGCGTTTTCAGTTCGGTAGCCAGTTCCAGCACACCAACCGTCTCCACATCTGGTAATGGCGCCACCAGCGCCGCAGGTTCAGCCCCCGTGGTGCGCGGCAGGTCTGCCCAGTCGTGCAGGACATAGACCTCCTGCCAGCCCAGTTGACGGAGCCAGTGGCCTGTCATGCGCGCGCGCACGCCGTCATCATCGGTCAGCACGATCGTGCCATGGCGCACGCCCACCCATTCATCCGTGGCCTGTACCAATTGCCCACCGGGCGCGGAACGGAAACCCTTGAGGTGCTCTGCCACGTATTCCTCAGGTGAGCGGACATCAAGCCGATAAAGGGTACGCGCTTTCTGTGCTTCCAGCTGCTCCAGTTCCGTGCGCCCGATTTCCCTTACACCCGTGCGCCGGGCAAGCGACCGGGCGGCCTCACGCGCCTTTGCCACGTTATGGGCCGATGGTTCTCCAGCCTTCCGGGTGGCGTCATGATCGAGTTGCAAGCCGGCCAGTGTCCAGCCGATCGTGCCGTTACGCAGTGCAAAGACCGGGTTGGGAATACCCGCATTGACCAGGGACTGGGTGCCGATAATGGAGCGTGTGCGCCCTGCGCAGTTCACCACCACCGTTGTATCGGGCGATGGGGCGATATCACGCACACGCAGCGCCAGTTCCGCTCCGGGCACGGAGCGGGCGGTCGGAATGGACATGGTATTGTATTCACCAAACCGTCTGGCATCGAGGACAACAATATCCTCCCCCCGCTCCAGCCGCTCATGCAGGTCGCGCGCCGCGATGGATGGTGTGCCGCGCACGTGTTCCACAAGTTCCCCGAACGCCTTGGACGGGACATTGACATCGATGAACAGCTCCGCCCCGGCCTCCCGCCAGCCCTCGAGGCCGCCTTCCAGCACGCTGACATTAGTGTAACCCAGCGCCGCCAGAACGGGCAGCGCACGGGCTACCCGCCCTTCTGCATTGTCATACAGCACAATGGGGGCATCGCAGCGTGGGATCAGGCCCCCGATCCGTTCCTCGATGCGGCCCAGCGGCAGGTTGACGGCAAACAGGGGGTGTGCCGAAGCAAACGGCCCTTCCTCGCGCAGGTCGAGCAGGGCGATTTCCTGCCCGGCACGCAGGCGATTGCGCACGAAACTAACGGAAGCGACGCGGGAAGCCGCGGGAATCTGGACGTTCATGCTACCTCCGCGCGGCGGGAGCGATCCCACAGATTGGGCACTTCCTCGCTGGAATAGCCCGAGATGAAGGTTTTCTCTGCCCCTGTGGCCACATCATAAGTAGCGCGTGATACGCCGCCGATATTGTCACCATAGACATGGATGGAAATGGAGGTCCGGTCCGGCAGGGCGTTGGCTACGAGATGGTAGTCATTGACACCCGGCGTAAGGGAGGCCACCTGCCCCGGCTCAAGAAATGTGGTCTCTATGGCACGGAACGTGCCATCAGGATCACGCGCGAACTGGGTCTCGCTCTCCCGCCCCCGCAACATGCCGATAAGCCCCCAGACACGGTGATCATGCAACGGGGTTTCCTGCCCAGCCCCCCAGACAAAACTGACAACCGAAAAACGCTCCAGCGGGTCACAGTGCAGCAGGTACTGGCTGTACCGCGCCGGGTTGGGGCGCGTAAACGGTTCGGGCAGCCAGTCATCGTGCCGGACCAGCCTGCGCAGCAGATCGGCACCTTTAGCCTGAATGGCGACCGGTGAAAGACCGCGATCATACAGCCTTGTAAAATCGGTCACGAAATCGCGCAGGGGTGAAATGGTGCTCATGTCATTCAGTCCAGTAAATCGGGTTCAAGGGCCACGATCCAGTCCCACAGGGGCTGGAAGCTGAAATATCCACCCTGCTGTGTGCCCACCTGGCTTGCGGTCAGGCGCGCGATGTCGGGGGCAATGGGTTTGACCTGGCCTGCGGCCTCGGCCAGCAGTTGGGTGTGGGCGGCGTTGTCCATGCTCAGGAACCACCACGCCGCGGCTTCCACCGTCGGGCCAACGGTCAGCAGGCCGTGATTTTGCAGGATCAGCGCCTTGCGCGGGCCAAGTGCGTGGGCCAGGCGCTCGCCTTCGCTGTCATCGAGCACCACACCACTGAACGGATCAAAAATCGCGTGATCCTCATAAAACGCACAGGAATCCTGCGTGATCGGCAGCAGCTTCTTGCCCAGCGCGGAAAAGGCCTTGCCGTAGGTGGAATGGGTATGAGCTGCCGCAATGACGTCGGGCCGCGCCCGGTGCAGGGCGGAATGAATGGTAAAACCCGCCGTGTTGATGGGCCGCTCGCCGTGCAGGATCGTGCCGTCGTGATCCACCAGCTGCAGATCAGACACCTTGATCTGGGAGAAATGAACGGCCAGCGGGTTGATCCAGTAATGATCGGGAAATTCCGGATCGCGCGCGGTCACATGCCCGGCCAGTCCCTGATCGAACCCGTAGCGGGCAAACAGCCGGAATGTTGCAGCCAGCCGCTGCTTGCGGTGCAGGCGCTCGGCTTCAAACGAAGGGGCTGCCGGACGCGGCTGCAGCCTGCGTGCCCGTGCCTGAATCTGTGGGGAAGATGGTACTACATTCATGGAGAAAATTTCCTGTCAGGAAAGATCAGTAACCACGGTCTGCATCCACCACATCAAGGAGGGGACGATCTCCGAGGAAACGGCTCAGATTTTCCGCGATGCGGCGGGCGAGGTTCTGGCTCACGGCTGGCCCTGTCCACGACAGGTGCGGTGTCAGCCGTATGGCGGGATGGCTGTAAAACGGGTGTCCACGGGGCAGTGGCTCAGGCGTGGTGACATCGAGGGTGGCAAACCCGACCTGCCCACGATCAAGCGCATCGAGCAGCGCGTCCTGATCGATCAGGCCACCACGGGCAACGTTGATCAGGTGCAGGCCGATCCTGGCCCGCGCCAGCAGGGCGGCATTGACGCACAATGCTGTCTGGACCGTCAGCGGCAGGGCAAGGACAAGGTGATCGGACTGCTCGACCAGCGCCTCGAGTGTGGCAACGGGCTGCACATCCGTATCCGCATGATCCCACGGGCCGCGCCGCCATGCCAGCACCCGCATGCCAAACGCCCGCGCCCGCACTGCAACCGCACGCCCGATCGCCCCGTAGCCCGCCAGCCCCAGCGTCTGGCCCGCGAGCGTGCCCAGCGGCGGCGTGGCCTTGGCCTGCAGCCACCCGTCCGGGCCATCCGGTGCAATTGCATCAAGCCGTTTGGCACGCAGCAGGATGGCCGTGAGGACATATTCAGCAATAGGGATGGCGGCATCACCACGGCCACATGTTACCGTGCGCCCGCGCAGCAGCCATTGCGGAAATCCGTCAACGCCGGCAGAGGCTATCTGCACCCATCGCGGACTGCGCTGCTGCCATCCTTGTGGCGGATGAAGGGGCGCGCCGCGCCATGCTGGCGTGGGTGCGGTCAGCAGAATATCTGCATGGCCGACATCCCACGGTGCCGCGCATCCACGCTCCCCCGCGACAACCTCTATCCGCTCGCCGAACTCAGCCAGTGATGGCGCCACGAACGCGCCAATCTGGTTGACCACGACCAGAGGCCGGGTAATTACGGCCATTCCCCCCTCCTCAGGCCGCCGCAGTCCGGTCGCGTCCGTCCTCGGCCGCAATCAGGGCCCGGACGCGCGGGATCAGGTCACGCCCGTATTCATAGGCATCCTCCAGCGGATCAAAGCCACGGATCAGGAAAGTGCTGATTCCGATGCGATAATAATCCAGCAGCGCTTCCGCCACCTGATCGGGCGTGCCGACCAGCGAGGTGGAGTTGCCGCGCGCGCCGGTCAGGGCGGCGATGCCGGTCCATAAGCGCTTGTCGAGACGTGACCCCTTTTCAGCCGCGGCCAGCAGGCGGCGCGAGCCTTCGTTCGGTATGTCAGCGGCACGGACATAGCCAGTTTCGGCCTGCAGGGCACGGGCGGTTTCAAGGATCCGGTCAGCCTTGGCCCAGGCGGCCTCTTCCGTATCCGCAAGGATCGGACGCAGGGAAAGCGAAAAGCGTGGCGAACGCCCATGCCTTGCGGCCGCGGTCCGCACGCGCGCTACGGTTTCACTCACCTGTTCATAGGTTTCACCCCACAGGGCGTACACATCGGCATGCTTGCCCGCCACCACGATCGCCTCATCGGAAGAGCCGCCGAAATAAACGGGAATGCCACTTTCACGGTAAGGATGGACCAGTGAACCGGCGCCGCGCACATTGTAGAAATCCCCCGTATAGTCAAAGGGGGTGCGGCTGTCCCATTCCGAGCGGACAATATCGAGGTATTCGCTGGTGCGGGCATAGCGCCGGGCCTTGGTCGTATGATCGCCATCGGCCTGCAGTTCGACATCACTGCCGCCGGTGATGATATGCACCGCAACGCGCCCCCGGCTCAGGTTATCAAGCGTTGCCAGCTGCCGTGCCGCGATGGTGGGGGCGTTGAAACCGGGCCGGTGCGCGATCAAAACCCCGAGATCGCGCGTAACCGCAGTGACATGCTGCGCCAGAAGAATGCTCTCGGGCGAGTTGGAATGAAACGCGATCAACGTACGGTCAAAACCGGCGTTTTCATGGATCTTGGCTGAAGCCTCGATGTGGTTGAGATCAACAACCGCCCCCTGCGGAGGAATGGTTTCCGACTGATTGCGACTGCCGATAAAGCCGATAAATTCCACAGGCATTGTTGCTATCTCCATATTGCACGACGCCAACGTGTCGTTTAGATAAAAATATCACCACTAAATCGTTAATTGGCAATTTAAAAACCGTTATATAACGGTTTAGTATAGTTAATATGAGATGCTCTTTCCTGCCTCGTGGAGATAAGTCATCGTGTCACATCCCCCTCCCCCACGCGCGCCACAGCGGATGGCGCGCAATGTTCAGACTGAACTGCTGCGTTCGTTTGTTGCCATTGTGGAGGCAGGCTCCATGGCGCAGGCAACGGAAACAATCTTCCTGACCCAGTCCGCACTGAGCCTGCAGATGAAGCGGCTTGAGGACATGCTGCAGCAGAAGCTGTTCCGGCGCGATGGACGCAGGCTGCTGCTGACCGCAACGGGCGAGGAACTCGTTACCTATGCCCGCCAGTTGCTGGCGCTGAATGACCGGATCATGCAGAATCTGGGCCAGCAGTCCGACCCCGAGCCGATTACGGTCGGCATGGTCCAGGATTTTGCCGATACCATCCTGCCTGACGTGCTGGGCCGTTTCCGCCTGGAGCATCCGCGCGCGCGGCTGATCGTGCGGGTGGGTGGGTCGATGGAACTACTTGATATGTTTGACCGTTCGCGCCTTGATCTGGTGCTCTGCCTTGGCCAGAACGGCGACCGGGCCGGTGCATCATGGAATATCGTGGGCCATGACCAGATGGTCTGGCTGGGCGATCCCGCCAATATCGAACGCGAGGAACTGCCCCTCGTGCTGCTGGAACCACCCTGCCGTTTTCGTGATGCGGCCCTGCGCACCCTGACGGAAGCACGGCGGGATTATCGCATCGTCATGGAGACACCCAACCTGCCCGCCCTGCGCGCAGGCGTGCGCGGGGGGATCGGGATCAGTTGCCGCACGCGCCGGTTTGCCGCCGCCGAAGGCCTGCCGGTCATAACTGCCAGATCACTGCCCCCCGTACCCGATATCGAAACCATTCTGGTCCGGCGTGATGGGCTGGCGGACAGTGCCCATGATTTTGCCGACCTGCTCGCTGATGCGGCGGGGAACCAATGAATAATCCTCACACACAGGTTGAGGGAAACTCTTTTGTCGGTTGGTGTAGTGTTAATTAATAATAGCGACTTCTGATCGTGATTTCGCAGGAATCGAGACATGAATGCCGACCATTTCAATACCGGCGCCTCATTACGGAGCCGTTTTCTTGAGCTGGAAAACGAGCGCAAACGCAGTTGGGCGCCTGAAGCACTGGCCGTAAACGCCAGGCAGCGTGCAACACTGGTTGCCGGGCATGGGCTTCAGCCGCATGTCGTCGTGGGTGACAGCCTGCCACCAACGAGCCTGACCATTGTGGATGGTCGCACGATCACGTTGGATGACCTGACCGCGCAGGGGCCGGCCGTTCTGGTCTTTTTCCGCTTTGCCGGTTGTCCCGCCTGCAACATTGCGCTGCCGCACTATCGTGACACGCTCTGGCCCGCGCTGCAGGCGGCCCATATTCCCCTTATCGCGATTTCGCCGCAGCCCCCTGCCCTGCTCAAGGAAATTGTCAGTCGGCACGAACTGCCTTTCCCCGTCGCAACCGACAGCAACCTCGGCCTCTCCCGCGCATTGGGGATCACCTATGTGTTTGATGCGCCGTCGCGCAGTGCTGCGGAAGCAAAAGGCGGCACCAGCTGCGGCCTGAACGGCACGGATGCCTGGGAACTGCCCAAACCCGCCGTGATCGTCATCAGGCCCGGCCGGATCGTGCAGTTTGCCGATATTTCACCCGACTGGATGGACCGCACGGAAACACCGGCAATCCTGTCCGCCCTGGGGCTGCCCGTAAAGGAAAGTCTTCATGCAATCTGAAGTCATTATATCTGTGAAAGAGCCATCGGGAGTCACGGCGGATCTTTTCCGTAACGCCATGAGCCGACTGGGCGCTCCCGTTACCGTCGTGACCACCAGCGGTCCGGCTGGCCGGCAGGGATTGACCGTTTCCGCCATAACCAGCGTCAGTGATACGCCGCCCACAGTGCTTGTATGCCTTAACCGCGACAACCGTTCCCACGCTGCGTTCATTCAGAACGGTGTGGTGGGGATCAGTCTTCTTTCGCGGGGGCATGAAGGCCTTGCAGGCATATTTGCCAGCCGCCGCCGCACGCCGGATGAAAAATTCGCAGCCGCCGCGTGGCGCACTGATGTAACCGGCGCGCCCTTGCTGGCAGATGCCCTGGTTACGCTCGATTGCACCATTGCCCTCATCCATGCCTCCAGCACGCATGACGTACTGTTCTGCACGGTAGAGGCCATTCACGTTCATCCTGCCGGGGAGACCGGGCTGACCTGGTTCAACCGTCAGTTCCATACCCTGCCGCTGCTCCCGGCCTGAAACCGGCCCAGAACAAGGTTTTTCCGCGATGTCCACATTTCCCCGAATTTCCCGACGGACGGCCCTGACTTCGCTCACCGGGCTGACAGTTGCAGCACTCGTGTCCGGGCGCCGGTCGTCAGCCCGTGCGGCAGATGAAATGCCCGGCATGGACGCTCATGGGGCCTGTGTGGGAGCAGGAGGGAACACGGACATTGCGCCGCTGCCGGGACCGCCACGCAAGCTGACCATTGCATGGAATGAAACGGCACTGTGTGTTGCGGCCATACCGGTTGCCCGGGAAAAAGGTTTTTTTGCCCGGTACAATCTTGATGTTGATTACGTCAATTTTGGTGGTGCGACCGACCAGTTGCTTGAAGCCCTGTCAACCGGAAAAGCGGATGGAGCCCCGGGCATGGCGCTGCGCTGGCTCAAGCCATTGCAGCAGGGTTTTGATGTCAAGCTGGTAGGTGGCCTGCATGCGGGCTGCATGTACATGCTTGCGCCCCCGGGCAGTGCCATCCGGCAACTGACGGATCTGCGCGGCAAGACCGTGGGGGTCACGGATATCGGTGGGCCTGACCGTAATTTCTTTGGCATCCGCCTCAAACAGGCCGGTGTGAACCCGGAAACCGAGGTGCAGTGGCGGCAGTATCCCGCCGACCTGCTGCCGCTGGCACTTCAGCGCGGAGATGTGCAGGTCATCACGGATTCCGATCCGTTTACCTATGTGCAGAAACGGCAGTTCGGGCTTGTCGAGATTGACAACAACATGAAAGACGCCTGGGCCCATGCGGCATGCTGCGTGATCGGCCTGCGGGGCAGCCTGATCCGTAACGAACCAAAGGTGGCCGTTGCCGTAACCCGCGCCATACTGGATGCCGGTGCGTGGCTGGCGTGCAACCCCGATGAGGCCGGGCGCATCTTCAAGCCATATGCCCCCAGGGTCAGCGCCGAGGATCTGGCGCAGATGATCAGGATTGAAGGTCATCACCACCAGAGCGTGGGGCCGAAATTCCATGATGAAATTGTTCAGTATGCCAATGCGTTAAAGGATATCGGTGTATTCCGCCCTTCCCTTGACAGCGCACGTTACGCCAACCGTGTCACACAGGACCTGTTCAGCGCATGACCCAGACAACGTCCTTCCCCCTGCATGACATCGCAACCGTGCCGGAAACTGCCACCGCACCCCCCAAGGCATGGCCATCTGGCCTTCTGCCCTGGCTGGCGGGGCCTGCGTGGTTCCTCGCTGCTTTTGTGACATGGTTCTGGCCGGATGCTGATGATTTTCCGGCCACTGACAGTCTTGCCATTGTATTTGCAATCATGGGTATCATTCTTGTGCCCGCAGCACTGCTACGGCGCTTTTCGGCAAAAGCACCGTGGATGATCGCCCTTGCCCTCGGCTTTGCTGCATGGGAAGGGGTTCAGGCCAAACTGCTGCTCCTGCCCCGTCCCTTTTTTGGCACACCACAGGACCTGCTGGATGTGTTCATGACGGACTGGCACAAACTGGGGGACAGCCTGCTCCATTCACTGGGCCTGCTCGCGGTTGGTTACATCACGGGGTCCCTGCTGGGGATTGCCATTGGGGTCGGGCTGGGCCGTTCGGCCCGGTTCCGCTACTGGGTGCAGCCCGTCATAAGGCTGGTTGGCCCGCTCCCGCCTGTTGCCCTGCTGCCTCTGGCTTTTGTGATCATTCCCTCAAGCTGGGCGGCAAGCGAGGCGCTGATGGCGCTGGCATCGGCCTTTCCGGTCATTGTGCTGACATGGTCGGGCATCTCGGCGGTGGACCCGGCCTATTACGACGTGGCCCGCACCATGGGGGCACGTGACCGCTTTCTGGTTTTTCGTGTGGCACTGCCTGCGGCTGCTCCGCAGATATTCGTGGGCCTGTTCATGGGGCTGGGTATGTCTTTTGCCATGCTGGTCGTGGCTGAAATGCTGGGCGTCAAATCAGGACTTGGCTTTTACATGCAGTGGGCACAGGGGTGGGCGGCCTATCCCAACATGTATGCCGCCCTTGTGGTCATGTCCCTTATGTGCACCGGGCTGATTACCATTTTGTTCCGTATACGTGACCGTATTCTTGGCTGGCAGAAGGATGGACTGAAATGGTAAACGCCACCATGACCCCGCTGGGTATCCAGCTTCACAATGTAAGTCACGGCTATGATATCGGGGGGCATTTTACGCCCGTTCTGGAAAACGTGAACCTGAACATTGCGCCGGGTGAGTTCATTGCCCTGCTGGGCCCCTCAGGCTGCGGCAAATCCACCCTGCTGCGCCTTATAGCTGGCCTTGAAACCCCGCATGACGGCCGCATGCTGGCTGATGGCACGCCCATAACAGGCCCCGGCCCTGACCGGATTGTCATGTTTCAGGACCCGACCCTTTACCCATGGCGCAGCGTACGGGCCAATGTCGCACTCAGTCAGGATATTTCTGGCAGGGTGGACAGTGCGGCGGTGGATGCCGCCATTACCATGGTCGGGCTGCAGGGGTTTGAACGTGCCTGGCCGCACCAGCTTTCTGGCGGCATGGCGCAGCGGGCCGCACTGGCACGGGCACTGGTCAATAATCCACGCCTGCTCATTCTTGATGAACCCCTTGGCAAACTGGATAGCCTGACACGACTGACCATGCAGACCGAACTGCTACGCCTGTGGCAGGATCGGGGCTTTACCGTCATCATGGTTACGCATGATGTGGAAGAAGCCCTATTGCTGGCTACGCGGGTCATTACCTTCAGTGCACGCCCGGCCAGTGTGGTGTCGGATGTCAATATCGACCTGCCCTATCACCGTCATCGCGATGATCCACACCTGCTTGCATTGCGCCGTAATATTCTGGTCCAACTCGGGCATAGCGCCGACTGGTAAGCTGTCCGGTATCCTTTTTCTGACATTCTTCGTGCCTTGAACATGTCAGCGGCAGGCCGCCTGTTCATAAGGAACATCCATGTCCGAATTCCTCAAAACCCGGCTGCTTACGCATCCATCACGCCGGACCATGATGAAAGGCCTGGCAGGCATGGGGCTGCTGGCTTCCATGCGCACAGCCTCTGCACAGGACAGCCTGCTCGTAGGAGACCAGAAAGGCGGAACGCATGCCTTGTTGAGTGCGGCAACATCCGGGCATATTGATAATGCCATGATAAAATGGAGCCTGTTTGCTGGCGCGCCAATGTTGATCCAGGCACTTGCGGCCAATGCGGTGGATGCTGGCGCCATCGGGGATGCCCCGCTTGCGTTTGCCCAGGACGGAACCAGTACGATCCGCGCCATAGCTGGCATTCAGAGCGATGGGACGACGACCGCCATCATCACGCGGCATGACAGCCCGATCCACACGGTTGGCGACCTGAAAGGCAGGTCCATCGCCACCCTTCGTGCCCAGACCGGGCATTACCTGACCCTGGCCGCACTCCGTGCCGCTGGAATGCATGATGATGACGTACGCTTTGTCTTCCTGCCGCCCGTTTCTGCGCGGGCGGCGTTGCAGACAGGAGCCGTTGATGCATGGGCAACCTGGGGGCCGTATGTCTCCACGGCCGTCATCACCGATGGTGCACGGGAAATCGTGAACGGTGGGCAATTGATGAGTGGCCTGAGCTATATTGTGGCAACGGTCGATGCCCTGCATGCAAAGAAGGATGCCCTGGCTACTTATATACGCCAGTTGAAAGCCGCCCATCAATGGGGTCGTGCCCACCTGGACGAATATGCCACCGCCTGGGCTGCTGATGTCGGGTTGCCCCTGGCCGTTGCCCGACATGTCGTACCGACCATGCTTGGGAATGTTGTTACCCTGGATCCGCACGTCATACAGAAGCAGCAGGACGTATGTGACTTCATGTATGATACCCGCATGCTTTCCCATCGATTGGATGCACGCGCGATTATGGATACTGGCTTTATTCTCTAATAATGGACTGTTTGACAGGTCGTTTTTCTTGAAAAAAAGGCAATGCTGTTTTCAAGGACTTTTGGGGCGCAGCGCAAAGGATAATCCCTCTTCACCAGGCCGGTATTGGCGATAACCCCGATCGCCAGTCCATTCCGGCACCTGCCAAATTACGTTGTGCGAACCTGGTTTGCCGCGCGTTGCAGCGAATGGATGGAAGCCTGAATACCAATATATAATATTACTTGAAGTTTCTTATTTATATTTAAATCGGCCATGGCGATATTTTCATTTATAATATAAAATTAAAAAATATAACATCATGATTTAAAATTGTTTATTATCTTGTTTCCTCACCATAGCATATAAAATACATGAAAAACCAGAGGAAATGATACGTTGTACATGAGATATATTCCTAAATATCTATCCTTCGTGGGCGTTCTGCTTTCAACTACCGCTTACGCAGCCGATCGTCCTTCCTGGCAGGCAGATAACATAAAACATACAGAGAGCCTCACACCTCTCCGCCACCGCGTACGCAGTCTCCATCATGACAACAAAGAACAGGACAGTTCCGAGCAGATCATCGTAACTGGCACGCGCGACCCGTCACAGACGGCTCGCAAAAGTTCAAGCCCCATTACCGTGATCAATGGAGATAAACTGCGTTCCACTGGCATGACAGACATTCGCGAAGCCCTTGTACAACTTTCACCATCCATCAGTCGTGAAGTTAATGGCTCCGATCAGGGCTCCATCGTTGATTCCCTAAGCCTGCGTGGCCTGAATGCCGACCAGACACTCGTGCTTGTAAACGGTAAAAGACGCCACACAACAGCAGCTCTCAATTTTGACGGTGGTTCCCAACAGGGTACAACACCGGTCGATCTTGATATGCTGCCCATATCATCAATCGATCATATTGAAATTCTTCAGGATGGCGCCGCCGCGCAATATGGATCCGATGCGATTGCCGGTGTTATCAACATTATTCTTAAATCAAATAATAAAGGTGTTAATCTGCAATCCACCAATGGTGGTTATTATGCGGGAGATGGCTTTACTACAGGAGAAAATATCAATGCCGGATTCAACCTCGGAAATCGTGGTTTTTTTAATCTGAGTGCGGAATACAAGCATCAGGACCGAACGCAACGCACCGGCATTGACCCACGCACCGGCCGCGATAACGACCTTGCAACGGGTCAGCCGCAGGTCACGCGGGAAGCCATTGAGGGCAATTTTGGCTACCACATCACGAATAAGATTGAAGTTTATGCCTTTGGCACCTTTACCCATCGTGATGCTGAACGATGGGCCTATCTTCGCGCACCCAGCACGACAGCGGCTGACGGATTATCTGCTGTCTATCCCACCGGGTTTGAACCGGTCGAGACGTTACCTGAAAATGATTACGGCGTTACCGCAGGTGTAAAGGGCAAGCGATTTGCCAGCTTTGACTGGGATCTCAGCTCAACCATTGGGAGCGACCATGATAATCTGAGCGACTACAATTCCGCAAACGCCACCGAGTATGCCGAGACCGGCTATACAAAAAAACGTTTCTATCTAGGCACTTACAGCAATCAACAATGGACGAATAATCTCGATGTTAGGAGACCTGTAGATATACCCCACCTCTATAAACCACTTAATATAGCCTTTGGTGCAGAATATCGACATGAAACATATGCCATGCATACCGGGGAGCCATGGTCATATATTGGCTCTGGAGCCCAGGGCTACCAGGGCATTACGCCGGCATCCCGCGTAGATGCAGCCCGACATGTTGCTGCTGCCTATGTCGATTTTTCCACCCAATTCCTGCGCGGATGGCAATTTGATCTTGCTGGCCGGTTTGAACATTATTCTGACGTGGGTAATGCACGCACCGGAAAGATTTCAACACGATATGATGTAAACAGATATATCGGGTTCCGTGGCACTGCAAGCACAGGGTTCCGCGCACCGACGCTGGCTGAGGAAAACTTTGCCAACCTCACAGTAAGCCCCAATTATGCCAATGGACAGATTTCTCCAAATTCTGCCGCAGCGCGTTATCTCGGCTCAACGGGCCTGCATCCCGAAACATCCACTAACTTCAGTGTCGGCATGATTCTCAATCCGTTGCCGCGACTTCATGTTAATGTTGATGCCTATACCATACAAATAAAACACCGTGTGGTTGATGGAGGCGTCTATAATGGTCAAATGGCAATAAATGCTTACAAGGCCAATGGGATTGACGTGAGTGGTTTCGGGGCCGATCCCAACTCCGTCAGCGCCCAGTTCTTTACAAATGGTGCCAACACACGCACGACTGGACTGGATATTACCGCGAGCTACGATACCGATTTTGGGCGTATCGGTCATTTTACCTGGGATGCCGCAGTCAATTTTAATCATACAAATGTCAGTGATATACAGAAAGATGGCAATGGCAATCCTGTTCTGAATGCCCAGCAGATCAATTACATATCAACGGAAAACCCAGCCAATAAACTGATTTTTGGTGGTACATGGCGCAAGGGAAAATGGAATGTGTCCGTGCATGAGATCCGCTACGGTCATAGCACATCCAATCTGACCTACGTCTCAGGCCCTAATGCATGGTCAAACAGTGTATTTTATGAACAGGTTAATAAACCGCGTTTCGTAACAAATCTCGAAATTGGTTACCAGGTTCTTCCGCAACTGCATCTTGCACTCGGAGGAAATAATATCGGGAATACGTATCCTAGTCGCGTGCCGGTCAACACATCTGACTACAATAACAACAAATATGATACTGTAAGTCAGCAATTATCAGAAGAAGGCGGCTTTTACTATCTGCGTGCCGATTTCAGGATATAATAATATTTAAATATTAATAACTAAAATTACAATACGCATCTATTCTCGGTTCACACCCGAAATATCATAACCCAAAAAGTAAGACAGTGGTCAAATGACACGATATGCATATAATATCTCTGATTACAGGAAACTGGCAAAAAAGCGTATCCCAAAAGGTATTTTTGAATATATTGACCGAGGCTCCGAGAATGAAATTGCTCTAAAGAGCAAATAGGGAAGCTTTTGACTGTATAGAAATTATACCACGTTTTCTAAGAGATGTACATTCAGTCGATACTGCAACCTGCATACTCGGATGCACATATCAAACGCCTCTTATTGTTGCGCCTACGGCATTCTCTGGTCTTGTGTGGAACAATGGAGAACAGCTTATTGCCCGTGCGGCAGGGCATCTTGGCGTGCCTACCTGCGTTGCAATGATGTCCATTACCTCATTGGAAATGATAGCTCAGGGTACAACCGTCCCGCCATGGTTCCAGCTTTATTTCTGGAAGAACCGCGAAAAAACTTACAATCTGATTAAACGTGTGGAAACTGCCGGTATCGATAAACTCATCATAACCGTTGATGGACCCGTGCGGGCGAACCGGGAATATAACGGGCGCAATGGTTTTGGCATGCCATTTCGCTTTTCATGTCGTTCCATCCTGGGTCTGGCCCGGCATCCGTCATGGCTTATCTCAACCATCCTGCCACATCTGTGGGAAACCGGCCTCCCCTCACTGGTACATTACCCTACGAACGCTCAACCCAATATATTGCATGCCCCTAATGACGGCTCTATCGGCCTTGCAAATGACCTAACATGGGAAGACATCAAGACATAGCGGGACAAATGGCGGGGCAAAATCCTCCTTAAAGGTATTCTAGACGTGGAGAATGCCCTTTTGGCTAAATCCATTGGGGTAGATGGCCTTGTACTATCAAATCATGGTGGGAGAAACCTGGATTCATCCCCCTCTGCTTTATCTGTTTTGGCACAGATATTACAACATGTCGGAAAGGACATGACCCTTCTTGTTGATGGCGGAATCATGCGGGGAAGCGATATCTTTAAGGCCGTTGCGCTGGGAGCATCAGGAGTACTTGCTGGTCGCGCACCATTATGGGGTCTTGCCGCAGAGGGAGAAGAAGGCGCGCGTGCTGCCATTTCCATCCTGATACAGGAATTCAAAACGACCATGGCTCTAGCCGGGTGCAGGAATATATCAGAAGCTAAAAAGATCCATATTACGTAATAACAATATCTGTTTTACTCAAAAATTACATGATAAAATAAAAACTATTGAAAATATGAAAACAGATGATTTGATATATTTCTAAAAACTATTATAGACATTTATACGAAATATAGAAAAAATAGCATCGGAAAAAATGATGGTGTTATTATGAAAATAATTTCCGATCGCAATATGTATAAATATTTATCATTCCTGTTCCTGATAAATATCGCATACGAAAAATCCCACGCCCAATCGGTTTCATCGACCTCGGTGAAACCAGCGCGGCCCCGTGCACATAAATCCGTTAATACAGAAGGCGCTCTTGTCCATCCATACAGCGCCGCGCACCCTCCTCAGGCCGAACAGGTCATTGTAACTGGTACGCGCAGTAATGTGCGAGCATCTCACAGCATGTCGCCTATTGTAGTTCTGTCGCACGCGGATCTTACCCGGACAGGTCAGCCTAACCTGCGCAATGCCCTGGCTACGCTTGATCCATCCATTAATAATACGCCTGGTTATCCGGGACAGCTGGGTTTTACAACTAAAACAGCGTCCTTACGTGGTTTGCCAGCAAACGAAACGCTGGTACTGGTTAATGGCAAACGCCGTCATACCATGTCGTCTATTTTTTACGGTGGTGCCATGGAGGCTCAGTCTCCCGTGGATTTGGACCTTATTCCCATGAGTGCCATTGACCATATAGAGATCCTTAAAGATGGTGCCGCCGCACAGTATGGGTCCGATGCAATTGCAGGCGTTATCAACATTATCCTGAAAAAGTCCGACCATGGTGGATCAGCAGAACTGAGCTATAATCAATATGGCTCAACCGTTGGTACACTGGGTGATTATGGTCGTGGTGGCAATCTGTTTTTTAACGATGGATTCAAAATCGGTCATGATGGCGGATATATAAATATCAGTGCAGACATTACCGGAAACCAATGGACCAATACCGCAGGTTATGCCCCCCTTCGGAAGGGAGGTGTCACCACGCAGCTTTACCCCCTGCAGGCAAATGGGCAGCTTGACCCACGCGAATATGGCAACCGATACAGACAGCTTTATGGTGTTCCCGAAACGGAAAAGCAGGTCGTATCCTATGATATGGCGGTGCCATTGGGGAAATGGGCCGAATTCTATTCATTTGCCACATATGCGCACCGCACGGCATATGAGCCAGGCTGGTACCGCCCTGCCAATTCATCACAGAACATCGCCAGCGTATATCCTGAGGGCTACCTACCCATCATATCAACGAAAGATCAGGATTTTCAGGTCACGGCTGGTTTGCGGGGGCGAAACTTTTTCGGATGGGGCTGGGATCTCAGTGTAAATTATGGACGCGATCAGACAACGCCCGGGCTGAGTAATTCGATCAATGTATCCATGGGGCCTGAAAGTCCTCATAATTTCAATCTTGGCACATTGATTAATTCTGAACTTACAGTTGATTACGATATACATAGAAAATTCGATACAGGTATTTTAAAATATCCACTGTCAGTCGCGGCCGGCGTGGAATATCGCTATAACGAATATCAGATCGTTGCAGGCGAAACGGCTGCCTGGGAAGATGGCGGTTACGTTTTTCCCAATGGTACCAAGTCACTTGCCAGTGCTGCCGGGCTCGGGGCCTATTACCCTTCTGCCGCGGGCACCTATTCACGTATGAACGGCGCTTTTTATCTTGAACTTGACCAGCGCCTGACCAAAAAACTGTCCGTACAGTTGTCTGGACGGAATGAAACCTATAGTGACTTTGGCAATACGCTTAACGGCAAGGTATCAGCGCGCTATCAGGTTACGCCATGGCTGGCCCTTCGCGGGTCTGCAAGTAACGGGTTTCATGCGCCAACCTTACAGCAGGAATATTTCCAGAGCGCGGCAACATTTTACACAACACTGTCACAGCAGAACAACGCCCTCGTTACAACGACAAACGAGTATTCCTCAGTCAACAGTGTAGGGGCAAGGGCACTGGGGGCATCAAATCTTAAGCCAGAGACATCACATAACTTCGGAGCAGGCTTTGTCTTAACTCCGATCAAGAATCTTGATATTTCGGTTGATGTTTATCGAATTGACATTTTCAATCAGATTGTTCCCCTTAATGTATCCGGCAACGGCGTAACCGGTGCGCAGGTCATGAATATACTCCATCAGAGCGGCGCCGTGCCTGATGATGGAAATTATTATCAATACACGTTCATGCGCAATGCGGCGCATACCGAAACCGAAGGCCTTGATCTGCAGGCCCATTACCTGTCCCGTTTTGGACCGGCGGGCACGGTCAACTGGACTATAATGATGAATCAGCAACAACATATGATAAAGCGGATCAACCCGCTTGCGCTTAATCTTGGGTCTGCGGTGCAGCCTCTTTTCCGTAACGAGATTGGTAACCTGACAACTATCTACCCGCGCAACACCCTGCGCATGACGGGCACGTGGAACTTTGGCCCCCTTTCTACTACGGTACGTATATCGCGTTATTCATCCACGACAATCCTGTCCAACCTGGGTTCTACCTATGATGAAAAGGTTGAACCAGCATGGCTCATGGACTTTGATATTGCGTACCGCTTCAAGAAAAGATGGATTGTCTCGGTAGGGGGCAACAATGTATTCAACAAACGGCCCAATGTTCTTAGCAGCAAGGCACAATCAGCATCATCATTGTATCAGATCAATCCGAATTACAGCACGGCATCTATTTATGGCGCTGAAGGCTCCTATTTCTATGGAAAGATGCGATATACATGGTAAACAATTCCCTGCCCCTCTCACGTCGCATGTGCCTGATGACCATGATGGCAACAGGCATGACTACCTTTTCCGATCCATCGTGGTCTGATGACCGGACGGTTCTGTCCGTAGGGGACCAGAATGAAAGTCTCCGTTCATTGCTGGAAGCCGCGGGGGAGGCAACAACTTTTCCATATCACATCGAATGGAAACAGTTTTCCCAGGCGCAGCCGCTCCTGCAGGCACAAAACGCCGGTGTGATTGATTTCTGTCATGCGGGGGATGTCGCCTTTCTGTTTGCCTATGCTGCGGGTGCGCCCATCGTCGCCATTGGCGGCAGTGTGGATGGCGGTCGCAGCGCAGCCATTGTGGTAAGGAACAAATCTGCAATACATGCGGTCCAGGACCTAAGGGGAAAACGCGTTGCGCTAAGCCGGGCGGGGCTTGGCGAACCCCTGCTATATGGTGCGCTCGCTCAAAGCGGCGTTGACCGGACTGATGTGCAGGTCGTCAATGTGCCGCAGAGTGTAGCCAGAATGGCTCTTGCAACCGGCCAAGTTGATGCGTGGGTTACCTGGCAACCCTATGTGGCCCTTGCAACGGGGATGGATGACGCACGCATTCTGCGTGATGCAAAGGGAATTCTATCATTTTATGTGTTTGCACTTGCGCATCAGGCCGTACTGGAAAATCCTCTCAAGCGCGCCGCCATCATCGACCTTGAAAAACGCGTGGGCCGGGCACTGGAATGGGCACGTACGCATAAGGATGCCTATTGTGAAACCTATGCGAGGATATCTCATCTCCCGCACAACATCGCTGCACTTGCCATCGAAGAAAGTGATCGCCGTTCGATCGTTATTGATGAAAATGTCATAAAAGGAACCAAAGAGTTATACGATAACCTACGCTCATATGGGCTGCTAAAAAATGGTATTGATATCAGCCACGCATTTGACCTGGCCGTGTTGGACTGACTGCCTCCGGCGGGAGTGAGTAACGGCGTGCCTCCCCGGTTATGAAGGTCATTTCGGGGAAACAGCATCAGATAACCATCTGTTTGTGTATCGCTATCGCGCAGGCGCTC
>NZ_JBXAYQ010000022.1:0-54195 GCF_057359305.1 Komagataeibacter ossonobensis | reverse complement strand
AATTTTCGTCAATGCGGGCTTCATCGTAGGCTTCGACAGTGAAAAGGGCAGCGTTGCCCAGGGCATGATCGACTGTATCGAGGATACGTCGATCCCGGTCTGCATGGTCGGCCTGCTTTATGCCCTGCCCACGACACAGCTGACGCGCCGCCTGCTGGCGGAAGGCCGTCTTTTTTCCGGCAGCGAACAGACGCAGTCGGGTGACCAGTGTACGGCCGGGCTGAATTTCGCCACCAGCCGCCCGCGTCGCGACGTGCTGAACGATTACAGGACGGTGCTTGCGGCCATCTATGAACCGGTCGCCTATTTCGGCCGTGTCCGCAGGCTGGGCCGGATGCTGAAGCGCGGGCGCGCGCACCGGATGATAAAGGGCGACCTGCGCAGCTTTGTCCGGCTTATGTTCCGTATCCACCGCGCGGGACCGGGAACAGCCAGACAGTTCTGGCGCATGATGCTGGATTGCGCCCTGCATAACCCGCGCGCGCTGCCCTATGTGGTGATGACCAGCGCGCTATACCTGCATCTTGGCCCGTTTTCGCGGCAGGTCATTGCCGAGATTGACCGCGAGATCGCGGATGTGGACCAGGGCCGCTGGCATGCCCCGCCGGTCATGCGGCCTGTCGAGGCGGAACTTGTGCCCGCCTGATCCGGTCTGGCGCGGGTGTAAAAACCCGCTGCCAGCGGGGCAGGGAAGTCGGCCTGCCTCCACCGCAGTTGAAGCCTGGGGGATGGGATAAGGCATCATTGCCTGATGATGGGCAGGATCACCACGTCCGTTCCCGCTCGCGGCATCCCATAATATGCGCTCAGGCGCGGCGAGGAAGAAGTGTACGGGGCAAAGGCCAGAACGGCTTCACGGGAATTCCATGCATGCGGACGGATTTCCATGGCCCCTGACGGACGGGCGCAAGTTTACGCCTGATGGGAGACTATCACGCATCATATTGATTTTATGGGGGTTCTGACCGAAGCCGAGTGGTGGGCGCAACAGGGATTGAACCTGTGACCCCTACCATGTCAAGGTAGTGCTCTACCGCTGAGCTATGCGCCCAATCGGCTTCGGTGAAATGGCTTTTACTTGCCCTTTCAGGGGGATGCAACCCCTGTTTTAAAAAAAATCGCATTGACCGCAAACCGGCCTCCTGTCCCTATGGCAGGCATGTGCTGTACTGCTTTCCCGCCTGTGACCATCCGGGGCTGTCCGTGGCCGTTACCCGCGGCAAAAACGCCGTGACGGACCCAGCCATGCCGCCGTTTCATATCCACCACCCCGATGGGGCGGGGACGCCTGTCATCGTGGCGTCGCCACATTCGGGCCGGAATTACCCGGCGGAATTCCTGCGTATGTCGCGGCTGGATGCACGGTCCCTGCGCCGCAGCGAGGACTGTTACGTGGATCAGCTGTTCGCATCCGCACCGGGGCGGGGTGCGACATTACTGCACGCGACCTTTCCCCGTGCCTATTGCGATGCCAACCGCGAGGCATGGGAACTTGACCCCACCATGTTCCGTGAAAAACTGCCTGACTGGTGCAATACCACCAGCCGCAAGGTACGGGCGGGCTTTGGCACGATCGCGCGCATTGTTTCCCATGACGGGCCGATCTATCCCCGCCCGCTGCCCTTCAGCGAGGCCGAAGCCCGCATCCGCACCTGCTGGCAGCCCTATCATGATGCGCTGGCCGGTCTTGTGGCCGACAATGTGGCGCGGCATGGCGGCTGTATCCTGCTGGATGCCCATTCCATGCCCATGCTGAAGGGGCGGGGCGTACAGCCGGATTTTGTTCTGGGGAATGCGTGGGGCACGGCGTGTTCGCCGCAACTGACGGCGCTGGTGGAACGCACGCTGCTGGCCCATGGGTACAGTGTCGCGCGCAATGTCCCGTTTGCCGGTGGCTACGTCACGCGGCATTACGGCCGCCCGCGCCGGGGCGTGCAGGCGCTGCAGCTGGAAATCAGCCGGGCGCTGTACATGGATCAGGATACACTCGCCCCCCATGCGGGCTTTACGGCATTGCAGGGCGTGCTGGGGGATCTGGTGGACCACCTGGTACAGTATGGCGGCATGCTGGAGCAGCAGGCGGCGGAATAAAAAAAAGGCCGGGCATGATACCCGGCCCCTGTCGCATATCAGGCGGTCTTGGTGGGTGCCGTGCCCTGCGGTGTCTGGGTATTGACGGCTTCGGGCAGCAGGTGCGCCAGAACCGGCAGGATGGTGGCGGCCGGCAGGCCGGTCTTGTCCACCATGGCCTGAACCTGCTGGCTGCTGAGCAGGCTGCGCAGCTCATCGGTGGAGATGGGCAGGTTGTGGCCATCTCCGATCCACGAACGCACCTTGTCCCCCAGCCCGGCCTGTTCCGCCTGCGTTACCAGTGAACCGATGGTCGCGGGCGTCAGCAGCTGCGACAGGTAGGAATGCACCTGCTGCGACAGGCCCGATGCGCCCGCCAGGTCATTCAGCTTGCCCATGACGTCATTAAAGATACCGCTCATTCTGCTTTCTTTCCCGTCTCTCGTATGTGTGGGGACCCGACTATACTACACGACATACAGTTATAGGAAATTTATATAAGACGGGCCAAAAAAAAGCGGTGCATATGCACCGCTGAGTTTAGGGAGGAAACGTCCAAGAAGCAGTTGCACAAGGCAGTCTGCTTCCGACCCTTATGATTGTCCTCACGGGGTTGTGTCAACAAAAAAAGCGGCGCTTACCGACGGGCCTGGTACATGTGCCATGAAAGCAACGTTTTCGCGTCCGTCATGCCAATATCGGGCACCGCCGACAGGTCAATGACCCGCAGGTGGATGTGTTCATGTTCCCGCGCTACGCCGGTCTGCCGGTCGCGCAGGGCCTTGGCCAGCGTCTCGTTTATGTTCAGTTCGGCATAATACAGGCCTATTGCCTCATCACAGCCGCCGGGGGACAGCCAGACATCGGTCAGCTTCACCAGATCCTGCGCGCGCACCTGCAGGTCGGCGCCGACTTCTTCCGACAGTTCACGCACCGCGGTGCTGACAAACGCGCCACCGTCCAGCATCCCGGCGGGCAGCGCCAGCAGGTCAGGTTTCGCTACGGGTACCCGTGCCTCGCATGTCAGTACGGTGCGGTCGGGATAGCCCGGACATTTCAGCACCAACAGCACCGATACGGAATCCCCGCGCAGCAGGGCCAGCCCCGGCACGCGGTTGCCTTCATGCAGGGCGTCGGCTTCGACCAGTATGAATCCCATGCGTTGCGCGTCAAAGGCAATGGCGTCGCGCACCAGTACATGGCGCAGGGTAAAACGCGTGCGCATCCCGTCATACCACCGCCGGAAATGCGGCGCGGCCAGCACGCGCGCCTGAAGGTCAGGGTCAATGCCGGGAGCGAAGGAAATAATGTCCGTCTGGTCCATGGTATCCGGTTCCTGTCGGTTGGGCGCCGGAAACAGGCCCGGCTGCTAGCCTTGCATGAATACGGTGTCCATGATTGCGGCTACCGCGTTGCGGTAATCCCTCGGGGCATGTTCGGTTGTGATGCGTGTCAGCGCATTGTCGCGCACTGTGTCCCACAATGTCCGGTCATGATAGAGGCGGACGACCTGCTGCGCAAAATCCGCGGGATCGGTAATGCTGGCGCATAGCATGTCCTGACCATCGCGCCAGCCTGCCTGCCGGCATAACAGGGGCGACCCGACAACCGGCAGGCCGTTGGCGGCGGCTTCATGCAGTTTGTAGGCAATGCCGGCGCCGTAACGGGTGGGGGCGACGAATACGCGATGGTGGTCATAGACCGGGGCGGTATCGGCCACGCGGCCCAGCATGCGCACGTTGGGATGGTGGCGCAGCGGGCCAAGGTCCACGCGCGGGCTGGCATGGCCACACACGCTGAAACGGATGTCAGGCCCCAGCTGGTCCACCAGCAGCGGCAGGACCTGCCCGCTGAACCATGCCAGTGAATCAAGGTTGGGGGATGCCATGTCATGCACCGCGCCAAGGAACAGGATATCACGTCGCGCCGCCCATTCCGGCCCGGTGGCACGCGGCACCTGCACATGACCCAGCACCGACACGTTATCAAATCCGGCGCCACGCAGCAGGTCGGCCTCCGCCGCGTTGACCGCCACCACACGCTGCGCCAGGAACAGCGGGCGCAGTTCATCCGCCAGTCGCGCGCCCAGCGGGCGCGGGGGCGTGATCGCGTGCAGGCGGTCGTATTCCATGTCCCGGCAGGCGGCCAGTGCCTCGGTATCGACCACGATGCGCCCGGCAGGAATGTACGACGCCGCGTCGTTCAGGATACTGGCCACGCGGGCGGCGTTATGGGTGCGGGCGATCCATATCGCATCGAAACACCCGCTGCGCGCGCGCAGGAAATCGGGCAGGTCGGGCAGCTCGCGGTCATGGATGACCTCCACATCCTCGGGGAAGGCCGCGGCCAGCGTCGCGGCGTCCTCGATCGGGCGGAACATGGGATAGATCGTGACGTGGTAGCCAAGGCCGGCCAACGTGGTCACGATGTCATTCGACCGGGTAAAGCCCGAACCCAGATGGCGCAGCGGCAGCCTGTCCTCGATGAACAGGATATGCCGCCCGTCATCGGCATGGCGCGCGCGGGCCTCGTTCGGTGCATGCCGCAGCAGCCTGCGCCGCAGGCCGGGCGTGTGGCGGCGGATGAACAGGTCGCTGTTGCGCGCGATCAGGCGCGATGCGCTGGCCCCGTCCGACGTGCCGCATTCATAATGGACCAGGCAGACGGCCGGATCGTACAGGATCCGGTACCCCAGCGCCTGGATACGCACGCACAGGTCGGTTTCCTCAAAATAGGCGGGCGCGAAGCTTTCATCAAAACCGTCCAGCACCTGCACCACTTCGGTCCGGACCATCAGGAACACGCCCGAACAGAAATCCACCGCGCGCACGAACCCCGCTTCGGGCACACAGGGGTGGGCGTCGCGCATGTAGCCCTGCACCGATCCGTCGCGCCAGATCATGCTGCCTGCTTCCTGCAGCATGCCGTGCGTGCGGATGATGCGTCCGCCGACCGCGCCCGTCGTTTCATCCGCCACAAGCCGCGACAGGGCGTTTGCAATGGCGCCGTATTGCAGGTCCACATCATTATTGAGGAACAGCGTGGCAGGTGCGCGCACCCGGCGCAGGCCGGCGTTACACCCACGCACGAAGCCGATATTGCCCGCGAAGCGCAGCACCTCGATCCCGCGCACATGGTCCTCGATACGGGCCACGCCGTCACGTGATCCGGAATCCACCATCACCACCTGCATCGGCCCATGGTAATTCGCCCGGAGCGAGGCAAGGGTGGACATGGTCAGTTCAAACTGGTCATGCGCCACGATAATGACGCTCAGGGCAGGGGGGGCGTCCGTCGTGAAATCAATCCCGCCATCCAGCAGCAGCGGCAGGCGGGCGGCGCACATGTGGCGGAACAGGGCGCGGGCCTGGTCTTCCGTGACCTGCGGCGGCGGCGGTGGTTTCAGGTCGGGGCGGGCTGTCAGGTAATGGCCCAGACCGTCACGCGCGCGGCGGCGGGCGATATCGGCCTGCACGCCGGGGTCGCGCATATACTGCGCAAGATCCAGCGTGGAACACGGCTTGCGCTGTTCATGCACCCCGTCGCTGAGGAAATGGGCGTAGCCATTGCGCAGGGCCCCGGCCTCGATCGCGGCCTGCACGTCGGGGTTGACCATGGCGTAGAAGGATTCAGAAAAGAACGGTCCCGGGTCGAACGCCTGCGGCGTGGTGTTGCACAGGTAATGATGCAGGGCGCTGCGCCACAGGCCCTGCGTGATTTCCGCATGGGCTTCGGGATAGGCCTGCACGTACCATTCCGCATCGAAATACAGCGACAGGCTGCGGCATGGCAACGCGTCCATGCCGTGTCGCAGGTATGTGGCAAAGGGGCGTTGCGTGCCGCAGCGGTCGCATTCCGCCAGCAGGGCAATGCAGGTTTCGGGATCGAAAAAGCATGACCCGCTGCGCATTTCCCCATCACCCGCGCGCAGGTAATGGTCATAGGCGTTGCGGTATCCGCCCGCGTCCAGCGTGGCGGGGGTTATGTCGGGACAGGCCGCCAGATAGGCGCGTTCATCAAACAGCCAGTGCGGGTTATGGGTGCGCGCGCCCGCGTTCAGGTAGTGGTCGAACCCGCTGCGCCATGTGCCGGCCGCCACCTGTGCCGCGACATCGGGATAGGTGGCGCGGTACCATGCCTCATCAAAAAAGGGGTTGGGCGCATGGCCCAGCGCAGCGCCATGCGTGTCATAGAATTCCTGTGCCTGTTGCGCGGGAATGTCCATAAGGTCCAGCATCGCCGCGTAACGGGCGCGGTACCATGCGGGATCGAACATGGCCCATTCATCAGCCATTTCCGCATTGTTCGGGGAAACAGCCATCGTGCATCCTGTCCCTGTTCTGTTCAGGGACGGGTTATGGACGTCAAAGGTTAATTTTTGATTGGTTCCACCGGGGCGGGGGCGGCGGAAATATCGGCCACGCGTGCCGCTACTGCCTTCTGCGCATCGGCGGGGGCAATGCGCACCACCAGGCCCTGGTCGCCCGCATTGATATAGACATGCGGGCAGGCCATGGCATCCGCCGACACGATGACGGGCAACTGGTGTGCCTGACCGAACGGGCTGGTCCCGCCAGAGCGGAAGCCGGTCAGTTCCGCTGATTTTTCCGGACTCATCATCCGTGCGTTGCGCCCGTCAAACAGGGCGGCGACCTTCTTGAAATTCACCTTGTGGTCGGCAGGCACCACCAGGCATACCGGCGTCTTGCGATCCACTTCCACCACCAGTGTCTTGAGTACGCAGCCCGGGTCTGCCCCGATGGACTGCGCCGCCTGCATCCCGATCAACCCGCCACCGGGCGCGTATTCGTAATCATGCACCGAAAAGGACACGCCGCTGGCGGTCAGGAATTCGGTGGCTTTGGTCTGTTTCGTCACGTGATGCTCCCGGCGTGTTGCGGGCCTGCCCGCATTTTCAGCATCAAGGATAAAATAGCACCGGGTGCCATTGCAAGCACTTGCCGCGGCGGGTCAGCGCCGCATCGCCCGCCGCAGCCCCGGCAGCGCAAGGGCCACCAGCCCGGCCCCCATGAACACCAGCATCCCTATGCCATACATCCGGTAGCCCGCCGCCCCCACGATCCCGCCCAGCACGAAACAGGCAATGATCGCACCATGCAGCCGCAGCCGTTCGCGCACCCGCGAAGCACCGGGATCGAGCAGCCATTGCCCCAGCTCCATGCCAAGGTCGGTCAGCATGCCGGTCATGTGGGTGGTACGCACCCGCGCGCCGGAAATATGGGTGACGGTGGCGTTCTGCAATCCCATAAGGAAACCCAGCCCACAGCCCAGCCCGCCTGCCTCCATCCACGCGGGCAGCACCCGCGACAGGATGCCAAGGGCGATCAGCAGCGTGCCTTCCAGCGCGATGCTCGCGGCATGGACCGCGCGCATGCCCCGCCTGCGGCCCACGCCCACCAGCAGTGTCGCGCCGCACCCGCCCGCAACGAACGCCGCCAGCACGCCCGCGCATGACAGCATGGACACCATGCCCCCGTCGCCCACGCCAACGGCCAGCGCCGACAGGTTGCCGGTCATGTTGGCGGTGTAATACCCGATGGCCAGAAACCCCGCCACATTGACCGCGCCCGCCACCGCCGCCAGCGTGCAGCCCAGGCGCAGGTCGGTGCCGATACTGCGCGTTGCCCCTTCGTGAACCAGCATGCCCCTTGTTCCATTGATGGCGGGAAGGTTCCCGCCCTGCATCATGGTATCCGCCACGGGGCAGGGGGAATGCAAGCCATCACCATGATCGGGCCACCATGCGGAACGATCCGATCACATCATGGCGAGGGGCGGGCGGGAATAAAGTCAGTTGCAACTGATGGTTGCGTGCATCGGCATGTGTCATAAATATTTAATATAGACTTTTTGAAGCCCGGCCGCACGCCCTGCGGGGCGACAGGCATGGCGCGACGCAGGGCGCGGCGATGTTTTCGCAATCAGGAATATGGCGCGATCAAGGCAGCGCGCAATTTAGCAACACTATGAAACATTAAATACCTGACAGGGCTTGATTTACATTTTTTAATACAATGATTACAGAAAATCGCAAATGACCAATACCCCATCCCGGTTTAACCTGATGGATGACATTCCTGTATTCGCTCCTTGAGCCATTCCGCCTCCGGGGATTAGGAAACAATACCTACAAACGGCATGATGACTGCGGATATTCTTGTGATGTAATCATGTTTTAACCGGAAGTTAAGCTTATCGACCTATCAGGATAAATGTACATTCCTGATAACTTATCGCCCGATGGAAGGAAGACCCTTACTCCTTTTGGTGTACATAAATGCTGCTTTTAGTTAATTGTTTGTAATCAATACAGCCGTCATGGAAACTCCACTGCATCCAGATGCATGGTTTTTCCACAATCCGAGGTTGTTGTTGCTGATATTTCCCGACATGTCCGTATCTATACATATGGACAGACACGCATGATGATGGCATGTTCCCGAAAAACACTTAAATAATTTACTTAAGTAGTGATTGGTTCAGTATTCACGCGTCCAGTTTTCCGGTGTGTCGGATTTCCCCCATCCCATGCGCATCGGGACTGGAACAGTATGGTTAAGTAATGATCGATATTCTGATTTGTGATGCCCACCTGTACATTGACCGCGAATGGGAGATTCCCGGCGGCTGGATCGCCATTGAAAAAGATCGCGTCCATTCCGTCGGCGGCCCCGGACAGCCCCCGCCGCCGGCCGCGCGCGTCATGAACGCGCGTGGCCGGCTGGTCACGCCCGGCCTGGTCAATGCACACCATCATATGTACCAGAACCTGACGCGGTCCTACGCCCCCGCCACGCGGATGCGGCTGTTCCCATGGCTGCAGACCCTGTACCCGCTATGGGCCGGGCTGGATGCGGATTCCGTATTCGTCTCAAGCTATGTCGCCATGGTGGAACTGCTGATGGGGGGATGCACCACCTCCATGGATCATATGTTCATCCATCCCCGTCCGCGTCTGATTGACGAACAGTTCCGTGCCGCGCGTGAAATCGGTTTCCGCTTCTATGCAACCCGTGGCAGCATGACGCGCGCGCAGGAAGATGGCGGCCTGCCCCCCACCGCCGTGGTTCAGGACGAAGACACGATCATGGCCGACTGCGAACGGCTGGCCAGCACGTACCACGATCCCGGCCCGGGCGCGATGGGGCGGGTGGCGCTGGGTCCGGTTTCGCTGTTTTCGGCATCCGAAGGGATCATGCGCAAATCCCTCGCCATGGCCGAACGGCTCGACCTGCGCCTGCATACCCACCTGGCCGAGGATATGGAGGAGGACGATTACTGCCTGAGCCTGTACGGCTGCACCCCCACCGAACAGTTCGAGCGCATGGGCTGGGCCTGTCCGCGCACGTGGGTGGCGCATTACATCTATCCCTCGTCATCGGAAATCGACCGCATTGCGGATGCCGGGGTCAGCGTGGTGCAGTGCCCCAGTTCCAACATGATGATCGGCGGTGGCAGCGCCGATGCGCTGGACATGCGCGAGCGGGGCATCCGCGTGGGCCTTGGCTGCAACGGGTCGGCCACGACGGACCATGCCTCCATGTGGATGGAAACGCGCAACGCCATGCTGCTGGGCCGCATATGCCACGGCCCGCAGGCCATGGGCGCGCGTGAGGCGCTGGACATGGCAACCCGTGACGGGGCCGCCTGCCTGGGCTGGGAAGACGAGATCGGGCACCTCCGCCCCGGCGCGTGCGCCGATCTTGTGATCTGGCATGCAAGCGACGTGGCGCTGGCCGGCGCCCTGACCGACCCGGTGGAGGCATGGCTGCGCTGTGGCCCCACCGTGGCGGGGACCACCATCGTGGCGGGAAGGGTGCTGGTGGAAAACTGCGAACCCACGATGGCGGGCCTGGGCGACATGCTGCGTGAACATACGCGGCAGGCACGGCGGATACAGCAGCTGGACTGATATCCGCCGCGGGGGAGCGTGTGCCCCCGGGGGCCGCTATCCAGTATCAATCCATACCGGGGGATATCCATCATGTCACAGCACCCATCCTGCGCGGCGGGGCAACGGCTGCCTGTCATTTCCATCGCGGGCCTGTTTGATCCGGACCCTGCCGCGCGTCGTGCGGTGGGGGCGGCACTGCATGCCGCCTGCCGGGACATGGGCTTTTTCTACTGTGCCGACCACCGGATCCCGCCGGACCTGATCGCGGCGGTATTCGAACAGTCGCGCCGTTTCTTCGCATTGCCCGAAGCGGACAGGCGGGCGCTGGACAAGGGGCGTTCCCCCTGCAACCGGGGGTATGAACCCCTGCGTGACCAGACGCTGGAACCCGGCACGCCACCGGACCTGAAGGAAGGGTTCTATATCGGCCCGGAAAAGCCGTTATGTGATCCCGCCGTCATGGCCGGGCGGTTCAACCAGGGGCCAAACCAGTGGCCCGCGATGCTGCCCGAATTCCGGCCGGTCATGATGACCTACAGCGCCGCCATGACCCGGCTTGCGGAAACCCTCATGCAGGGGATCGCGCTGTCGCTTGACCTGCCGGAGGACTATTTCGCCACCTTCTGCCATGATCCGCTGACCACGCTGCGCCTGCTGCACTACCCGCCGCAGCCCGCACGGCCCCTGCCGGGGGAAAAGGGGGCGGGCGCACATACCGATTTTGGCGGCCTGACCCTGTTGCTGCAGGATGACAGCGGCGGCCTGCAGGTCCGTGCGCCCGACGGGAACTGGGTGGACGCCACCCCCATTGCGGGCACCTTTGTCGTCAACCTGGGCGACATGATCGCGCGCTGGACCAATAACCGCTACCGCTCCACACTGCACCGGGTCATCAACACGTCGGGGCGGGAACGGTATTCGGTGCCGTTCTTCCATACCGGCAACCCCGATCAGGTCATCAGCTGCCTGCCCGGCTGCGTACCGGCAGGGGAGGCGCCATTGTGGCCACCCGTTACGGTGGAAGACCACCTGCGCGCGATGTACACCCGGACCTATGGCCGATGACCCGGCCCGATCCCGTCATCCTGATCCACGGCGCATGGCAGGGCAGCTGGGTATGGGACCGTTTCCTTGCGGCCTGGCAGCGGCGTACCGACATTGGCGCCCATGCGGTTGACCTGCCGGGCAACGGGGCGGATGGCATGCCCGCGCGCGACGCCACGCTTGGCCGCTATGTGGACCATGTGGGCGCGGTCATGGACCGGCTGGGGGCGGCATCGGTCAGCCTTGTCGCCCATTCCGGCGGCGGGGTTGTCGCGTCCGCCGTGGCGGAACGGTTTGCCGGCCGGGTGCGGCGCATTGCCTATCTGGCCGGGATGATGCTGCCCGATGGCATGGGCTTCGGGCAGGCGGTGGAACAGGTGCTGCCTAACCACCCGCAGGCAACCGGCATCAACCCCTACCTGCGCTGGCCCGAACCGGGCGTCGTATCGGTCGTGCCGCCGGAAGCGGCGGTGGCGGTCTTCCTGCATGACTGCCCAGCGGATGTGGCCATTGCCGCATCCCGCCGCCTGACGCCACAGGGGATCCATGGGCTGGACCTGCGCGCGCGCCTGACGGCGGGGCGCTTCGGGCAGGTGCCGCGCCTGTATGTCGAGGCAACGGAGGACCGTTCCGTCATCCTGCCGGTCCAGCGCCGGATGCAGGCCCTTGTGCCCGGCGCGCAGGTGGTTACCATGCATACCGGCCATGCCCCGCAGGTGGCGGACCCTGAGGGTACGGTTGCGCACCTTCTGCCCTTTATTGAAGGATAACATGCATGATCCTGCCGCGCCGGCAGCTTCTGGCCACTGCGGGGGCCGCGTTTTCCACCGGGTTGCTGCCCCGTGCGGGCCGGGCGGCCACACCCACGGCCACCGAACGGCTTCTGGCGGGGCTTGCCGCCCCCTATGCCAACGTGCCGCCCATGCCCCCCGTGGCGGAGGAGGACGCCCTGCTGGCGCTGGGCTATGTCGGGCCGACCAGCGATGGCGGCTGGACCGAAATGCACCATGTGGCGCTGCAGGCCGTGCGCCGTACCTTCCCGAAGCTGCGCACGGTGTATGTGGAAAGCGTGCCGTATTCGGCCGACGCCACCCGCCTGCTGCGTGAATTCGTGGCCGAGGGCGCGCAGCTGGTCATGACCGGTGCGGATTATGGCGACTTCCTGACCGATGTGGCGGCGCGTGCGCCCGAAACCGCCTTCATGCAGTGTGATGGACGCCCCCTGCGGGGCAATGTCAGCTGGTACTACATCGCGCACTGGTATGTCAGCTACGTGATCGGTGTGGCGGCGGGCCTGCTGAGCAGGGATGGAAAGCTGGGCTTCATCGCGTCCTTCCCGCTGCCTTCGGCCTATGCCGGGGCCAATGCAACGCTTATGGGCGCGCGCAGCGTCAACCCCGACGCCACCATGCAGGTCATCAGCATCAATGCATGGTTCGACCCGCAGGCCGCCATTCAGGCCGCCAACGCGCTGGCGGACAAGGGGTGTGACTTCCTGTTCGGCATCATGGACGAAGCGGGCTACCTGCATGTGGCGCAGGAACGCGGGCTGTGGGCGGCCATGTGGAACAAGGACATACGGCAGTTCGGGCCGGATGCGTACGTGGCGTCCGTCGTGCTGGATTTTACGCAGTTCTATATTGCGCAGGTGCGCGCGCGGCTGGCGGGCACATGGCGGCCGGTCCCGCAACTGCTGATGATGGGCCAGGGCGTGGACCGCGACCCATGGGGCCAGCGCGTGCCGCAGGCGGTGCGCGACCGGGCAGACGCCGTGCGCGCGCGGATCATGGGCGGCTGGTCGCCCTTCAACGGCCCCATCCATGACCAGCATGGGCAGTTGCGCGTAGCCGAAGGAACGACGATGAACGACCTTGAACTGTATGACTGGAACTGGGCGGTGGATGGGGTAAGCGGCCTGCCATAAACCCTGCCCGCCGGAATGCGGCGGGCAGGGATATTACGGGGTCTGTTTCTGGGCCGCGATGCACTGCTGCTCGATGCCGTCATCGCCAATGGCCTCACATTGCGCTTCCAGCTTCACGTTCATGACACCGTTCTTGCTCTTGCGCGCGTTCAGTAGCCGAATGGGCAGGAAAGATCGGTCATTGAACTTGTTCTGCTCATCAGCCATGTATTTTTCCGCCGCATCTGCCTTACCTAGCTGCGTCAGCAGCTTTCCCCACTCAAGGGCAATCGGCAGGGTCACATCGGGACGGTTGGCTGCCTTGATCAGGATCTGCAGGGCGTCAAGGGTCTTCCCGGTATGGGCTTCCACCATGTAATGCAGCCATGTCCAGTAAGCGCTCTGGTTGGTGGGAAACCCGATTTTTGCCAGCGTCGGACGGGCGGCGGACCAGTTGTTGTTCCCCACGGCTTCCGCGGCACTCTGCAAAAGATTCATCTGGTTCAGGAAGGATGCGACAGCGGCGCTGTTTATCCATGTGACCATGGGCCTGGTATGCAGCGCGATAATGTCCTGATCGGCATAAACATGGTCGATATACTGGGAAACCGCCTTCAGCCGCGCTTCCGCATGCGGGTGCCGCTGGGTCAGCGTGTTCAGGCCGCTGACCAGCCTGCCATCAAGGTCATCAGGCTTTGAAGCCGTCAGGGTGACGCTGTCTATCTGGAATTTCTGCGGGCCGGTCTTTTTTGCCCTGGCGTTTTTCTCCGCGTCGCGTTTTTCTTCCGCAACCAGTACGCGTTCCACCTTCAGCGCCTCGTCCAGCACGTAGCCCGATCGCGCCATGAGGTCGATGGCCAGGGTATCGGCCTCGGTTTCCTGCCCGCGCGACCATGATGGGAACAGCGCCGTATCGGCCAGCGCCTTGGCCCCCATGTTGGATACCAGCGCCTCCCCCGCGACCGACCCGGCATGGCTGACCGCCCCACCGATCAGGGTGCCCCACTTTACCGCGGCGGATGCATAATTCTTTATGTTGGTGTTGCGCTGCTGGGCCACGGTATGTCCCAGAAGCACATGAGACAGTTCATGCGCCAGCACGAAGGCCAGCGCATCTTCGGACTGGATATCGCGATTGTCGTGGAAATACTGGATCAGCCCGGCATTGATGAAGATCGCCCCGGCTTCCGATACGTCGGATGTGAAATCCTCGGTCGGTACCAGAAAAACCTGGACCTTTGGCTTCACCCCATCCCAGTGCGTGAGCAGCCTATCGATGATGGACTGTGGATAGTTGGAAACCTGCGGGTCAATGATAACACCCGTCGGGTGCGTGCTGGCCGGACGCAGCAGGTCCTGCAGCGCCATGCTGCCCGGATAGCTGGTGCGCGGCTGGATGCGCGTAATCAGCGGGGTGTTGTCCTTCGCCACCGCATCCACCGGGCAGGTGCCCAGCGCCATGGTGGCGCAGAGCACGGACGACAGCACAAGGCGTTTTCCCATCGCGCTAGCTGCCATGACACCCGCTGCCCAGGTTGTTGCTGATTCCGCCGGCCTGATCGATGCTGCCGGGGCCGATCTTCACGCACGCGGTTTCAGCCGGCGGGGCGGAGGTAATGTTGGTCTGCACGGCGGCGGGCTTCACCAGCACCACGCCCTTGTCGGTGCGAACCTTCAGCAGGCCGGTGCCGGCATCCTGCCCCACGATGGGATCACCGATCAGTTCCGCGGCCGGGAACTGCCCCAGACGCTTGTGGTCCAGCCCGTAGACCGGAACCGTCTCGGCAAAGGTGCCCGTAATCTGCTTTCCGCCCGCAGCCTGCGCCGACAGCGGCAGGGCCAGGATGCAACCCGTCACAAGATACATGAAAGGCCTCAGGTTCATTTTCTAGATTTCCCTTTTGTGAAAAATGGTCAGGACGCGGTTCATCCAGCCACGCCCCCAATCGGACAGCAGGCGTCCGCCGCCGCCCACCACGTTTGAAAACCAGGCGACGAAGCCACCGGGCTCGGCAGCTTCCTGCGTGGCCAGGCGCAGCAGCAGCAGGCCGATCCAGTCGGCATTGGGCCAGCGGGGGCCGTCGCCGTTCAGCACGAACCCGATTGCGGCAAGCGTGGCCAGCAGGATCAGGTTGGCAAGATAGGATGATTCCCGCTTCTCTTCCGGCTTGCCCTGCGTCGGTTGCGCGGGTTTTTTCATGGAAATGACGATGGGGCAGGCCCATGTCACCATGAACAGCATGGCAAGCAGGAAATATGCACCCACCAGGTTGCCCAAGCCGTGCGTGGTGCCGCGCTGCACCAGGTCAATGAGCCAAAGGCAGATCGCGACAGAAAAGAGGACGAAAAAGCGCGTCCAGTACCAGCGGAGAGTCACGATGGAATCCACCACCGGGAACGATTTCTGGTGAACATGCGCAAGGTACCGCCGGGCATGCGCCAGCAGCCGCTGGCCATGATAGATGCACAACCGCAGGCCGGGCCATGAACGCAGTTTCTGTCGGTCGTACAGCGGCCACTGGCGGCGCATGACCATATACAGCGCGAAGCCCATCCACAGGACCAGTTCCGCGATTTCCGCCCAGTCAAGGCAGATGAATTCGCCCGGTTCATGAAAATAGCGCTTGCCGTAAACCACCAGGTTGTCGAACGCCATGGCATGCACGATCACGCCCGGCACACGGCCCAGCATGGGGATGTAGGTATCGTCATGCTGGTCACGCAGGTCGGTGCCGTAGAACACCGCGCGCCCCTGAAGCAGGGATCCCAGCGCAGGGGATCCCTCGGGCGTGCCAAGGCCACGTTGGCCCAGCTGCTCCGCCCCGATTTCCAGCGGATAGAATGCAAAGACGTATTTGCCCGGTGTACGGTAGCGGAAGGTGTAGTGGAACCCCAGCGACATCGCCATGCCCAGCCGCCCGCAGCCAAGGAACTGCTGGGTCTGGCAGCGCACCTGCCAGTAGTCGTCCAGTTGACTGACCATATGCTGTGCGGGATCGGGTTTCAGCCCCCATTGTATGATCATCGGCGACCTGAAATCCTGGGGCCGGAAGCCGGGGCATCGCCCGCCCCAGCCGTCCTGACACAGACGACTGTACAGGTCATAGGCGGCGTTACCGCTTATGGGCGGACCTTCCTCATGCGTTTCAGGTTCGTGTTTTGCTTTTTTTCCGTCTTCCTCCTCCGGTTCATGGATCAGCGGATAGGCACCGCCTTCGGCCCGGATGCCGGCGGTGTAACCCTCGCTGTGGATCAGGGGTTCGGGCAGGTCGGGCTGGTCATTACCATCATCGCCACGGCCGAATAGCAGCGGCACGCCCATGTCTTTCGCGCGCTGGATTACCGGCCGGAATTCATCCAGTGATTCCCCGGGGCGTTCATACATCATCCGCAGGTCGACAAAGATCGCTGCCGGATGTGCATCCAGTATCCGGTTTAGCGTGTCGATATGACGCTTATATTCAAACGGGAAGGATGTATCGTATGCATCCAGCGTATGGTCAGTAATGGCGACAACGGCAACATTGCGGTGCGTCGCATCCGATGACATGCCATAAAATGGCGCGCTGATAGCGTTGAACATGGTGGCCGATGACTGTTTGGTGGCGGATTCCAGCCCCATCGGATCAATGAATTTGAATACGCCCCAGAAAAGAAGCATGACCAGAAGATAAATAATTGAATTCATCCCTTTTTTTTGGGGATGATCTTTCTTATTTTTGTTTTTATCTTCCGTTTTATTTATAGTCTGCCTGTTTTTCCGGGCCATATATTGCAGTTCTTTATTTATAAAATAACATCAAAACCCTGTTACAATCTGTGACCCAAAACTGTCAATAGGTAATAAACAAATAACAATCGTGGAAAAATATGGCGGTTTTGGTAAATCCTTATATATCTGGCAATTAATCATACAGAACCAAATGGTTCCTGTATGAAAAATATACCATGCCAGATGTCGGCTTGTACTACCGGACACGAAAGGGGCGGGACTGGCCTTCAGTCTACATCCCCATGTACGCGGCGTCCGGCCACCCAGACAGCACGGATATCGGGGCGGCCCATATTACACAGCATCTGCTGCACCACATCCGCCGCAGTGTCGTCCGTACGGCCCGGACCAGGGGGCAGGATATTGCTGCCGGGGGCGGCACGGTCGATCAGGATGGCGTCAAACGCCTGTCCCGCATCAAACTGTCCTGCCGCGATATCCAGCGCTGCCATCCCCCCGCGCGTGGCCAGCCACAACCCTTCGGTAAAGGTCAGGCGCGCACCCGGCCTGCCGCGTTTCCCTGCCGTGTGCGCGGGGTCGGTGCCGGTATCAAGCATGCGCGATGCGGTGACCGCCATGGCGGCATTGACCGCGACGGACGGAGAATACCCGCCCGAAATATCCGTGCCCAGCCCCACATGCACGCCCGCCTGCCATGCCTTGCGCAGCGGCAGCACCGCACCGGCGAAATAGGCGTTTGAAACGGGGCAGTGCGCAATGGCCGCGCCGCGTGCGTGGACCAGCGCCATGTCATCGGCTGTCATGAAACACGAATGGGCCAGCACCGTGCCGCGCCGCAGCAGGCCGAAGCGGTCCAGCGCCACGGTATCGTTCACGCCGGTCCGCTGGCGGACATAATCATGTTCCCAGTCACTTTCGGAACAGTGGGTCTGGATCAGGCAGTCTTCCGCCGCCGCCAGTGCGGCCAGTCCGCGCAGCAGGCCATCCGTGCAGGCCGGGATGAAGCGTGGCGTGACCATGGGGCGCACAAGGCCCTTTTCGTTACCCGGCAGGGCGCGCACGGCATGGATGAAGCGGCGGGTGGCGTCCAGCGCCTGTTCCACGCCGGCATTGCGATAGGTGGGGGGGCACAGCGCCGGATCATCCATCGCCACCAGCCCGACATGGGCACGCAGGCCGTGGCGCAGGCAGGTGCGCGCCAGCAGCAGGCTGCTTTCTTCATGAATGGTGGCGAAAAAGACAGCGGTGGTGGTGCCATTGGCCAGCAGGGTGCGGACCATTTCATCATAGACCGGGGCGGCAAAGGCGGGATCGGCAAAACGGGCCTCCAGCGGAAAGGTCCGCTGTTCCAGCCAGTCCCGCAGCGGCAGGTCCAGCGCCCGGCCCATCTGCGGCCATTGCGGGGCATGGACATGCAGGTCGGCAAATCCCGGCATGAGCAGTTGCGCGGGCGAAAGCGCCTGCACGGCCATGCCATGGCGGGCGGCGTGCTCCAGTACCTGTGCCGCCATGGGGGTACTGGCATCATGCCGGGCCATGATCGTGCCATCCGCGCCCACATGCACCACACTGTCCGTCATGGTGGCCCGGTCGGTGGCGACCGGGTTGATGACATGACCGCGGATAACGAATTCATCCATGCTGCAACTGAACCCCTACATTACGAAAACGCATTATTATTTCCGTAAAGCCCCCGTCTGCACAGTCCAAAAATCATTCCCGCAACCCCATGCGGACGGAAGGCGGGGCATGGGGGCGGGCAAACTCCACGACCATTGGAAAACACATTGGAACTAAAGGGAAAATACGGATCTCCCAATTTTTTCCACAGGGTTATCTTTCTCCCTATCCCCGGAATCTGTGGATAAAGCGGGGCGGCCGTCCGAACGCCAGCCAAAGACCCATCATCTGGAACAGATTATTGATAGGCAAAGAAAGTTTCTGGTGAAGCTTTTTTCAAAAAGCTTCGGGGAACCCCGCCCTTTGGAAAAAAGGCGACACCCAAAACTTTTTTCCATTTTTTCAATCAGTTCAGTGATACCGGCAGGGCTGGTTGATGACCGGTTCATTGGCGGACTGGATGACCATCAGCGTCACCGGCCCGCTGCCGATATTGCCCGCGTCATGCCCCTTTTTACCCCGATACGGGCCGGTTTGCATGGGGCGCACGCCCTGGTCCTCGCCAAACAGGATGTCACCCGGCCCCATTTCCACCCGCGTGCCGTCCATGGCGCGGACATACCACCGGCCCTGCAGGGGCACGATCCACTGGGGCCTGGGATCCGGGTGCCATGTGCCGTTCCAGCGCGCGGGCTGCACCGTCACCATCACGGTTGCAACCTGCGGGGCCATCGGGTCCTGCCATTGCGGGCCGGCGGGCGGGGACATGCTTTTAAGGAAAAAGTCATGCACAGGGCAGGTGGTGATGTGGCTGATCCCTTTGTCATCGGTCCATAAATGCCGGTACGACCGCTGGGGCGGGGCGGGCTGCGTGGTGTCGGGCAGCACGGCGGGACGGGGCGATGCCGGTGGCACGGTGGCCATGGCGGATACAGGACCCAGCAGGGCGACAAGGGCTGTGAACAGTGCGGCGGCGCGCGGGGACATGGCGGGGGCCTCCGTAACAGTTAAGGGAAAACGGGGGACATGCCCCGTCATGGTCAGTGCGTGGGGGCGGCATCCCCATAGCTCAGGCGGTATATGGCGCCCGACAGGTCGTCGCTGATCAGCATGCTGCCATCGGGCAGGGGCAGGACATCAGCCGGACGGCCCCATGCCCGCTGCCCCTGCCGGAAGCCGCTGACCAGCACGGTGGGGGACCGGGGACGGTTTTCCGCGTCAAAGCTGACGCTGACCACCTGGTATCCCGATAGCTGGCTGCGGTTCCATGACCCGTGTTCGGCAATCATCAGGCTGCCATGATAGGCGGCGGGAAATTCCGTGCCCTCATAAAACCGCAGCCCCAGGGCCGCGACATGCGCGCCCAGCAGCAGGGCGGGCGGGGTGAACTCACTGCATGGATGCTGGCTGCCGAACTGCGGGTCGGGCACGTTGCCCTGATGGCAGTAGGGATAGCCGAAGGACTGTCCCGGCACGTCCACCCGGTTCAGTTCATCGGATGGCACGTCATCGCCCATGTTGTCGCGCCCGTTATCGGTAAACCACATGACACCCGTGCCCGGCTGCCACGTGAAACCGACCGAGTTGCGGATGCCATACGCCACGTCGCGGCGGTCCGTGCCACTGGCGTTCATGGAAATGATACGCCCGAATTCGTGGCCCACGTCACATATGTTGCACGGTGCGCCAATGGGGACATACAGGCGGTTGTCCGGGCCAAACGCAATGAACTTCCATGAATGGTCGCCGGCGCGGTAGGGCAGGCTGTCGGCCACGACCTCGGGCTTTGGCGGGTCGTCCAGATGGTCCTCGATAGCGCGCAGCACGACAATGCGCCGCATGTCGGACACATACAGGTCACCATCGTGGTAGGCCACGCCCACCGGCAGGTCCAGCCCGTGGGCAATGGTCTGCACCCGTACCGTTCCGCCGCCATCCACACCGCTCAGGGCATAGACATTTCCCGCCGCCATGCTGCCGACGAATATGGTGCCCCGCGCGCCACGGGCCATTTCACGCGCACTGGGCACGTGGTCGGACACAATGCTGAGATGGAACCCCTGCGGCACCTGCAGCAGGTCCGTGCGCGGGGCGGCCAGCGCGGCGGTGGCCGGGACCACCAGGGCCGCAATGATGGCGGCGCGGCCCATGAAGGCTGCGGGGATACGGGGCATCGGATGGCTCCTCGGCGCGGCGGGCGTGGTCACGAAACAAGCTGGCGGATGCGTTCGGCCAGGGCCGTGGCGGAATATGGCTTGCGCTCCACCGGGACATCGCGCAGGTCGGGGGGGATCATGGTGCGGTCGGCATAGCCGGTGGCGAAAATGAACGGCACGCCCCGCGCACGCAGCATGTGCGCGACCTCGATCGAGTTTTCATCACCAAGGTTGACATCCAGTATCGCGACATCCGGCACGCGGGTGCGGATGGCGGTCAACGCTTCATACACCGAGGCCACGGTGCGGACCTGTCCCAGATTGCTTTCCTCGATCGCCCATTCGGCTTCCATCGCAATCAGGAACTGGTCCTCGACCAGCAGGATATCGGCGTCGGTCACTTTCTTTTCCTTTCCCGGCGTGGGGGATGCGGCGGCCGTCGCATCCTGCGCCACAGGTGGCGGGGCGGGGTTTACGTGGCGGGCGGGCAGGTCCATGACCACCTCCAGCCCGCCGGGGCGGTAGTTGACATGCGCACGCCCCCCCAGTTCATGCGGGAAGCCCCGTTCGATCAGGACGGAGCCGAAACCCCGGCGCATGGGCGGCGCGATACCCGGCCCCCCGCTTTCGCGCCATGCAATGCGCCACCCGTCCATCTGCGCATCGTGCGACCACGTAATGTCCAGCCGCCCGCGCGCATGGCCCAGCGCGCCATATTTGACGGCATTGGTGGCCAGTTCATGCACCACCAGCGCCAGAACCGACAGGGCGCGGCCCGTCAGCCAGATGGGCGGCCCGTCGCATGTGATGAAGCAACGTTCACGGTAGGGGGCAAGTTCCGCATCCAGCAGCGCGCGCAGCAGGCCGCCGCCCTCGCTGCGCACCGCCTGGTCATGCGCCAGCGCCAGCGCGCGGATGCGCCCGCGCAGCCGTTCGGCATGGCCTTCGACCGTGCCGCCGGGTTCCAGCGGCTGGCTGACCAGCGACTGCACCACCGACAGGATGTTCTTCACACGGTGGTTCAGTTCCTCGTTCAGCATGCGCTGGCGCAGGTCGGCGGTGGCGCGTTCACTCAGCTGCAGCTGGTGGTACGCGCCCATCACCTCGATCAGGGCGGAGCGGACAAGGGTCGCCGCCTCCACGTCGTCACCCGACCATGGCAGGCATTCCCCCGTGACCTGCTGGGTCCAGATGGCGAAACTGTTACGCGGGCCGAAATACCCGTCCTCGGCCTGCTGGCAGTTGCGGTCGGTGGGGTCGGCGCCCCATTTCAGGGTGCGCACCACCTCGCGCCGGAACACCAGCAGGTAGTCCCCCGGCTGCGAGGAAATCGGGACGATCATCATGCCCGCCGCCTGCGCCGCGTAATCCGCCGCCTGCGGCACCTGCGCCGCCAGGCCGGTGGTGTGCCAGATCTGCGCGCCCGCGCACAGGCGGGCCAGCCCCAGCAGCCTGTCCATCGCTTCGGGCGGCGGGTGCGCGCCATGCAGGGTCCATTGCCCGCCCACCCACAGCGCCGCCCCGTCGCACTGCACGAAGGACAGCATGTCCGGCAGGTGCGCCATGAGGTAGGACGGCATGTCCGCCACCGGGGCCGCGCCCTTCAGCAGTGTCTCGATCAGGGTATGGGTCTGCCGCGTCATGGCCAGCCGCTTGGTGCGCAGCAGGTTGGTGATCTGCAGCGACAGGAATTCGCCAAACATGCGCGCCACGATCCGCTCGCTCATGTTCATCACGCGCGGGCTGCAGTGGTGCCCCGCGATCATGCCCCACAGCCGCCCGTCAACCATGAGCGAGACGGACACGCACCCCGCGATCCCCATCATGCACAGGTAGTCCGTATGCCTGACGGTGGCCGCGCGCAGGTGGGCATGCGACAGGTCGGGCGGCGCCATGCCGGGGGGCGAGATGATGGGAATGGGCGTTGCGCCCACGTCACCGATCACCCGGATCAGGTTGGTGCTGTACAGCCTGCGGGCGGGATCGGGGATGTCGCTTGCGGGGAAATACTGGCCCAGGAAGCTTTCCAGGTTGGGGGCGTGGTATTCGGCCGCGACCTCCCCCGATCCGTCCTCGGCAAAGCGGTAGAGCATCACGCGGTCGAAATGCAGCACGCCCGCGAACAGCCGGACCACGGTGCGGAACAGGCGGTCGAAATCCGTGATTTCACGGATCCGGTCGATCATGGTGCGCAGCAGCGACAGGTGCGCGCCATCCCCATCCGGGTCGGCGGCCGGTTCCCATTCCAGCACGATGTCCGCCCCGGCGGTATGGATGGCGATGTCATAGCGCCTGCCGTCCGGCGCGTCCTGCCCGAAGACAAGGGCGGGCCGGCGGTGGGCCTCCCCATGGGTGGCAAGGGCGTTGCGGATGGCGTGGGTCGCCTGCCGGCCCACCACCTCGCGCAGCAGCAGGCCGGCCGTCAGTCCGTCCCGCCCAAGGCAGTGCGGCGCGTTGGCGGACCAGCGCACGATGCGTTCCAGCCGCGCGTCACACGCCAGCAGCCAGCCATTGGGCTGGATATGGTCGGTGGCCCATTTCATGCCACGTGCGCCCATGCCCGCATCCGGGGCGTGGCATGCGGCCACCCGGCGGGACCGTTGACCGTCATCATCGCATGATAGGGCCGTGTCAGCACCATCCCCGCTCCTGCCATGGCCGGGGCGGGTGCAGGCTGCACCGTGCCGGCCGGGGTTACGCCGCCCCGCACGGCCCCGGCGGGGCGCGTGATGGAAGGCGATGCAGCATACCCCCATGGGGCAGGGTGCAACAGCTTACTTTTACACACCTCACATTTATGTAAAGTCGCGGCACCGCCCCCGGCGCGCCCGCGACCCGCGCGGCATCAGGGGTGAATACATGAATGTGTAATACAATATTTTATATATACTTCCATATACCTTTTCTTAACCCCGGCATGTGCATGAAACATCATGCTGGCTGTCGCTTATTGCAGTGGCCCGGACGGTTCCGGCCTGGCGCCACACTGCAGCTTCATCCCCGTTCGTTTCCAGTCAGCAGGAGACCAGCAGCCCGATGCCCCGCGACATGATAGATGACATGCAGGTAACCGTCCTTCCTGCACTGGAACAGACCATCCTTGGTGTTGTCCTGATCGATGAAAACAATACCATCACCTTTTTCAACCGGGCGGCGGAAAGGCTATGGCACTGCGCGCGCCAGGACGTGATCGGGCGCAACGTCAATGTGCTGGTGCCGCGCAATATCCGCTCCACCCATGACGACCTGATCCGCCACAACCGCGAAACCGGGATCAACAAGATCGTCGGCACCAGCCGCGAGGTGCTGGTGGAACGGCTGGATGGCACCAGTTTCTGGGCCAACCTGTCGCTGTCGCGCATCGCGGTGGATGGCAAGATCGGCTACATGGCGCTGATCCGCGACATTTCGCAGGAAGTGGACGACCGTGAAAAGATCCGGCTGCTGTCGCTGGTGGTGCGCGAAACCGACCGTGGGGTTGCCATCCTGGACCCGGAATTCCGCATCATCTACGTCAACCGCGCCTTCAGCGACATGTTCGGCTTCGGCCCCGAACGGGTGACGGGGCATGGCCTGTCGGTCATCCTGGCGGGGGACACGACGGATATCGGCATCCTGAACAAGCTGCATGAAGGCGCGCGCAACGCCCGTGGCTTCACGCTGGAAATCCGCGCCCGCCACGCCAGCGGCCGCGACATATGGGTTTCAGCGGCGATGAACCCGGTATTCAGCGAAAGTGGCGAGATCGAGAACATTGTCGTCGTCCTGACCGACATTACCGAACAGCATTTTCTTGACAGCCTGCAGCGCGACACGCTGGAGGCGATATCCAGCGACCTGAGCCTGCATGAAGTCATGGACTTCATCTGCCGCCGCATCGAACACTACATTCCCGATGTCATGCCCGCCATCTACCTGGTGGAAAAGGACGAACACCTGAAATGCAAGGGCCGCGCCAGCCTGCCGCTGTCGCTGGTCAAGCTGTATGACACGCTGCCCATCGGGGATGGCGCCGCGTGTTCGGGCCTTGCCGCGGCCACCGGCACCGTGACCGAATGCCGGGACATTGCCCAGGACCCGCGCTGGCAGCACCTGCGTGAACAGACGCTGCATAACGGCATAAAGGCCGCGCGGGCGACGCCCATCATCCTGCGGAACAACCGGGTGGCGGGGGTGTTCACGTGCTATTCGCGCACCGATACGCTGCCCGATGCGGCGTGCCAGAAGGCGGTGGCCACCAGCCTGCACCTGTGCACACTGGCCATTGAACGGCACGAGGCGAAGGAACACATCAACCGCCTGTCGGATTTCGACCTGCTGACCAGCCTGCCCAACCGTCGCTGGCTGCGCCAGAACATGGCCCGCATGCTGCGCCGCCATGTGCGCGGCAATCTTATGCTGCTGACCGTGGGCGTGGATAACTTCAAGCACATCAATGATGTATTTGGCCATACGGCAGGCGATGAACTGATCGCCCATATTGCCGGCCAGCTGCGTGACGTGCTGAGCATTGACGACACGCTGGTGCGCAGCGGGGGGGACCAGTTCACCATCGTCACCAATGGCGAACAGCAGCATGCCTCGACGCTCAGCGCCACGATCCTGCGCGTGCTGGGCACGCCCACCCACATTGGCGCCGTGCCGGTCAGCCTATCCGCAAGCCTGGGTGTTGCCGTCCATCCCGAAAATGGCGAGGACGGGGACACCCTGCTGAAAAACGCCGAAACCGCCATGTTCCAGGCCAAGGCGAATGGCGGCGGGCATTGCTGCTTCTTCAGCCCGCGCATGAACCAGCAGGCCAGTGACCGGCTGATCCTGGCCGCCGCATTGCGCGACGCCATCGCGCATGACCGGCTGCGCCTGTTCTACCAGCCACAGGTCCATGCCCGCAGCGGCCAGCTATATGGGGTGGAGGCGCTGTCACGCTGGATCGACCCGTCACTGGGCTTTGTCTCGCCCGCGCGGTTCATTACCGTGGCGGAGGAAACCGGCCAGATCGAGGCCATTGGCAAGTGGTCCCTGCGCGCGGCCTGCATGCAGATGGCGCAGTGGATGCGCGACGGGGTGGATGTGCCGGTGGTGTCGGTCAACCTGTCGCCGCTGCACTTCCGTGACGAAACGCTGCCGGAATTCGTGGACAGGCTGCTGAAGGAAACCGGCATCCCGCCGCAGCGCCTGACGATAGAAATTACCGAAAGCACCATGATCGACAATTACGAACGCACCATCCGCGTGGCGCAGAAGCTGCGGGAAATGGGGGTTGGCATGTCGATGGATGATTTCGGCACCGGCTTTTCCAGCCTGTCCAACCTTGCGGGCCTGCCGGTGAACGAGGTCAAGATCGACCGCAGCTTCATGACCGGGCTGGAAAGCATTGAAAAGGTCCGTGCCGTGGTCATGGCCGTGGTTCGCATCGGCCAGAGCCTGGGCATGACCGTGGTGGCCGAAGGGGTCGAGCATGAGGAACAGCGCCGCCTGCTGGCCGACATGGATTGCGACGTGCTGCAGGGCTACATGTTCTCCAAGCCGCTGCCGGCGGAAGAACTGGCGGCATGGTTTTCCGCCTACCAGCCCGGGTCCTGACCGCCGGCAGGGTGCCGGGACATTGCTGATGGAAACGCCGCTTTCTTGAAAAAGGCGGTGCCCGGAAAGCTTTTTTATCCGTATGTTGCCATGAACGACGCCACGGTGGCGTCAAACCACCCCGTCAGCGCGACGGCGCGCAGGGATGGCCACCCACCTGCGCCACGATCTGGTCAATGACGTGGTAATCCACCGCCAGGGCGGCGGCGTCATCATCGGATTTCGGGGTGGCTGACAGCACAACCGCCGTCACGTCATTGCGCGGGTCGACCAGCATGAACTGCGCGCCGATGCCCATCCCGGCCAGACGGTGGCAGCTTTCGCTGCTGTCATACCAGAAGCTGCGATAGCCACCGTGTTCGAAACCGGGGAAGTCCGCCGTAAGTTCCGGCCCGCGCCGGTCACGCGCCCAGACGGCGCGATCCGCGCGGTGGTACAGGGCGTCAATCGCTGCGGCAGGCACGACCTGGCGGCCATCGACCTGCCCGTCATGCAGCATCATCTGCGCGAACAGGGCCATGTCGCGCAGGGTGGCGTTCATCCCGGCGGATGCATAGGCTTCGTGCGATCGGTCCAGCACATAATAGGCATCATCGCGCGCGCCCATCCGCGTCCATATCCTTTCCGTCAGCAGCGTGGACAGCGGCTTGCCCGTCGCGCGTTCCAGCACCCACGCCACCACGTTCGCCCCCTGGTCCAGATACAGGAAATGTTCCCCCGGCGGCCCATGCGGGTGGTGCAGGGTGGCCAGCCACGCGTGCAGGTCACGCGGGCTGTCGGGGTGGGGCGGCAGCCAGCCGCCCGCGCGGTCGCTGTCCTCATAATCCAGCGCGCCATTGGCTTCCGATTCAAAGACCCGGTCCGATACCTGCATGTCCAGCGCCTGGCGCAGCGTCGCGCCATCGTAATTCGTGCCGCGCATTTCCGGCAGCCATGACGTCAGCTGCCGTTCGGGATCGATCGTGCCCTCGGCGACCAGGATTTCGGCCAGCGTGCCAACCATGGATTTCGACATGGACATGATCAGGTGCGGCACGCGCTGCTGGTCGGGGCTGGCGTACCATTCCACTACCGGCCTGCCGTGCTGCATCACCATGAACGCATCGACATGGTTGCGCGACAGGACCTGCGCCAGCGGCTTCGCCCTGCCGCCGTCGTGATCCGTAACCCGCCACTGCGCGGCCGGGCGGGCAGGGGCGTCGGACAGGGGTTGCGGCGTCCCGGCATGGGGGATGTTGGCGCTGGGAAATATCTCGCGCATGTGCCGCCATGACCATGCATTGTATGGCCCCCAGTACCAGTGCGCCAGGTCGACCTGACCGGACAGCGCCGTCATGTCCGGCGCAGCCTGGGCCGCCACCGGCGACAGGGAAAGGGTCAGGCCCGTGCATAACAGGCGCAGGGAAAACCGTAATCCGTAACCATTCAGTAACCCGCGCATGCCGTTGCCTTTCTTTGTCATGGTGCGCTGACGGTCCCGAATTCCGGTTTCGTTGTCAATCCGTATCGTCTGGCGGGGCTGCGGCGATTTGTCCGGCAGGTTATGGCATCCGCCGCGCCAACGCGGTAACACAGGCGGACAGCGTCAACCCAGAGCGAACAGGAAAAGCAGCACCGTGAATATTGATGGCCATATCGTCCTGCCAGACCGGGTCATGCCGGGCCGTGTCGTGTTCGATACCTCAATTACCGATGTGCGGCCCCTGTTGCACAACGTGCCCGACCGCTACATCCTGCCCGGCTTCATTGATGCCCATGTCCATGGCGGCGACGGGGCGGACACCATGGATGGCATCATGGCGATCCGGCACATGGCCATGTTCCATATGGCGCAGGGCACCACCACGCTGCTGCCCACCACCATGACCGCCCCATGGTCGGACATAATCGATACGCTGCATGCGGTGGTCGATGTCATGCGCAACGGGACACAGGGCGGCCCCAGCATTCCCGGCGCCCATCTGGAGGGGCCGTTCATCAACCCCCATCGGCGCGGTGCGCAGCCCGCGCATACCCAGTTGCCCACGCCCGTGCGGGTCAGTGCGGTCATCAAGACCGGGGCGGTCAGGCTGGTGACGCTGGCGCCGGAAATGGAACATGCCGATACCGCCATCCAGCAGTTCATACAGGCGGGCATACGGGTCAATCTTGGCCATACGCAGGCGGATCATGAACAGGCCGAACGCGCCATCTGCCGCATATGTGGCGGTGGCGGCGTGGCGGGCGGCACGCACATGTTCAACGCCATGCCGCCGATCATGGCGCGCGCGCCGGGTCCGGCCACGGCGCTGATGTGCAGCGATGACGCCTATGCCGAGATGATTTTCGACACCCATCACGTCCATCCCGCCCTGTTCCGCCTTGCGCACCGGGTCATGGGGCGGCGGCTGGTGTTTGTTACCGACGCCATGCGCGCCACCGGCATTGGTGATGGCGCCAGTTCGCTGGGGGGGCAGGACGTGATGGTGCATGACGGCGTGGCCCGCCTGCGCGACGGGACGCTGGCGGGCAGCGTGCTGACACTGGACCAGGCCCTGCGCAACGCCATACAGGCTGGCGCATCCCTGCCACAGGCGGCGGCGCTGGTCAGCACGCATGCCGCCAATTGGCTGGGGCTGCATGACCGGGGCGTCATCATGCATGGACGCCGCGCGGACATGGTGGTGATGGGGCCGGACCTGACGGTGCAGGAAGTGTGGGTCGCGGGCCGTCGCAGCGCCTGAAACTGACAAAAATTTCGGGTGAAACGTTTTTCACAAAGCCCTGAAAAACGCTGCCTTAAAAATAAGGCGGCACCCAGGAACTTTTATTTTTATCAATAGTGCCATCTGATCCCCATTTTCCATATGGCAGGACAGGGACGGCCTGTTGTCCCGACTGATGCGGCAGCATGTGACAGCAGCAATACGCTTGCGCAAGGAACCGGCCATGACGCGTATTTGCACTGGCCCGATGGGGTGGGGCGGCCTAATACTCGTCCTCACGGCATCAATGGATCAAGGATCACCCCCGGCCCGATGGCCCCGCATACCGCTTATCATTCCCGCAGGTCCGCCGCATGTCGCGTCTGGAACTGACAGCGTGCCAGGAACGCGCGCTGGCGGAAATCCTGACCGCGCGCGAAACCTGTGCCACGCACCTGCTGACCGGCTATGCCGGGACGGGCAAGACCACGCTCATGCAGCGCGTGGCCCGCGCACTGCGCAAACAGGGGGCGGAAGTGGTCTTTACCGCCGCAACCCACAAGGCTACCGCCGTGCTGAAGGCACGGGTGGGCAACCTGGCACCATGCCGCACCATCCATAACGTCCTGTCGCTGCAGCCCGGCACGCAGGATGGCGGGCGCGAGGTGCTGCAACGCGCCGACCGGCCCGAACCGATCACGGCGGATGTCATCATCATCGACGAATGTTCCATGGTGGGATCGGAACTCATGCGCTGGGTGCGCGAACTGGTGCCCGACCGTTTCGTGCTGTTCGTGGGCGATCCGGCGCAGCTGCCGCCGGTGGGGGAGGCGATCAGCCCGTCATTCGCCATCCGCTCGGCGTCGCATCTGGAAACGGTGGTGCGGCAGGCGGCGGGCAACCCGCTGGTCGCCGCCGCCACAACCATACGCGAAAGCCAGGGCGGGCCGCTGGACTGGTCATGGTGCCGCGCCAACCACCACGACGGCGCGGGCCTGTTCGTGCCGCGCACGCCCGATGCGTGGATGCAGCGTGCCTTTACATCCGACGAATTCCGCGCCGACAGCGATGCCTTCCGCTATCTGTGCTGGACCAATGCACGGGTGGAGGCAGTCAACCGCATGGTACGTCGCTGGGTGCATGGCGGTGAGACGCCAACCCCCTTTGTCGCGGGCGAACGCGTGATTGCCCGCGCCCCCGTGATGGATGTGGAGGGACGGCGCGTTGCCATCGCCACCAATGAGGAGGCGGAGGTGATCGACATCCGCCCCACCATCCTGCGCCATGCCTTTCCCGCCACGTCAAAGGTCGCGGGCTGGACCACCGAACTGCCGGTGCATGACGTGGTGCTGCGTACCCTGACGGGGGAGGAAGTGCCCGTGCCCATCCTGCGGCCTGGCGCGGACATGGCGGCCATCGAACGCCGCCTGCGGCGCGAGGCGGCGGAAGAACGCGCGCGCTGGCAGCACCGCTTCGTGTTCCGTCGCGGCATCGGGCGGTTGCAGGCGGTCTATGCCATGACCGTGCATACCGCGCAGGGCAGCACATTTGGCCGTGTATTCGTGGATATAGGCGACATTACCCGCCGTGCCACCACCAACGTGCTGGAAACGCAGCAACTGCTGTATGTGGCGGCCACGCGGCCATCCACCGCCTTGATCCTGACGGGAATGCCCGGCCATCCGCCACCGGGAAAGGGTTGAGACCAGCGCGTATCCGATGGTTTTTCCGGCATTGATACGCCGGATAGATAGAAAATATTTCAAACCGTGTCTTGATGCCCCGGGGTGGAGGCTCAACATATGGTGACATCATAAGGAGTTATTCACCATGAGCGAGCATCGCGTCCCGCATGCGGCCGGTTCCATCCACGATCTGGTGCGCAAGGCCACGCATTCCCCCGCCATCATGACGAAAGCGGAAACCATCCGTCTGGCCGAACACGTCCTGAAGGGCGGCGAACATGCCACGGAAGAAGAACAGTCCATTGCCAAAAGGGCCGCCCTTGACCCCGAAGGCGTCAATGCCTCGGAAATCGCGCTTCTGGGCAAGCGCGCGGCTGCAAAGAAGTAAGCTGTCCGTCCTGACAGGACAATAAATGGGGCGGGTGCGCTGGTGCGTACCCGCCCCATTGCGTTGCGGGCCGGGTAAAAAAGCAGGGCACCGCATCCCGTCGCCGGACGGTCATTTTCCATCCCCCATGACCCCACCGGGGTATCCATGCCGCCTGCCATACCCATATGCGCAGCCCGGTTCGCCACCATGTGGAACGAGCCGTTCCGTGCCCGTGACGGCATGTCCCCTTATGAAAATCGGGCACGAACCTGTGATTGCGACGAACTGAAAACAATTTTTTTCATAGGTCTATCACATCTTTTACTAAGTTATTTCAAAACATTTCAATATACTTTCATGAAATATTAAACTGTCAGCATGATATTTATGGCTCATGCCCACTGCATGAAAGGCATACCAACCTGCATCCGCCATGCCCCGTAACGTGGGGAAGGGCAGGTGTAAAAATGGGAAAGCGTGCCCGCCTGTCCCAACACAGGCGGGATTATTACTTGACCATCCTGGCCTTTTACACTGACCACGCGGGTGTAGGCAGGCCGCCCATCCCCCATTGCCACCGGCCGGGGCGACACAGGGCACACAGACCGCACCGGGCGCAGCGCACCCGCTTGCAACAGGCGAGGCAACACACTGGCACCGTACCCACCGGGCAGCATGCCCCACGGTGCAAAGGGAGGCGAACGACGTGATCCATTCCCGGACGGATCGCGGGAAACCGGGCATGGTACCCGGTCGCACCACCGGGAAATGGTTCTGTAGGCGTGACGTGACGCAGTTCATGCGCGGGCGGGCAGGAGACATGCGTACCCGTTGGGACCAGGCCCGACAGGCAGGCCGACACCCGGATCGTACCGTGGCAGGCACACGTCACCATGCAGCCAGAACGGCCAGATACTTACAGGTCGGGCTGTGGCAGCCACCCTACAATTAAGCAAAAATATAAGATGTACGGATATATAAACAATTGCGTCTGTTTATTCTGCATGCATTTTACAAATTAACTTATGGCAAAAAGATGTCATTAATCAGAACTGACGCAGTCCTGTCGGGAACAGAAAAAGATAAAGATGTCATTAACGCAGCTTCATAGTCCTCTGGCCGGGGTGGAACGCCATTACATGAACCGGCAGGAGTTCATGACGGAAAGCACGCCCGCCAACATGCATTTCCATGTGGTCAGCGGCGGGGCGCGTCTGTTCAAGTCACTTCCGGACGGCCGGCGGCAGATCATCGGTTTCGCCCATAAGGGGGACGTGCTGCCTGCCTATCCCTGCACGCATTACCACTACAGCGCCGAAGCCATGCACACGCTGCGGGTGATGTGCGTGCCCACGCCCTATCTGCGGCACCTGCATGAAACGTCGCCCGGTGCCTGCGCCGCATCGCTGAACACCGCGCGCCAGCTGCTGGTGGGGCTGCACAACCGGCTGCTGATGCTGGGACGCCAGACCGCGCGCGAACGGCTGGCCGCCTTCCTGATCGCGCAGGGGACCCGCATGGGACGGGGCGAACTGTGGCCTGTCGATCCCGGCATTTCCCGCGCCGACATAGCCGATTTCCTTGGCCTGACCACCGAAACGGTCAGCCGCCTGCTCAGCGCCTTCCACCGGGAAAAGCTTATTTCCCGGCAGCGGCGTTCCATACACATTCTCGACCTCGACCGCCTGCGCGCCATCGTGGCCCATTCTGAATGAAGATGAAGAAAGATAGCCAGAAGATGCCCGACATAACTGCCCTTACCACCGAAATCCTGCTGCCTGCGCTGGAACAGGCGATCGACGCGACGGTCATCATCGGCCAGGATAACGAGATCATTTTCTACAACCAGGCTGCGGAAGCATTGTGGGGCATTCCGCGCGCCGAGGTCATGGGCCGCAACGTGGACTGCCTGGTGCCCGTGCGGCTGCGCCATGAACATGACCGTTATATCGACCGCAACCGTGAAAGCGGCCACAACCGCATTGTCGGCACATCGCGCGAAGTCGAATTCACGCGCGCGGATGGCGAATACATCTGTGGTGAGCTGTCACTGTCGAAAGTGCAGATCACCAAGGACGGGCGGACCCTGACCTACTACATGGGCGTGATGAAAAACGTCACGGAGGAAAGCCAGCGCCGCAAGATCCTGATCCTGCAGAACGACGTGCTGCAGGCACTGGCCAGCGACATGCTGATACAGGATATCGGTGAACTGATCTGCCGCAAGGTCGAGGCCTTCGTGCCCAATGCCGTCGCCGCCCTGCTGGTGCTGGATGATGCGCAGCCATGGCGGGTGATCTGCACGTCCGCCCTGCCGCCGCGTATCCGCAACGCGCTGGAAACCACCGTGCCAACGCCGTCCGATGTGGAAAAGCTGCAGGCCAACCCGTCCTATACCGGGCGGCTGGTATGGGACAATTACCAGTCCATGTGCCGCTCGCTGGGGCTGCAGTCGTGCTATGCCGCCCCCGTGCTGGCGGGCGACGGGCGGGTGACGGGTATTTTCGCGCTGTACCTGCGTGAACCCAACCAGCTTGGCGCATGGCCGCAGCGCCTGGTCGGGTCGTGCCTGCCGTTCTGCGCGCTGGCGCTGGAACAGCACGCCACCAAGACGCACCTGACCCAGCTTGCGCGTTATGATTCCCTGACCGGCCTGCTGAACCGTGGCGCGCTGCACCGGGTGATGGAAGACATCATTGCCCAGCCGGGCAACCGGACGCTGGCGATCTTCATGCTCGATATCGACCGTTTCCGCGATATCAACGACGCGCTGGGCCATGTCTATGCCGACCAGTTCCTGGTCGAGATCGCAGGGCGCATCCGTTCCATTTCCCAGGATGATTATGTCCTCAGCCGCTCGGGCGGGGATGAATTCGTGGTGGTCGTGCCCGACTGCGAGGGCAAGCGGATCGAGGAAATCGCCCAGCAGCTTCTGGACACCATCGGCCGCCCGCTGCAGATCGGCCAGAACACGCTGTCCATTTCATGTTCCATCGGCATAAGCACGTTCCCCGCCAACGGGCCGGACAGTGAATCGCTGCTCAGCCATGCCGACACCGCCATGCGCCAGGCCAAGGAAGACGGGCGTGGCATCTTCCGCTTCGCCAACCTGGAAAAGAACCAGGTGGCGCAGGACCGGCTGGTGCTTGGCTCGGCCCTGCGCGATTCACTGGCGCAGGGCATGCTGCAGCTGCATTACCAGCCGCAGGTACGCACGCATACGCTGGAACTCAGCGGGGTGGAGGCCCTGTCGCGCTGGCATCATCCGCACCTTGGCAACATCTTTCCCTCCCGCTTCATCGCGGTGGCGGAGGAAACCGGCCAGATCGAGGCCATTGGCCGGTGGTCGCTGCTGGAAGCATGCCGCCAGATCGTGAAATGGGACCGCGACGGCGTCCATGTCCCCACCGTGGCGGTAAACCTGTCGGCGGTGCATTTCCGCAACCGCGCACTGCCTGAACACATCGCGGCCCTGCTGAAGGACCACGACCTCAAGCCCGCGCGGCTGACGGTGGAAATCACCGAAAGCGTGATGATGGACAACAGCCGCGATACCGAGGAAGTGCTGCAGTCCATCCGTAACCTTGGCTGTGGCCTGTCGATGGATGATTTCGGCACGGGGTATTCGTCACTGTCGCGGCTGACGCGCCTGCCACTGACGGAAATCAAGATCGACCGCAGTTTCATCAACGATTTCGAATACGACACCAATGCACAGGCGGTGACCATGGCGGTCATCGGTATCGGTTCGCGCCTGGGCATGACGGTCGTGACCGAAGGGGTCGAGACGGAACAGCAGCGCGAACTGCTGGAAAAACTGAACTGCGATGTGATGCAGGGCTATCTGTTCGCCAAGCCGCTGGCCCCGCAGGATCTGGAACAGTGGGTCCGCAAGGGGGGCGCGCCTGCCGTCATCCGTGAAATCGAAGCCGCCCGCGCCGGGGCTGCCAGGGCAGGGACGCCATCCGCGCAGCCCGCGGACAATGCCGAAAAGCAGCCTGCCCCCACCGCAAAGGCAACCGCGACCACGCCGTCCCCTGCAGTAAAAGCCAAGTCCTGATCCATTCAAGACGAAAGATGGAGCAACGCCATGTCACTCAAACACGATGATCGCCTGCGCGCGCTAACCCACAAGGATTCCGATTTCTGGGCCGATGTGGTGGACAATGTCCTGATCGTCGCCATTACGGATGTGCGTGGCGTGATTACCTATGTCAACGACCGCTTCTGTGAGATCAGCCGCTACCCGCGGGAGGAACTGCTTGGCTCCACGCACCGGATCGTCAATTCGGGGTATCATGACGCCAGCTTCTTCAGGCAGATGTACCGCACCATCCGGTCGGGGGAAATCTGGCGCGGCAATATCTGCAACCGCGCCAAGGACGGGACGCTGTACTGGGTGGCGACGACCATCATGCCCAAGCACAACTCGCTTGGCGCGGTCGAGGGGTATGTCGCGACCCGTTTCGAGATCACGGAGCTTATGAACACCCGTGACCGGCTGAAGTCACTGGCGGCGACCGACCCGCTGACGGGGCTGTTCAACCGCGGTGGCTTCAACACCGTGCTGCAGACGGCGGTGGAGGAAAAAGCCCGCAACATCACCCGTGAAATCATGCTGGTCATGTTCGACCTGGACGGTTTCAAGCAGATCAATGACATCCACGGCCACCATGCCGGTGATGTGGTGCTGAAGGTGATTTCGCACCGGCTGCTTGAACTGGTCAGCCCGCAGGACGCGGTGTGTCGGCTGGGTGGGGATGAATTCGCGCTTATCCTCAACCACACGTTGCTGACCACGCCGCTGAACACCATGCTGGAACGGCTTCTGGCAGCACTTGAGGCCCCGATCGAGGTCGGCAATACCATGGTCAACGTATCGGGCAGCATTGGCATAAGCCCGATCGCCAGCCAGGAAAGTGCGGAATCCCTGCAGAAAAACGCGGATATCGCACTCTATGCCGCCAAGCGCGCGGGTGGTCATCAGGCACGGATGTTCGACATCACCCTGCACCAGCACGCGCTTGAGCGCGCGCAGATCCTGACCGATGCGCGTGATGGCGTGGAAAAGGACCAGTTCGAGCTGTATTACCAGCCGATCCTGAATGTTGCGACCGGCCGGTGCGACCAGATCGAGGCCCTCCTGCGCTGGCACCATCCGCTGCGCGGGCTGCTGGCGGCGGAAAGCTTCCGTGACGTGTTCCTTGACGCCACACTGGCGCAGGCCATGAGTCCGCGACTGGTGAAGTCGTTCCAGAATGACATGCGGCTGTGGAATTCCAGTCTTGCAACCTATCCCAACCTGACCATCAACCTTTCGCGGCTGGACCTGCTCAATATCGGGTTCCAGAACGACCTCGAAGCCGAGATCAAGCGGCAGGGTGGCACTGCCAGCGACTATGTGCTGGAAATATCCGAAAGCGTGCTGGCGGGCCGCCGGTCGGACCGGGTGCTGCTGCGGTTGCAGGAACTGGTCAACCTGGGCTTCCAGCTGACACTGGATGATTTCGGGCAGGCGACGCTGCCGATCGCGGTCCTGCGTGATATCCGTTTCACGCAGGCCAAGATTTCCCGCCACCTGGTGACCGACATCGAACATAGCCAGGCAGCACGTGACGTGATTGCCCACCTGACGGGACTGGCCCATGCCTTTGGCCTGAGCGTGACCGTGGGCGGGGTGGAAACCAAGGGGCAGATGGATATCCTGATCGACCTGAAAGTCGACCGGATTCAGGGTTTTTACATTTCTCCGCCCATTTCTGCTGCAAATCTGGTTCTGGCGGAGCACATCCTTGCGCCAGATCATTCCGAAGTTGCATTACAGGCGTCATGAGGTGCCATGCGCCTGACACTTTATACGGATTATTCCATTCGTGCCCTTGTCTACCTGGGACAGAACCCGGGTAGACGGATTGCGATTCAGGAAATTGCCGATACCCATGGAATTTCACAAAGCCATCTGGTCAAGGTGGTCAACCGCCTGTCCAACAATGGCATCATCCTTGCGCGGCGGGGCCGCAGCGGGGGGGTGGAACTGGCGGTCACGGCGCATGAAATCTTTATTGGTGACATTGTCCGGCTGATGGAAGCCGACCTGCATACGATCGTTGCCTGCGTCCCGAACAAGGGACAGCCATGCGTGCTGGCGGATGCCTGTCGGCTGCGTGGCCTGCTCTCCAAATCGCTGAATGCCTTCATGGCGGTACTGGACCGCGTGACGCTGCATGACCTGATAATGGACCAGAAAAAATATTAACGACGACAGGAGGATAATTCTGGTTTTTAATTTGTATTCCGTATAAGTATCCATTTAAGGAATTTCATACGACTGGCTGTTTTCTGCCGGTTTTGTTATAAGTTCTGCTTATGATTTGATAAAAATATATTATAAGATCCCTAACAGGATACTTTCCTGTTGCAGCGCGGACCGATACAGTCTTTTTTTATGATATATCAACATCGCCACCCTATCTGACCACAGGATACCATGTCCCGCATGTTACAATACCGGGTCCTACCCACCATCCGGGCCGGGGAGGCCGTGAACACCATACCATGCGCCTGACCCTTCATACCGACTACGCCATTCGTGTGCTTGTCTATCTGGCCAGCAACGCCGACAGGCGGGTCTCCGTGCACGAGATTTCCAGCCATCACAGCATTTCCCACAATCATCTGGTCAAGGTGGTCAACCGCCTGTCCAACGAGGGGATTGTACTGGCCCGTCGTGGCCGGTCGGGTGGGCTGCTGCTGCCCTGCCAGCCACATGAAATCATTATCGGTGATATCGTACGCCTGATGGAAACGGACATGCATTCCGTCGTAGTGTGCGAACCCGAGAACGGGCAGCCCTGCGTACTGGCCGACATGTGCCGCCTGCGGCACCTGCTGTCCCGATCGCTGGACGCCTTCCTGCAGGTGCTGGACCGCACCACGCTGCGCGACATCATGTCAGACAGGATATAATCCGGTCGGGATGACCGGGGATATTGCGCCATTGTCTATATACGTTTATATATAACCAATCATGCAACATGGGCCTGCGCCGTTGATAGACCAGACTTATGAACAGATAAATCTCTGTTATACATGGTAAAATCTGCCTCTGCGCAGTTGCAATAATACCAGCCCGGCGGTTTCCTGCGTGCGAACACGGGAGAGCGCCATGTCAGAAAAACCGGAATTCAGACCCTATACCCATCCTGCCGGCGGATGGGGCGCGGCCAACGCCACCGCGCGCGTGCTGATGGAACAGAGCGTCCTGGCCAAGGGGTCGCGCGCGCTTCTGGCCATGAACCACCCCGATGGCTTCAAGTGCCCAAGCTGCGCGTGGCCGGACCCCGACCGTGAAAAGACACTGGAATTCTGTGAAAACGGCGCCAAGGCGCTGGCGTTCGAGGCCACGAAGCGCAAGGTCTGCGCGGATTTCTTCGCCGCCCACACCGTAACCGAACTCATGGCCCGTAGCGATCACTGGCTGGAGGAACAGGGCCGCCTGACCCAGCCCATGCGCTATGACGCGGCAACTGACCATTACGTGCCGTGTACATGGGATGAAGCCTATGCCATGATCGGCCGCCACCTGCGCGCACTCGATCACCCCGACCAGGCGGAGTTCTATACTTCGGGCCGCACGTCGAACGAGGCCGCATTCCTGTATTCCGTGTTCGTGCGCGCGTTCGGCACCAACAACTTCCCCGACTGTTCCAATATGTGCCACGAACCGACCAGCCGTGGCCTGCCCATGTCCATCGGCATTGGCAAGGGCACGGTGCGGATGACGGATTTCGCCCATGCGGAAGCCATTTTCATCATCGGCCAGAACACCGGTACCAACAGCCCGCGCATGATGACCGAACTGGTGCATGCGCGTAAGCGCGGCGCGCCGATCATAGCCGTCAATCCCATGCCTGAACGCGCGCTGATCCGTTTTACCGAACCGCAGGACCCCATCAAGATGGCGACCTTCGGTTCCACCCCCATCGCCAGCGAGTTCTGTCATGTGCGTATTGGCGGTGATGTCGCGTTCCTGAAGGGGGTGATGAAAACCCTGTTCCAGATGGATGCGGACGCCGCGGCAAAGGGCGAACCCGCCGTTCTGGACCATGCCTTCATTACCGAACACACCGACGGGTTCGATGCGCTGAAGGCCGATATCGAGGCGACGCAGTGGGCGGACATTGTCGCGACCTCCGGGCTGAGCGAGGAACAGATCCGCCGCGTTGCCGGAATCTATGCCGCATCCAACGCCACCATCATCTGCTTCGGCATGGGGGTGACGCAGCACCAGCAGGGATCGCGCGTGATCCACCAGATTGCCAACCTGCTGATGCTGCGTGGTAATTTTGGCAAGGAAGGGGCGGGGATCTGTCCCGTGCGCGGCCATTCCAACGTGCAGGGCGACCGCACGATGGGCATTGATGAAAAGCCGACCACCATCTACCTCGACCGGCTTCAGGCGGCATTCGGTTTCAGCCCGCCACGCGCGCACGGCCACCATGTGATTGAATCCGTGCAGGCCATGATTGATGGCACGGCAAGGGTGTTCATCGGCATGGGTGGCAACTTCATTCACGCCATTCCCGACACGCCGGTGGCGTATGAAGCGATGTCGCGGCTGGACCTGACCGTGGGGATTGCGACCAAGCTCAACCGCGGGCATCTGGTGCATGGGCGTGAGGCGCTGATCCTGCCGGTCATTGCGCGGTCCGAAATCGACATGCAGAAAACGGGACCGCAGTTCATCACCATCGAGGACGCGATGTCCGGCGTCACGCGGTCCCACGGCGTGCTGCATCCCGCCAGTCCCGACCTGCGTTCGGAAATCGAGATCGTCTGCCGCATGGCCCGCGCCACCCTGCCGGACAGTACGATTGAATGGGAAGCCTTCATTGATGATTACGACCTGATCCGCGACAGGATCGCGCAGGTCTATCCCGACCTGTATGCCGATTTCAACACGCGCATCCGCCACGGCAAGGGCTTTTCGCTGCCGGTGCCCCCGCGCCAGCGGATCTGGAACACGCCCACGGGCCGCGCCAATTTCCTGCTGTTTGACGGGCTGGACGAGGACACGCCCATTGGCGGCCCGGACATGCTGCGCCTGTCCACCATCCGGTCGCATGACCAGTACAATACCACAATCTATACCAATAACGACCGTTACCGGGGCGTGTACAACACCCGCATGGTGGTTTTCATGAACAGGGATGACATGGCGGCGCGCGGACTGGCGGATGGTGCGCTGGCGGACCTTGAAACCATCAGCACCGATGGCACGCAGCGCCGGGTGGGCGGGCTGATGGTGGTGCCATACCCCATGCCGCGCGGGTCGATTGCCGGGTATTACCCCGAACTCAACCCGCTGCTGCCGCTGTCGCATTTTGACCAGATCGCGGGCACCCCCGCCGCCAAGTCGATACCGGTGCGCGTAACCGTGGCAAGCCCTGCAACCCGGCCCGAACCGGCCTGAAACCCGGTCCGGTCATGAACAGCAACGCTTTCACGCGGCTGGTGGACTATCCCACCGCCCTGCGGCTGGTGCTGGCGCGCGCGGATGGCAGCGCGCCGCCCGTGACCCGCGTGCCGGTGGCGCAGGCGACGGGGCGGGTGACGGCCGTCGATATCCTGGCCACGACCTGCCGCCCGCCTGCCGATATTTCCGCCATGGACGGCTACGCCTTTGCCCATGACGCCATGGCGGCCCATGCCCCGCTGCCGGTCGCGGGCCGCACGGTGGCGGGGGACCGGCCCGAACCGCTGGCGCCGGGGCATGCGCGCGCCATCCTGACCGGCGCGCGCATCCCGGCGGGTGCCGACTGTGTCATGGCGGCCGAACGCATGGCGGTTGCAGGAAATACCGTGGCCCCGGTCACGCCGCTTGCGCCGCAGGGCGCGAATATCCGCAGGCGGGGGGAGGAATTCGCAGCCGGAACGCGGCTTGTCGCGCGCGGGCAGGTGCTGGACTGGCGGCATATCGCCCTGCTGGCGGCACAGGGGCTGCGTGATGTGCCGGTTGCCCGCAGGCCGCGCGTATCCGTCCTGTCCAACGGCGCGGAACTGGCGGCGGATGCGCCGGGGACCTGCCCGGATTCAAACGCCCCGATGCTGTCATCCATGCTGGGCGCCATCGGCGCGCGCGTCAGTACGCACGCGGCCCCCACCGATAACGTGGCCGCGCAGGCCGCCCACCTGCGCGCGGCGTGCCGGGGTGCGGATATCGTGGTCACGACGGGCGGCATATCGGTAGGCAATACCGACCATATGCTGGACATACTGCGCGACATGGGCGCGGGCGTGGTGTTTCGCGGTGTTGCGATCCGCCCCGGCCGACCACTGACGGTACTGGCGCTGGGGGAACGGACCATATTCTGCCTGCCCGGCAACCCGGGGGCTGCGGCCATCTGCGCGCTGATGTTCGTGCGGCCCTACCTGCGGGCGATCATGGGCACGGATACGCCACAGCCCGCCATGCCCGCCACCGCTGGTTTCACGGCGGATGCCCCGGCTGGCGTGACGCAGTTCATTCCCGTCAGCCTGCATCATGGCCCCGATGGCGCGGTCTACCGCCGCGTGCCCACCGTGGGGGCGTCGGACATCGTTGCCTTTTCCCGCGCGGATGCGCTGCTGGCGGTTACGGAAGCAAACCCGGTCCGGGTCGGGCAGATGGTGCGGGGCATACCGCTGTTTTAGATTGATGGAGAACAATAAAAGTTTCCGGGTGCCGCCTTTTTTCAAAAAAAGCTTCACCAGGACCTTCTGTTTATCAATAAATCGTTTTCAAACAGCTTTTAATACGATCTGCCCAACAGGGCGGCACCAAAAATTCTTTCTGATCTGCACGATGGACCGGGCGAGGCAATGTGTCTTTCATTCAATGACAACACGACAGGCATGCCGCAACGCAAAATCGGCAATCGCATCCGTATCATTCACATCCAGCACCGGCAGGCGCGCAGGCAGGGCGGGATCGCCGGGCGTGTCGGTCGCGATGGCGATGATGTTGTCCTGATGCCTGAACAGCGGGTCCCTGCCAATGCCGGGGCGATAGACCTCGATACAGGCGGGGACAGTGGCGTGGAAGCCTTCGACCACCACCAGGTCGGTGCGCCGCATGCGCGACAGCAGGTCCGGCAGGGCGGGGGGTGCATCAGGGCATTCATGCTGCAGCACCCACCGGCCGGGTGCCGCCAGCATGACCTCGGCCGCGCCTGCGTTGCGATGGACCCAGGAATCCTTGCCCGGCCGGTCGATGTCGATATCATGGTGCGTATGCTTGATGGTGGAAACCGCCAGCCCCCGCGCGCGCAGCACCGGCAGCAGGCGCGCCAGCAGGTGCGTCTTGCCCGACCCGCTGCGCCCGGTCAGGCCGATCACCGCCTGTTGTGGTGGATGGGACATGGAACGCACCCCCTGAACAATACTTCGTCCCGACCGCCCATGCGGGGGATGGCGCAGGGTACGGCCTTGTCCCGCCCCATGCAATGCGCGCACTGATGGTGGGCATACGTGTGGGCGCACTGGTCATGGCCGGGGGCATGGCGCAGCGCATGGGTGGCGGTGACAAGCCGCTTCTGCAACTGGGGGGCATGACCTGCCTTGGGCGCATCCTGGGCCGCCTGCGCCCATGCTGCGCCGCCATTGCGATCAGCGCCAATGGCGACCCGGCACGGTTTGCGGCTTATGGCCTGCCGGTGCTGGCCGACAGGGTTGCGGGCGTGGGGCCACTGGCCGGTGTGCTGGCCGGTCTGGACTGGGCGGCGGGGCAGGGGTGCGACGTGCTGGTGACGGTGCCGGGCGATACACCGTTCATCCCGGCTGGCCTTGTGTCCCGCCTGCTGCCCGCGCCGTCCTTTGCCGCAAGCGGCGGGCAGCGCCACAGCCTGGTCGCGGCATGGCCGGTGGGCTGCCGCACCCTTCTGGCCCGGCAACTGGATGGCGTCACGCCCGAAACCCGGCGCGAGATGACCCGCGTGCGCACGCTGGCCAATACGCTGGGCGCGCGCGGGGTGGATTTTGCCGTGCCGCCGGGTGGCCCGGACCCGTTCATGAACATCAACACCCCCGCCGATTACGCCATGGCCCGGCACCATGCGCGGGGCTGGATGACTACGCGACCGTGCCCGGAAAACACCATCCAGCCATAAGAAGGACCGCACCATGACCCGCGCCCTGCCGCCCGCCATCGTGCCCTGCGCCATGGTGGTCCATGCCCCCGGTGACAGTGCCCGCGAACGCACGCTGGACATTGCCGAGGAAACGCCCGTCACCCTGTCCTTCAACGGCATGGCGCATGGGGTGATGATGGCCACACCGCTGGACCTGCATGACTTCGCCACCGGCTTTGCCCTGACCGAGGGGATCATCCCCGACCTTGCGGCGCTGAAGGATGTCACGGTCGTGGCGGAAGCCGATCATGCGCGTGTGGACATGCGCATCGACGGTCCGTCCTTCCACCGCCTGCTGGCGCGCGGGCGGCGGGCGATTGCGGGGCGCACCAGTTGTGGCGTGTGCGGCACGGATGCGCGTGACGTGCTGGACCGCCCGCGCCGCACGGTGCCCGATCTACAGCCCGACCTTGCGGCGGTGGGGCGGGCGCTGGTGGCGCTGCCGGGGCGGCAGGTGCTCCATGCCCGCGCGCGCATGCTGCATGCCGCCGCATGGTGCGCGCCGGATGGGACCATCATGCATGTGCGCGAGGACGTGGGCCGCCATAACGCGCTGGACAAGCTGGTGGGGGCGGGATTGCGCGACGGCGTGGATTTCGGGCGCGGGTTCTGCGTGATTACCAGCCGGTGTTCGTATGAAATGGCGCATAAGGCGATCATGGCCGACATGCCCGGCCTGGTGGCGGTATCAGCGCCCACGGCACGCGCGCTGCGGGTGGCGGGGCAGGCGGGGCTTTACCTGATTGCACCGGCGCGTGAGACATCCGTAATGGTTCCCGGTCTGGTTGTGGGAAAGTAAAAAAAACATTTCGTGTGCAACCACAGCAGGTCTGGATTCTAAATACGTCATGATGGGGGCCGTTTTCTGGCGGAATACTTACAGCGCTGAAACAATAGTAATAAAGTCGTGACCAACCTCGCGATTTCGTTTTTTCGCGTTTAACGGACGCGGGACTAGCCTCCGCTCCATGATACTGGAGGAACATCCATTATGTCTGCTTTCATGAAACCACACAGCGCCGCGGGATGGGCGACGCTTTTACTTGCAGTCATCATCATCCTTCTGGGCCTGCCCCTTTTATACATGGGCGCGGAACTCGCCTTCCTGGGTGGCTCGCTTTACTATGTTGTCTGCGGTCTGGTGGTCACCGCCGCGGGCGTGCTGATGGCCATGGGCCGCCCGCTGGGTGGCCTGCTTTACCTTGGGGCCTGTGCCTTTACCTGGCTGTGGGCGTTCTGGGAGGTGGGCTTCGACGGCTGGGGCCTGCTGCCGCGCGTCTTTGGTCCCACCCTGCTGGCAATTGGCGTGGCGCTGTGCCTGCCGGTGCTGCGCCGTGCGGAACACGCACGTACAACCAACGTGCGGGGGGTCGCATAATGTCCAATACAACAATGCTGCGCACCCTGCTGCTGGGGGCTACCATCATCGCCGGCACGGCCGGTGTCACCGCGCTGGCGCAGGTGCCCCCCGCCGACCAGCCACCCGGCAATGGCAACGCCACCGTATCCCCCGGCACGCCCACGCCGCCGACGGATGCGTTTTCCGCCCCATCGCCCAACGGCCCGCAGGCGCCGGGCGTCAACGCCGCCAACATTCCCGACGGCCCGCCCGCCGAACCCAGCGAGGCCACGCCGATGGTCGAGCAGGTCACGGCCAGCCCCGCCCATGATGACTGGCCCGGCTATGGACGCGATGACAAGGCGACCCGCTTCTCGCCGCTGGACCAGATCACGCCATCCAATGTCAGTCACCTCAAGCGTGCGTTCATCTACCATACCGGCAGCAAGCCCGCGCCGGGGCAGGTGAACAAGTGGGCGGCCGAAACCACGCCCATCAAGGTGGGTGACGGGCTGTACATGTGTTCGGCCATGAACGACATGATGCGCATCGACCCCGCCACGGGCAAGGAAGTCTGGCACTTCCACGCCAATGAAAAATACGACAGCATTCCATACACGGCGGCGTGCAAGGCGGTGGTGTACTACACGTCCTCCACCGTGCCGGAAGGCGAGCACTGCCACCACCGTATCCTTGAAGCCACGCTGGATGAACGCCTGATCGAGGTGGACAGCGAGGACGGCAAAGTGTGCGAGGGCTTTGGCTGGCACGGCATGGTCAACCTGATGAAGGGGATGGGTGAGTCCGTGCCCGGCTTCGTGGCCGAAACCGCGCCGCCGCCGATCGTCAATGGCGCGATCATCACCAATCAGGAAATCCTGGATGGCCAGCGCCGCTGGGCGCCGTCGGGCGTGATCCGCGGGTATGATGCCGAAACCGGGCGCTTCCTGTGGGCATGGGATGTCAACCGCCCGCATGAACATGGCGAACCGAAGGAAGGCGAGCATTACAGCCGTGGCACCCCCAATTCATGGGCCGCGATGATTGGCGACAACGCGCTGGGGCTGGTTTACGTGCCGACCGGCAACTCGGCCGCTGATTATTACAGCGCCATGCGGTCACCTGAGGAAAACAAGGTGTCCTCCGCCGTTGTGGCAATCGACGTGAAAACGGGTGAGCCGCGCTGGGTGTTCCAGACCGTGCACAAGGACGTGTGGGACTACGACATCGGTTCCCAGCCCACGCTGATGGATTTCACCAAGCCTGATGGCAGCAGCGTGCCCGCGCTGATCATGCCAACCAAGCGTGGCCAGACCTTCGTGCTGGACCGCCGCACGGGTGAGCCGGTGCTGCCGGTGGAAGAACGGCCCGCCCCATCCCCGGGCATGGTGCCGGGTGACACGCGCGCGCCCACGCAGCCGTGGTCGGTCGGCATGCCGCGGCTGGGCTTTGCCCCGCTCAAGGAAGCCGACATGTGGGGCATGTCCCCCATTGACCAGCTGTACTGCCGCCTGAAATACCGCCGCGCGCATTATGTGGGTGAGTTCACGCCGCCCAGCATTGACAAGCCGTGGCTGGAATATCCCGGCTATAACGGCGGGTCCGACTGGGGCAGTGTTGCCTATGATGAAAAGACCGGCATCCTGATCGCCAACTGGAACAACACGCCCATGTATGACCAGCTGGTCAGCCGCAAGAAGGCGGACAAGCTGGGCCTGATGCCGGTGGATGACCCCAACTACAAGCCCGGCGGCGGCGGTGCCGAGGGCGCGGGCGCCATGGCGGAAACGCCGTACGGCATCGTGGTCTCCCCCTTCTGGGATGAATATACGGGCATGATGTGCAACCGTCCGCCCTATGGCATGATCACCGCCATCGACATGCACACGCAGAAGGTACTGTGGCAGCACCCGCTGGGCAGTGCGCGCGCCAACGGCCCGTTTGGCCTGCCCACGCACCTGCCGCTGACCATCGGCACGCCCAACAATGGCGGCCCGGTCATTACCGCCGGTGGCCTGATCTTTGTCGCGGCGACGACGGACAACATGATCCATGCCTTCGACATCCATACGGGTAAGGAAGTGTGGAACGATGTCCTGCCCGGTGGCGGACAGGCAACGCCCATGACGTATGAATACAAGGGCAAGCAGTACGTCGCCATCATGGCCGGTGGCCACCACTTCATGATGACGCCGGTGACGGATGACCTGGTGGTTTACGCCCTTGATAACGTGAACTGACCACGTCCGTCATATCCTGACTGACCCGACCGGGGCCGCATCCTTGCGGCCCCGGTTTTTTTATGGGCTGTCTGAAACGTCCAATCATGAGAAAGTTTTTGGTGAAGCCTTTTTCAGAAAAGGGGACACCCGGAAACTTTTATTGTTTTTTATCCCCGAATTGTTTTTTCAGGCAGCGGCTTATGCGCACCCGACAACGGAGTACCACCATGCAACCCATGCCCGATCCATGCAGGCGCGACGGGCCGCCTGATCCGGCCGCCATGTCACCGGATCCCGACCGCCCGCGCTGCCGCTGGGCGCAGGCCGATGCCATGATGATGGCGTATCACGACGCGGAATGGGGCCAGCCGGTACATGACAGCCGACAGTTATGGGAAATGCTGGTGCTGGAAAGTTTTCAGGCCGGGCTGTCATGGCGCACAATCCTGAAACGGCGCGCGGGATTCCGCCGGGCCTTTGCCGGGTTTGATCCCGACCGCGTGGCCCGTTTCGGTGATGCGGACATCACGCGCCTGCTGGCCGATCCCGGCATCATCCGCGCACGGGCGAAGATTGTCGCCACCATTGGCAATGCCCGCGCCTATATCGCCATGCGTGAACGGGGGGAGGACCTTGCCACCTTCGCATGGGGCATGGTGGGGCACGCGCCGGTGCATAATCCCGGGCCGGTGCAGGCGTCATCCCCCCTGTCGCACGCCATGTCCACCGCGCTGCGGGCACGCGGCTTCCGCTTTGTCGGCCCGGTCACGGCCTATGCCTGGATGCAGGCGGCGGGGATGATCCATGACCATGAACCCGGCTGTTTCCGGCATGCGGGGGCAGGGGTTTTGTTGTCAAACAAAAATGAAGTATAGGCGGTAGCAGCCGGTCGGGGCATGCCTTCCCGACTGCCCACACGGATGCTGAAGGGTCGTATGGACATGCCTGCACACACAAACACCGACATGCCGGGTTTTCGTTCCCGCCCACCCATGCGCGGCAGTTGCGCGCGGGGCGCTGGCGTGATGCGGCCATCCGTCATGTTTTCGGCGCTGCTGCTTGCCTGCACGGCCCTGTTGCCGGGGCAGGGGCATGCGGCATCTGTGACGCAGGCGAAGCAGGCCGGGGCACCATTCAATCCCCTGCGTGGGGACCGGGGCTATGGCTGGACGGGGCAGACGCGGTCCGAAGTGCTGGGCACGCACGGCATGGTGGCGACCAGCCAGCCACTGGCGGCGGATGTCGGGCTGGATATCCTCAAACGCGGGGGCAATGCCTTTGACGCCGCGATTGCAACCGCCGCCGCCATAAACGTGGTCGAACCGGAATCCGCCGGGATCGGGGGCGACCTGTTCATGATCGCATGGGTGGCAAAGGAACACCGGCTTGTCGCGCTGGATTCCGCCGGGCGGGCACCATCCGGCGCCACGCCGGGGCGTTTTAGCGCCCGGGGGCTGAAGACGGTTCCGTACACGGGCATTGATTCGGCCGTCGTGCCCGGCACCGTGGCCGGGTGGGACGCCATCCGCGCCCGTTATGGCACCATGTCGTTCAAGGATACGCTGGAACCTGCCGCCCGACTGGCGGAAGATGGCTTTGGCGTGACCGAACGCGTGGAAGCCGAGTGGGAGGAATATGCCACCCTGCTGGCCAAGGACCACGACACGGCCGCCACCTATCTGCCCCATGGCAGGCCACCGGGCCTGTATGGCGTGTTCCGCAATCCCGATCTGGCCAGGGCATTCCGCCTGCTGGAAAACGGCGGTGCGGATGCTTTCTACAAGGGGCCGATTGCGGATGCCATCGTAAAGAAATCGCAGGCGCTGGGCGGGACAATCACGCCCGCGGATTTTGGCACGGTCAGGCCGCAATGGGTCAGGCCGCTGACCACGTCCTATCGCGGTTACGACATTTATGAAATGCCACCCAGCACGCAGGGCGTCGCCGTGCTGGAGGCCCTGAATATCGTTGAACAGTGCGGGCCGAAACTGGGCATCAACCCGCGTGGGGAGGGGCCACGTTCCCCACTGTTCTGGCACCTGCTGATCGAGGCGAAGAAAGTCGCCTATGCCGACCTGCGGCAGTATGTGGGCGACCCGGACTTCGTTGCCGTGCCGACCGCGAAACTGACCGGCAAGGCATATGCACGCTCGCAGTGCCACCGCATCGACCCGCGCCATGCCGCCGCCATTACGGCGGATCGCGACCCGGTGGGGGGTACCGTGTACCTGACCACGGCCGACCGCGAGGGGAATGTCGTCTCGCTGATATTCAGCGTGTATGACGAATTCGGTTCGGGCATAACCGTGCCCGGCTACGGCTTTTTGCTGAACAACCGTGGCGCGCAGTTCAGCCTTGATGAAAAAAGCCCCAACGTCATCGCGCCCGGCAAGCGGCCATTCTATACCATCATTCCCGGCTTCGTGCTGAAGGGGGGCAGGCCGTTCCTAAGCCTTGGCGTGATGTATGGCGACCAGCAGGCACAGGGACAGTTGCAGGTGCTGGAAAACATGCTCGACCTTGGGGCCAACCCGCAGGCCGCATCCGACGCGGCACGGTTTTCCCATTCACAGCAGAACAATCATGTCGTGCTGGAATCCGAACTGTATCAGGCCGTTGGCCCCGCGCTGCAGGCCATGGGGCATGATGTCAGCACGGGCAACGGGCTGGGTATGGGCGGTTACCAGGCAATCATGATCGACCCGCATTCGGGCGTGTATCGCGGCGCATCCGACCACCGCAAGGATGGCGCGGCCGTCGGTTATTAGGCCGCCCCACACGCCCCGCCGCGTCCTGTCCCCTGCACGCCGGCAGGGGAGCATGGTGTCTGTCGGTGTGTCATGAATGGCCAGGACGGCGGCGGCTGGAAACAGTCATTCAACACACTGATGCCATTCACCCGTTTACGGGTATGGTCAGCACGGCGCCCGGGTTCTTGGTGGTTTTTGAAAGCTCCATCAGGATCTGCAACATTGTGAACCCCAGCTTGCTGGGGAAATCGGTATCCGAGATATAGTAGAATTTATTATTGTACTTTATCGATACAAAAGAAAGGCGCGGCCGTTCATTACTGACATGGACAAAAACCGTCGGCTTTGTATTGCGTCCAATCAGAATGATCTTGGGCAGGGTGCGCCCTGAATCAATATCCTCCTGCGGGACGTCAATCTGGTAGGCAATCTGCCCCAGAACACCAAGCATTGTGCGGGTAAGCAGCCTGATCTGGCCATGCTGCGGCCGTCCGGCCCCGTATATGACTTCCACACGTTCATCTTTCGGGCCCATTTCAAAAAAACGCCGTGTTGACTTCACCACGTCGGCAAGAAGGGGATCCGTAGTCGATGATACCGTCAGGAATACCCGATCAAAAGCCGGGGTTTTCCCCGGTATTTCCTCACTATGTTCAAGTTGTATGCCCAAAAGGCCCGCAATCTGCAACCGGCGCAGATCATAGATGAGTTCGAAAAATTCAGGCGACCCACGCCCGACATCGCCCCCAATGGCGCCCGCATTATTGATAAGGTTGACCGACTGGACCGACAGGCGGAACAGGATATCTATGGGCAGTCCCCCCATGGCCAGCGGAAGCAGGCTGCCCGGCGGAAGCGGGCGCAGGAAACTCTGCGCATAGGCATCACCGGTAACGGGCTGGAATGTAAAGGTCGGGCTTTCCTGTATCTGTGCCCCGATGGCGCCCGCGGGCCGGATCGGGTTGGAGTCCGAGCCGACGCCTATGGAAATATTGCGCTGCAGCTGATAGCCGGAAATCAGCTGCGTCGTATCCAGAAAGCCCGGCGTATCGGCATAACGCAGACGGACGACGTTAAGCAGTGTCTGTTGTTTGGAAGAGCCAATCAACGCCTGGGAATAATCAAGTTGATCACGGTCCAGTCTTTGGGAGCCAACGCCATGACATCCACTCAACAAGAAAATGAGCGGCACGACCGTAAATTTTTTCATAACAATAGGACTCTGCATTTCTTAATATGACGTATTATCTTGTATTTTGACTATGTTTCGATGACGGTCGGGCACTGGCTTCATAAACTGACCTGATTACACCGTGTCATGATAACACGCGATTTTCTTAAACTGTAACGACACCGGTTTTTATCGGGCAATGGCGACAATCACAACCATTGCCATTTCGTGCAGTTTTTTCAACAAGATAGTCCAGACCCCCGGCGCGATGCCCTGATTGCCGGAATGTGCGACATTATTAAAATAACGTAAGTTATACTGAATCCATATGCAGCCATGGCAAACGGTCATGAACCCATGCCCCATGTGTCATCGGTTTTCGGGACGATGCCGCCCCACACCGGGCGTGAATGCATCGCAAGCCCGGCGCATGCAAAATGTGTCAGGTCAGGAAAACGTGGATGGACGGTCCGGGTCGCGCTGCCTGTTCCAGCCACCCGCGCGATGCGTGAAGGCAATTTTCATGGGATATGTGTTATTATATAATAATGTGTTAAGCGACCGGAACGGCCCCGTCACTTCCTGTGACAGGGGAAAGAGACTAGAGTATTAAACAGGATCGCAAGGTTTACCTGAATTGCCCGTAAGGTGTCCCGTACTATGAGTAAAAGCTTTTTTGCCCTTGTTCCGGCGCTCCTGCTGGCTGGACATGCGTATGCGACAGACGTGAAGCTGCCCGATGGCACCCCGGCCAGCGTGACTGTCCAGACACCCTGCACAAGTGAAAGCTACAGGGAATATGCAACCTGCATTTCCGCCATTCTCAGCCTGCCCTCCAACCGTGGGGGCGATATTGATATCAGGGCGATCGAGACCTTACTGCCCAAAGACATTCAGAAGGCAGCGATCATAAGCGGCATCACGGCAGCGCCGGTTGTGCCGATGACCGTGTCGTTAAAGCATTATGATGACAAGAATATCATCTGGCCATCAACGGATACCCCACTTGATCATATTATAATTCCCAATAACGGCACCTATCAGGTTGTGCTGACAACGGCCGATGGTGGAAAAACGTGGGGCATGCGGATCATTATTGAACAGCCGGGATCGGTCGATCAATAAAAGACGGATGATTTGCTGAAAGTTGATCCTTTAATAATTCATCCATGGTCCACAGGCGCGTCCCGCGCATCATGCAAAAATGTACCGTTGACCATGACCGCGCCCGAAACCGGGCGGTCGGGCAGCCTGTCCTGTTCAGGCATGCTGTAAAAAAAAGCCCGCCACACCGGGGGAACAGACCCCATGGCGGGCGGGCAGGCTGGCGGTACACATGTTACCGCCCTTTCTTTACTTGCTTGTTATTCGCCAGCCATCGGTTGCCCGGTGGTGGCATCCGTGCGGGCCATCTGCTGCTGCTGCCAGCCCGCACGGGCGTTGATGGCGCGGTGGCGGATGGCCGAAGGCAGAAGGTCACGCAGGATATTCATTGCCGCGCGTTCCGACAGGCCGGTCTGGCTGGAAAAGCGTTGCAGTTCCGCCGGCCTGAACAGGGCATGGATGGTGCTTTCATCCGCAACCGACGTGTTGTCACGTTCCTGCCATGTGCGGATCAACGGCAGCATGCCCTGTTCCTGTGCGCGGTGTTCCAGCATGCTTGGCTCATCCGGGGCGGGCAGGGGACCAAGGATGTCGTTCAGTACCGACAGTGCCCCCGAACGATCGCCCCGTGCGCCGGTCAGGAAATCACCGATGGCAGTGGTCATGTCGGAAATGTTTCCGGTAAGGTTTCGTGCGATTTTCATGTCAGCCTCCGAACGTCGGCGGGGCGGCCGGGCCTGTGCCACGGCATGCCCCCGGAGTTTGCGGGACGGCGTCATTTACCCTGCACGGTGTCCCGGCATGCAGGTGAAAGATCGGCAACCCGGCGTTGCATGCAGGCTTCGACCAGTTTTGTATCCGGTATGTCCAGCGGGCATAGCCGCAGGGCATCGACCTTGCACGCCGCAACCTGCTGCGGTGTGCCGGGATCGGCGGAATATGCATTCGCCGGTAGTGCCATTCCCAACCCTGTCACGATCGGGAGGGCGCAGAAAACGGATTGCCGCATTGTCTGTCCTCCTGTCTGTTTTCCAATGGGGTGGTATGGGGCAAACGTGGTCCGGTGGCATGGGTTTGCCGTCCCCATAACTGCCATGGACACATTGACGTGACCCTCGGGACCATGAAACATCTGCCCCGTACCGTTACATGTGCGACGGACCCGTGGCCGCCGGTGCCCGGGGGCCTGCCGCCTGCGCGGATGCGCCGGGGCCGGCTGGCTGGCTGGCTGCCGTATCCGTGGCGGGGGCGCCTGACTGCGCGTGTTGTTCATTCGCGCATGAAATGCAGAAATCTTCCCCGATCCTGCCATGGGCGCAGGCGGTCAGTGGCAACGCAAGCCCCAGCATGAGGGGCAGCAGGCGGCTGGCGGTCCTGATGCGGGGCAGGCGGGTCATGGGCACGGCTGGCACGTTATCCTCCATCTGTTCTGGGGGGAAAACGGCGCAGCCGCGCGGGGGTTGCATCCTACCACATGGGTGGTGGCGGCATCATGGGCGGTGGGGGTGGCGGTGGCGGCCCGTAGAACCGGCCCATCCGCATGGGCGGGGGCGGTGGTGGCGGCGGGGGCGGTGGTGGATAACGCCGCCGCATGTAGTGCCGGTGGTAATGCGGTCCCCATGCCGGTCCCCATGGCTGTGCCGACGCCACGGCAGGCAGGGTTACGGCCGCCACCACGGCCACGATGGATGTCCCATGCCGCAGCGCGCCGCGCAGGACGGACAGGACGGGAGTAAGATCCGGGTGTTTCATATCGGCATGGAACGCGGGCAGTGGGGCATCAGTTTGGAAAGATCTGGGCATAACATGACAGTTTAATGGCCGCGCGGCACAATCGTCCATCCCGCCACCTGGCCGCCGGGTGGCAGGCGGCACAGGCCGGTATGCCCGTTATCATTCACCCGCCATGTCCCGCCCCGGTGCGCGCAGTCGGCGGGCGGGGGCATGCGCCGGGCCATGAGCGCGTCATCACACGCCCCCAGGCCCAGCAGCGCCGCCATGACCATGGGGCGCAGGGCCATGGCCCCGGTCATGCACGCACGCCGCATGTCATGGCGCGGTGGTGGCGTGATCCCGGCGGAACAGCGCCCATTCCTCCATCACCGTGCCATCGGGCAGGTGGCACCAGCCGGTCACGCCCTGTGCCGAGGGGCGCATTTCCAGCGTCCCGCCGCGCTGCTGGCAATAGACCGAGGCCGGATTGGCCATGCCGATGCGCGATGCATGCGCCGGGGCATGGTGGCCCGACGCGCACGCACCCAGCAGCGTAATACCGCCAAGAACCACGCCGCGCGCCACATGCCGCATGAAAAGAGAGGGATATGTCATGAAACCTGCCTGCCTTGCCTACGGTGTTGCATGGGTAACTGCCGCCATCAGGTATCAGCAAACGCGCGCCGGGGCCAGCACGGGCATGCCCGGCGCGGGTCAGGGCGCGGGCGGCGGGGGCAGGGCGTGCCCATGGCCCAGTGCGCGCAGCATGATGCACAGGTTTGGATGATCCATCACCGCGCTGTATGTGACGCGCGGGCGGCCCGTGGCGTCGTACCACATCAGCCAGTACATCGTGCCCGCAGCCCCGGTCACGTATTCCAGCCACAGCGTATCCCCCGTGTCATGCCGCGTCACCAGCGGCGCGGGCAGCACGCTGCCCCGCGCATGGCCCGCGCCATGGGGGTA
>NZ_JBXAYQ010000021.1:0-59008 GCF_057359305.1 Komagataeibacter ossonobensis | reverse complement strand
CCATGGGCTTGGAGCCACGCGGTTCCTGGCCCAGGTACAGGAACAGAACGTGCTGTTCTTCCGCCGCCTGCACTGGACAAGCCTTGGGGCCATGACCCTGCATGGCCTCCCGCATCACGACATGCAGGCCGACCTCTCACGCTATCCGGCGCATGGGCAGGACCAGACATGGCTGCTGCGCCCACAGCCCCGTAACCGGCAGGTGGCGTGATGGCACACGAACTGACTACACTGCTGCGCACGCTTCGACACGGTCGGGCCCTTGCGGGCAAACAGGATATTGCCGAAACCGTCGCAATTCTTGGTCGGGATACAAGCGATGGTATCCGCCTAGGAGATGACTGCGCCGCCATACCGGATGGCGATGGCTACCTCCTGTTGGCCAGCGAGGGGTTTCAGGACAGCTTCGTGCGCGCCATGCCATGGTTTGCCGGGTATTGCGGCGTGATGGTCAATATCAGTGACATCGCGGCCATGGGTGGTCGCCCTGTGGCTGTGGTGGATGCGTTGTGGAGCGATACATCCGAGGCGGCCGCATCCATCCTGACCGGCCTGCATGATGGGGCGCACACCTATGGCGTGCCTGTTGTCGGCGGCCATACCAACATGCGCAGCACCCATAACTCGCTGTCGGTGGCGATCCTTGGCCGTGCCCGTCATCTGCTGACCAGTTTCGACGCCCGACCGGGCGAGGTCCTGATCGCCGCCATCGACCTGCGCGGCCGCTGGCACGACCCGCACCCGTTCTGGGACGCCAGTTCCGCATTGTGCTACACTGAGGGGGCGGCGCACCTTCGAGATGATCTCGATCTCTTGCCTGGTATCGCAGAAGATGGTCTGAGCCGCGCCGCCAAGGATATCAGCATGGCTGGACTGTTGGGCACCGCCCTCATGCTGGCCGAATGTTCAGGCATCGGCATGACGATCAGGCTTGATGCCGTTCCGCGCCCTGACGATGCACCGATGGAGCGTTGGCTCTCCGCATTCCCCAGCTATGGCTACCTGCTCACGGCGTGCCCCGAAGATGCCGAAGCGATCATGGCCCGGTTTCATGGACGGGGCATTGCGGCTTCTGTCATCGGTCAGTGTGACAGCACGCAGCGGCTTGATGTTACGTGGGCGGGCGAGAAGGAAACCTTCTGGGATCTTGCCCAGACGCGCCTCATGGGATTTGCGCCATGAGGCTGTCCATCGGGATTCTGACCCATTCAACCAACCCGCGCGGCGGTGTGGTGCACGGCATGGCGCTGGCGGAAGCCCTGTGTGACGCGGGCCATGACGCAACGCTGATCGCCCCGGACGTGACCGGGGCCGGTTTCTTCCGCACGCCCCGCTGCGCCACCAACTGCATCCCGGCCGTGCCGGAGACCGACCTGGCAATGCTGGTGGAGCGCCGCATTGGCGAGATCAGGGACGCCCTGCGTGGGCAGCATTTTGACGTGCTGCATGCGCAGGACCCGATCAGCGCCAATGCACTGGCCGAACTGGTGGAAGAGGGACGGATACCGGGCTTTGCCCGCACGGTCCACCATCTTGACCATTTCACGCACCCGGTCCTTGCCGCGCGGCAGGAACGGGGGATCAGGGCGGCGGCCGAACTGTTTACCGTCAGCACAATGTGGGAAGAGGTCCTGCGCAACGACCATGGCCGCGAAGCCCCGGTCGTGGGCAACGGGGTTGATCCCGTGCGCTTTTCGCCCGTAGCAACCGCGCACGATGCCGCGTTGCGGGCGCGGTATCATCTGCCTGCCGACCGTCACCTGATCCTGTCCGTGGGCGGGATCGAGCGGCGCAAGAACACGCTGCAATTGCTCGACGCATTTCTGGCCCTTCGCCGCGAGCGGTCTGATGTGCATCTGGTTGTGGTAGGCGGGGCTTCGCTGCTGGATCATTCTGCCTACCGCACCCGGTTCATGGCGCGTCTGCGCGAAAGCGGTACGGCCGATCATGTCACCATCACCGGGCCGGTTGCGGATGAGGACATGCCTTCATTCTACCGGCAGGCGGACGTGCTGGCCTATCCATCCGTAACCGAGGGGTTCGGGCTGTGTCCGCTGGAAGCCCTGGCTTGCGGCACGCCTGTTATTGTGCCGGCAATCACACCTTTCACGGAGCATTTTTCAGCAACGGATGCGCTGTGGTGCCAACCGCCGCATCCCGACACCTTGTTCATGGCGTTGCGCGACGCCCTGCGCGTCGAAAGCCGTGACCATTTCCGGGCCAGCGGCCCCGCAACGGCCCGCCGTTTCGACTGGGGCCGCGTCGCCAGTCGGCACCTCCCCGCATATCGGTGTCTGGCAGCGCGGTCGCGCACCGATGCCCTTGCTTCAGGAGTTCTTTCACCATGCCCGAAATGACCTTTCGTGTGCGCTGGCCCGATGGGAAGGAGACTGACTGTTACTCCCCGTCGCTGGTCATAAGGGACCACTTCACGCCCGGTCAGGATTATCCGGTCCGGGAGTTTCTTGAAAAGGCGGACACCGCCCTGACGGACGCCAGCGAACGGGTTCGCGCCCGCTACGGCTTCCCATGCAGCCGCGCCCTTGGCCAGCTTCAGGCCATAAGGCAGGCCAGTGCGCCTTTTCTGAACCAGTCCGACGCGCAGGTGCGCGTCCTGTCTTTCAGTTATTGAGACGAAAAGAACGACCATGACACAGAACGAGAAAAGCATCCCCGTCATCATCGTGGGCGGTGGACAGGCCGGGCTCTCCATGAGCTGGTATCTCTGCCGCGAGAAGGTGGAGCACATCGTCTTTGAGGCCAGGACCGCCTGCCATTCGTGGGATGATGAGCGCTGGGACAATTTCTGCCTGGTCACACCGAACTGGCAGTGCGAACTCCCCGGTCATCCCTACAAGGGAAAAGACCCGCACGGCTTCATGGTGAAGCAGGAAATTATTGACTACGTGAAGGGCTTTGTCGTCTCCTTCAACCCGCCTTTGCGCGAGCACACAGCCGTTACCTCCATCACTCGCCATGAAGGTGGTGGCTATTGCGTGGTGGCAGGTGGTGAGACCTGGCACGCAAAGCATGTGGTCATCGCATCAGGCGCATATCAGGATGCGGTCATCCCCGGCTATGCCAGCGCGATCGACCCCGCCATCCATCAGGTTCACTCGCAGGATTACCGCAACGCCGCCCAGTTGCCGACAGGGGCTGTGCTGGTCGTGGGCAGCGGCCAGTCCGGCGCGCAGATCGTCGAGGACCTGTTCCTTGAAAAACGCAAGGTCCATCTCTGTGTCGGCTCCGCCCCGCGCGTCTCGCGCTTCTACCGTGGCCGCGACGTTGTGGACTGGCTTGCGGACATGCACTTCTATGACCTGACGGTGGATAATCACCCCCTGCGCGACGGTGCACGTGACAAGACCAATCATTACGTCACGGGCCGAAATGGCGGGCATGACCTTGATCTGCGCCTCTTTGCAAAAAAGGGCGTTGGCCTGCATGGCACGCTGGAGACAATCCGCGATGAAGTGGCGCACTTCGCACCGGATCTTGCGGAAAACCTTGATGATGCGGACAGGACCAATGCCGACATCAAGAAATCCATCGACGCCTATATTGCTCGCGAAGGGATCACGGCTCCGACCGAAGCTCCTTATGTGCCTGTGTGGGAGCCCGATGGCAGTAACACCCCGCTCGACCTGAAGGCTGCCGGGATCACTTCGATCCTCTGGTGCATCGGCTTCCGTCCGAACTATCGCTGGATTGACGTGCCGGTCTTCAACGGGGCCAACAAGCCGGTCTGGCATCGTGGCGTGACCGATGCGCCGGGCTTCTACTTCCTTGGTCTGCCATGGCTGCACACCTGGGGGTCGGGACGGTTTTCCGGTGTCTCGCGCGATGCCGCGTGGCTGGCCAGCCAGATCACCGGCAAAGACGTGCCTGTAGCCTGAACGGAGTAAACGCCATGCTTCCATGGACAACATATGAGGCGATGTATGACGCGGCCATAAGCCAGCCAGAACAATTCTGGCTGGAGGCGGCGCAACGCATCACATGGAAGCAGGCACCTGTGACCGCATGCAGGACGCGGGCGGATGGCTGGCATGACTGGTTTCCTGACGCCACGCTCAACACCTGCCACAATGCCGTGGACCGGCATGTTGAAAACGGGCGCGGCGCACAGGCTGCTTTGATCTGGCATTCCTGCGCCACGAAGGAACGGCAGGTGGTAACCTACCGGGAACTACAGGGCAGGGTGGCCGGGTTTGCCGGCGGCCTGTGCGCGCTGGGGGTGGAGAAAGGCGACCGCGTCCTGATCGCCATGCCGACCATGATCGAAACCGCCATCGCCATGCTGGCCTGTGCCCGGATCGGGGCCGTGCATGTGGTGGTTTTTGCGGGCTACGCCGGGCCTGAACTGGCGCGCCGGATTGATGATGTGGCCCCGAAAGTCATCATCATTGCCAGTTGCAGCTTTCAGGGGCAGACGCCCGTAGCGTCCGCGCCGGCCCTGAACGAGGCACTGGCCAAGGCCACGCACCGCCCACAGGCCTGCGTTGTTGTGCAACGTGCAGCGTGTCCGACAGCCCTTCTGCCAATGCGGGATCATGATTTCCATATGCTGGAACTCTCCGCGCCAGCAGAGCCGGTCATGCTGAGATCTGAAGATCCCCTGTATATTCTTCACACGTCCGGCACGACAGGTCATCCGAAGGGTATTGTGCGTGACAATGGTGGCCACGCTGTAGCCCTCGCCCTGTCCATGGAGCTGATTTATGGCTGCAAACCCGGCGATACCTTCTTCACGACATCGGATCTGGGCTGGGTGGTTGGCCATTCCTACGGCGTCTATGCGCCGCTGCTCAGCGGCTGCACCAGTGTGATTGTGGAAGGCGGCGCATCGGCTTCCGTCATCCGCGCGCTTTGCCATGAGTACGAGGTGAAATGCCTGTTCACCACACCAACACAGATGCGCCTCATGCGGCAGGAAAGCCGCAACCTGTCAGGGGCCATCTTGCCTGCACTGGCCCGCATTTTCGTGGCTGGGGAATATGCGGACCCGACCCTGCTGGAGTGGGCACGGTCGTATTTTCGCAAACCTGTAGTCAATCACTGGTGGCAGACCGAAACGGGGTGGAGTATTACCGCTCATTTCTTTGGCCTGTCTGAGCGTGAGCCGGTCTCGCTCATGAACGACATCGGGCGGCCTGCACCGGGATTTCGCCCGGAAATCGTGCCGTCCATACCCGGTGAACAGTGCGGGGAAATTGTCCTCTCCCTGCCGCTGCCACCCGGCTGCCTGGCTGGCGTATGGAAGGATGGAGCGATCCGTGTTCCTACAGCTTATCTGGACGAGACCGGACAGTATTATCGCACCTTTGACGAAGGCATGATCGAGGCCAGCCGCGCCGTGCATATGCTCGGGCGTTCTGACGATGTCATCAAGGTCGCGGGACGGCGGATTTCGGGCGTGCAGATCGAAAAGATCGTCGCCACCCATCCAGCCGTTCATACGTGTGCCGTGGTCGCAATTCCGGACGAACTGAGAGGGCAGCGACCTGTCGCTTATGTGGTTCCAGATCCCGAAGCGGAATGCGCGCCTTCTTCCGAGGAAATCGTTGCGCGGGTCAACGCAGTCCTCGGGCGCTGGATAGGCCTGAAGGAAGTCCGCTTCGTCAGGCATCTGCCGACCACCGTATCAGGAAAGATCACGCGGAAGCGCCTGCTGGTCTCCTGACGTTGGCAGTATCGTAATGGATTGGACGGTCTTCTCATACCTGAACATGCGGTGTGGTTGGATCAACCGGGTCGGCTCAGGGTTCGGAAATGCTCTTTCTGCCCCGGACTGGATTTTGTTCGGGGCAGAAGACACACATGCCCTATCAGGCGACGCGGATCAGCTTGCGGTTGATGAACTCCTCAATGCCGAGGAAGGACAGTTCGCGGCCAAAGCCCGAATTCTTGATCCCACCAAAGGGCAGTTCGGGGGCCGCAGCCGTGGCCGTGTTGATGAACATCATGCCGGTCTCGACCGCTTCGGCCACCCTTTCTGCCCGGCCAAGATCACGCGAGAACACGGAACCGCCAAGGCCATAGGGGGAATCATTGGCCAGTTCGATGGCCTCATGCTCCGATGCGACCTTATGCACAACGGCAACGGGGCCGAAAATCTCCTGATAGAAGACCGGATTGTCTTTTGACACATTGGTCAGGATGGTCGGTTCCATGAAGAAGCCGCGGCAGTCCATCCGCTTGCCGCCGACCACCAGCGTTGCCCCTGCCTTGACCGCTTCGTCGGTCTGCGCCAGTGCGGTGTCGAGTGCCTTCCTGCTGCTCATCGGGCCATGGGTCGTGCCTTCGGCCAGCGGGTCGCCGATGCGGAACTGTGTGATGGCTTTCTTCAGCCCCGCGAGGAAGGCGTCATAGACCTTCTCATGCACGATCATCCGCTTGGCGGCCGTGCAGACCTGCCCGTTATTGGCGAACCGGCCCCATGTCGCCCATTTGACGGCCAGTTCAAGGTCCGCGTCATCCAGCACGATGAAGGCATCGCTGCCACCAAGTTCCATCGTGTCCTTCTTCAGCGCCGCACCCGCTTCGGCCGCGACCGTCTGGCCCGCGCGTTCGCTACCCGTCAGGGCGACGCCACGAATACGGAAATCCTTGATGAGTTCAGCGGACTGGTCATTGTCGAGGAAGATGTTGGTATAGACGCCCACAGGTGCACCTGCATCGTGGAACAGCTTTTCAAAGGCCAGCGCGCATTGCGGCACGTTGGGCGCATGCTTGGCGATGACCACGTTGCCCGCCATCAGGTTCGGCCCCGCCACGCGGGCAAGCTGGTAATAAGGGAAGTTCCATGGCTCGATGCAGTAGATCAGGCCAAGCGGCTGGTTGATGATCTTTGCATGGCCTTCCTTGACCTTCAGATGCGTGGGGGCAAGGAATTCTGCCGCACCATCGGCATAGAAGGACAGGATATCGGCGGTGATGTCGATTTCTTCCAGCGCGTCAGGCAGCGCCTTACCCATCTCGGTCGCAATCAGGCGCGCATGCGCCACGCGATCGCGGCGCAGCAGGTCGGTGGCCTTTGACATGATGACCTTGCGGGCTGCGATGTCATGCTTTTTCCAGTCGGTCTTCCACACATGGTCCGCGCGATCGACAATCGCCTTCATCTGTTCGGATGTGTGAAGCTCGAACGTGCGTTCCACGGTTTCCGTGGTCGGGTTGAGGGTCTGGTAAAAACTCATTGGTCCGTTTCCCTGTTTATTGATTATGGAAAGGATAGTCGGTGTAGCCATGCGCGCTGCCGCCATACATCGTCGCCGGGTCCAGCAGATTGAGCGGCCAGTTATGTTCCAGCCGCGCGGGCAGGTCCGGATTGGCGATGAACTTCCGGCCAAAGCCGATCATGTCCGCCCATCCATGGCCCAGCACATGCTGTGCCTTGTGCAGGTCGTACCGGCCCGCGCACAGAATGCGGCCGCCAAAGATGTCGCGCACGCTGGCGCGGAAGGCATCCGGCATTTCCGGCGCATTGTCCCAGTCGGCTTCGGCCAGCGAGACATAGGCGATGCCCGCATCCGCCAGTACGCGCACGGCCGCCGTGTAGGTTTGTGCCGGATTGTCCTCCAGCAGGCCGAGATACACGCGCTCTTCCGTGGTTGTGCCAAACAGCGGAGAAAATCGCACGCCCATCCTGTCAGGCGTGACGACGGCGGAAACGGCCTCGACCACTTCGCGCAGGAAGCGCAGGCGGTCGGACAGGCTGCCGCCATAGGCATCGGTGCGGAAATTGGCCCGTTCGGATAGGAACTGGTTGATCAGGTAGCCATTGGCGGCGTGGATTTCCACGCCATCGAAGCCTGCGGACAGCGCGTTACGCGCCGCCTGCGCATACATCTCCACCAGTTCATGGATTTCAGGAATGGAGAGTGTGCGCGGCATGTCAGGCGGCACCAGCTTTCCCGTGCCCGGCCCCGTGGGGATGAACACGTTGACACCTGTTGCAGCCATGGCTGACGGCGCGATCGGCGCCTCATGACCGGGCTGCAATGCGCGGTGGGACACGCGGCCGACATGCCACAACTGCGCAAAGATGGGCCGCCGCTTTGCGTGCACTGCATCAGTGACCAGTTTCCAGCCTGCGACCTGTTCGGGTGAATAGATGCCTGGTGTCCAGGCATAGCCCTGCCCGCGGGGTTCGATCTGCGTGCCTTCGGTAATCAGGAAACCCGCCTGCGTGCGCTGCGCGTAATACTCGGCCATCAGCGCGTTGGGAATGTCGCCAGGCTGGGTGCTGCGGCAGCGTGTCAGCGGTGGCAGGAAGATCCGGTTTTCCAGCGACAGGTCGCCCAGCCGCGCAGGTCCGAATAAAGAAGATGAAGACATGATCAACCCTGTTTACAAATGCAGGCCATCCGTCCGGCCCGCATGTAAACATTGACCCAGCCTGCGGTGCGCGCAAGAACGCACATAAACCGCCACTAGTGTCAGGAATGATACCATGCCCCGCATCCGTCACACCACGCTGGCCTGCAGCCCCGGCTGCACGGTGGAAGCCACGCTCGAACTGTTTGGGGGCAAGTGGAAGGCGCTGATCCTGTATCATCTGTTCGAGGACGGGGTGCTGCGGTTCGGCGAACTGCGCCGCCGGCTGCCCAACGTCACGCAGCGGATGCTGACCAACCAGTTGCGCGAACTCGAGGCCGACGGACTGGTGTCACGCACCGTCTTCCCGGAAGTGCCGCCGCATGTGGAATATGCCCTGACCGATCTGGGAAAGACGCTGAAGCCGGTCATTCAGGCGCTCAAGACCTGGGGAGATCGCTATGCCCATTCTGTCCAGCGGAACAAAGATGGTGATTGAGATTGGCTGAGAATGTTTGCAAAAACCATGGAGACGGCTGGCTTCATTTTCCTCGCGATGGAATAATCCATCATCAGACAGACCGAGATTTCGGGAAATACGATATTTGGTGATTATCTATCGCCGAAGTATTGATCGCCTTCAGGACGTGAGCAGGCAGAGGCTGGACATTGCCGGATTACTCGGTCGCGACCTGGCTGGCTGCCGTCGCAAGAAATGCCTGATGGTGAGGGGGAGACACGCTATTCCAGATTCCGGGAAAAGCGCTCTTCTACTTCAAGGAAGCAGCCCGGATCGTGGCATCCAGCCAAGCACTAATGCGGGTAATGACCTCTGCCTCAATGCCAAAATAGCCGTGTGGCGTAAGCGAACCACAGTTCTTTTCAGAGCGGGTTGCGCCGCCTGCCACCATTAACACGGTGACTTCACGACTGCCTGTCATGGCCGCGCCGATTCGCTTTGCATCCTGTGGCGGGGCAACGTTGCATCGGTCATCGTGATTGGCGACAACGAGAACGGGAGCCTGCACCTTCTCTGGATGGGCGCTGAAAACGGTTTCCCCGCTGCCCCCCATAACGGACACCGATTCAGTCAGCACGACACCGGCAATTTCCCCTGAAGCGGCATGGGCCGCGCCATTGACGGCTGCAATGGCACCCTGGCTTGTACCAAGTAGAAAAACAGGCCCTGAGTCCTGTCTATGCACGAAAGCGATGATATCCTCGACAAGATGGGCATAATGCGCGGCACTACGCTGCCCGCGCAGATTGAGACGACCCACTGTATCGGGAATGAGAACCGCAAACCCCTGTCTGTTCCACGCGCCACGTGTTCGCACGACGAAGTTGTCGCCATGACGGATGCGCCCGTCCTGCCCGAGGCCGATGTCACCAGTTCCGCCCGGAAACATGATGATCGTCGCCAATGGCCGCTCCGGGGAACTGAAAATGGCCCGGACAGACCCGCCTGCACGGAGAGGTATATTCATGACACGTTCATTGATGCCCGGATCTGGAATGTTGCCAGTAATCTCCGGTGCGGTGCGATCACCGGCATATCCCACGCATGGCAGGAGAACGCTGGTGGCCAGCACGATTATCGTGCAGCACAGATATTTCAGCATGGGCCTGTGCTGACTGCTTCTGATCATTTCATCCAATGCCCAGGCCCACTATTGCTCATGGCCCGAAGACCAGACATGGTCTCCGAGCCGCCTCACATATCATTGTGGCGTTCCGTTTGTGGAACGGCCAGCCTTCAGATGGCCTGACCGCCGGAAACTTCGATCCGCTGCGCATTCACCCAGCGATTGTCCTCGGACAGGAGCGCAGCGATCATGGGGCCGATATCGTCAGGAAGGCCAGGACGCCCCAGTGCGGTTGTGTCCGCGATATGGCGGGCAATGTCCGGATTGTCCCGTACCATGCCGCCCGAGAAATCGGTCTGGATGGCACCCGGCGCTACCGTGTTGACGGCAATACGGCGCGGTCCGAGTTCCTTGGCCATGTAGTGCGTCATGACTTCCACCGCGCCCTTCATGGCGGCGTAAGCGATCCAGCCGGGATAGGCGAAGCGCGTCAGGCCGGATGAGATGTTCACGATCCGGCCACCATCCGCAATCAGCGGCAGCAGCGTCTGCGTCAGGAAGAACGGACCTTTGACATGAACCCGATAGGCGGCGTCGAAATCCTCTTCGGTCACCTCGCCGAACAGCCCCTCATGGGACGTGCCGGCCATGTTGACCAGATAATTGAAACGCTCTGCTCCCCATTCGCCCAGCACGCGCCGGACTTCGTCGGCAAAGGCAGGAAAGGCGTGCGTGTCGCCGGTATCGAGTTGCAGGGCCACCGCGCGGGCGCCGCTGCTCTGGACATTCTCAACCACCTCATCGGCTGCGGATCTGTTGGTGCGGTAGGTGAAAATCGACGAGACGCCGCGTCGGGCGAGAGCCTCAACGGTGGCGCGGCCCAGTCCACGGCTGCCGCCGGTGACAATGGCAATGGTGTCTGCTTCAGGCATGGGTATCTCCAACGGGTGAGGAGGCAATTCTGGTCATGACATTGGCCGTTCGATAAGATCGCTCTTTCCGCCAGCATTGTTTTGCGCCATGGAATAATTCCATGGACAGGCTTGCCACACTCGACCTCTTCGTCCGCATTGTTGACCGTGGCAGTTTCACTGCTGCGGCAGCCGATTGCGGCGTCTCCCGCCCGGTTGCGACCGCTGCGATCAAGGCGTTGGAACAAAGGCTCGGCACCCGACTGTTGCAACGCTCCACCCGCCACGTCCGGCCAACCGAGGAGGGGGCTGCCTATTATCGCCGGTGTGTGGCGATCCTCGCGGACCTTGAAGATGCGGACCGTGGCGCGAGTGGTGCTGTAGCCGGCCTGTTGCGCGCTGATGTGATCGGCCGTCTGGCGCGTATGACCCTGCTGCCGGCACTGCCGGACTTCCTTGCGCGCCACCCGGCGCTGACCGTTCATCTTGGCGAGGGTGAGCGGTTTGTCGACCTGGTGCGCGAAGGGGTGGATTGTGTGGTCCGGACCGGAACACTGCCAGACAGCGACATGATCACCCGGCCGCTGGGCTCTATGGAGGAGGTGACGGTTGCCAGCCCGGCCTATCTGGTTCGGCACGGAACACCTGTCTCTCCCGACGATCTTGAAGGCCATCAGATGGTCGGCTTCGTGTCCTCACGCACCGGCCAGCCCCTGCCGCTGGAATTTACGCGTGGAGACGAGGTGATCGAGGTCTCGCTCCCGGCACGCCTGCTGGTTGGGGGTGTTGATACCTATGCCGAAGCGGCCCGGCTCGGCTTTGGCCTCGTGCAGATTCCGCGCTACGGCTTTGAGGATGACCTTGCGAAGGGCACGCTGATCGAAGTCCTCCCCGATTTTCCACCCACGCCAACGCCGGTTTCGGTGCTTTATCCGAGTAACAGGCAGCTTTCTCCACGCGTGCGTGTGTTCGTGGACTGGCTGGTGGAGATTATTGGTTCGAGGTTTCATCAAAACGCCGATGAACGTCCCTACGCGGGCGCAAAGGCGAGATAGAGCGAGATCGTTGCAATCGAGAACACGGTGGAGGCCAGAACGACCCGCCCGGTAAGGGCTGCCTCCCGGTCATAGAATTCCGCCAGCATGAACGAGCCGGTTCCCGTGGGCAGTGCTGCAAGAAGCACGGCAATGTTTGTCATCGCCGGAGGGAGGTGAAGCACAGGCGCTGCGATGATCCATGTAACCAGAGGCTGGGCGATCAGCTTCAGGCCGACAAGAATGGCGGCCGTCGACGGGCGTGCAGACGCGGCGCCGGCAGAATTTCCAGCAAGGAACAGACCGAGGGCGATCAGGGCGCAGGGGGATGCGGCCCCGCCGAGAAGCTTCAGAAAGGCATGAACCGGTCCCGGCAGATGCCCACCGGATACCATGACCAGGCCACCAAGTGCTGGCGCCACCAGCAACGGATTTTTCACCAGCGAGAAGAGCGTTTTCGCGACGATGTCGCGCGGCCGTGCTTCGGTCTGCAACCCGGCCTCGATCAGGACGATCGCTATGACGAACAGCACACAGACCGTCACGATCGTGGCGATCAGCGTTGGTGCCATGCCGGTATCACCGACAAGCGACAGGACAAGCGGGAAACCGACGAACCCCGTATTGGCGTAGCTCGCGTTCAGTCCGTCAATGGCGGCATCGGCAAGATGGTGTCCTGTGGACACCCGCCACCACAGCGTCCCGGCAAACACGATAAAACAGCCGAGCGTGAACGCCGCAATGAATCCCGGCTCCCACAGATCGGTCATTTTTGCGTTTGCCACGATGTCGAACAGCACTGCGGGCAGCGCAAGATAGACCACCAGCCGATTGACCTCGCGCGTGGCATTGGGGCCAAGCGCACCCGATTTACGTGCGATCCATCCGGTGAGGATGAGGGCAAAGATAGGCAGGACGATCAGCAGATTATTCAGCATCAGGGATCTCGGGAATTGAGCAAAGGCGTGACGCTACCGGAGACTATCGATATAATCCAATGCTCATATGGTTCACGATTAATGCTTTCAGGGTATCGGATGGACACGCGGCATATGCGGTATTTCATGGCTCTGGCCGAGACGCTTCATTTCGGTCGGGCGGCTGAGCGGATGAATATGAGCCAGCCGCCGTTCAGTCGTCAGATTGCCATGATCGAGCACACGTTGGGCGTGAAGCTGTTTGAACGAAACTCGCGCAACGTGGCTCTGACCCCGGCCGGAAAACATTTCATGAAAGACTGCCGAAACGTGCTGGGGCGGTTTGAGGAGGCCTGCCGGGATGTCAGGCTGGTCGCCAGCGGCATGAAGGGCGAGATGCGGTTTGGATTCATGATGCATGCCGCCCACAGTGTCGTGCCGCACCTCGTGCAGCTTTATGCGGAGGCAAGGCCGGATGTCCGCCTGGTCCTTGACGAACGCACGCCGACAGAAATCGATGAGATGCTGGTGGCAGGAACACTGGATGCCGCCGTAACATTTGACTGCGGATATGCGCCACACCTGCAGACCGTGCTGCTGGCCAGGGAGCAATTACGCATCATCATGCGTAAGGACCATCCCCTTGCCACGGTCGGCCAGATCGGTCCTGAGGAACTCCGCGTGGAGAAGATCATCGCAGCACCCGCCGCGACGGCACCGGCTCTTCGATCCGCGATCAACAGCTATTTTTCGGCCAGGGGAATTGTCCCGCATGTCGTGCTTGAACCGCGGTTGCAGCACACGATCATCCAGCTTGTTGCAAAAGGGCTGGGCGTAGCCCTTATCCCCGCATCGCTGTGTACCGAACTGGGGGCAGGACTGATATCACGGGCTTTGACAGACGCGCCTCAACTTGACGTTGTCCTTCGCGCGCCGATTACTACGAAAAACCCAGCAGTCTCGACATTCATGGAAATCGGGAAATCGATACAGCGCGCTTCGCTCTAATCCATGGAGCCTGTGCAGAGAGCTAGTTTCCAATATCTTCACTCTCCGTATTCCATCGTCATGAATGAAGTAATTTCATGATGTCTTCCGACGCCAGACCCAGCCCAAGCATAATCATGATCGCTCCGGATATAGAACCCGTCACGATGGATGCTCTGGGGCGGCGGCTTAATATTGTCCGCGCGCCAAATCCGACCATCAGATAGATGGATACACAGTTTATTGTATGAATGATGCCCAAGATCCCGATCTGTAAAAAGATCGGCCACGATGAACCCGGATTTGTAAACTGGGGCAGAAGGGCGAGAAAAAACAGAAGAGCCTTGGGGTTCAGGCCACTGATGGAGAACCCTTTGGTAATCCAGCGCCGCGCACCAGTTTCCCGTTCATGTCCTTCTTTCAGCAGGGGAGGATGACGCAACAGGGAAATACCCAGTTTTATGAGATAGGCCGCACCTGCAAACGTCAGAATGGTGACTGCAAGCGGCATGCTGGCCACAAGCGCACCGACACCACCCGCGACTGTTCCGGTAATGGCGATATATCCCAGGAACAGGCCGAATACCGCGGGAATGACTGCGGCATGATCACGTATTCCAGCGGAAATGACATACGCCCAGTCAGCACCAGGAGTTGCGGCAAGGAGGATGGAGATCGTCCAGAAGGCAAGAAGTGTATGCAAATTCATCGAAGACGCGTCGCTTTAGAAGAAAATCCACAAGGTCCCGCGGCGTTTCATGCTCTCCGATTATGCTCCGGATCGCCACCCCTGCGACGCGAGAGAGGGCAGGATAGCGCGGACCAGCGGACAGGGGGTTGCGTTTATGCCAATTTCGTCGCCGATATCTGGCATATAATTGCGCCAGAATGTTCATGCATGATATAAAATGCCAATGAAACTGGATGCGATTGATCGGCGTATTCTTAACGTTCTCCAGGAAGATGGCCGCTGCCCCAACAATGAGCTTGCGAGGCGCGTCGGGCTTTCTCCCTCGCCATGCCTGCGCCGCGTGCGGCTGCTGGAAGAAAGTGGCGTTATCGAAGGGTATGTCGCCGTTGTGAATCCCGCAAAAGCCGGGTTCGGCGTGACGGCTTTTGTCAGGATATGGCTGACGGGAGAAGACGAGCGGCAGTCCGAGCATTTCGTCGAGGAAATTGGAAAACTTCCGCAGGTGACGGAAGCGCATGTCCTTGCGGGAGATTGTGATTTCCTGTTGCGCGTTGTTGCAGAAGACCTTCCAGGACTGCGACGTTTTCAGAGCGAACACCTTGCGCGGATCAAAGGCGTGCGGAGTATGAAGACTGACATCCCCCTCCTGAAGGTCAAGAACGCAAGCTTTGCATAAGATATCTCACCCATCATGCTGGAGATGATGGAAGCGAAGCGGGCTGACGATTATCAATTATATTGGCGCATGCATGAAAGCATCGCCCAGAGATCAATGCTTCCGTTCTGATCTGACAGAATGCGCGACATTCAGGTACGCAAATACGCCTGAAGGCGCGGAATGACAAAGTCGAGAAACACTCTCACGCGCTGGGGCGTCTGTTTGCTGCCAAGATAGAGCGCATGGATATCTTCTTCGTCCTGCGCGTCCGCATGGGCCAGAACCTCAACGAGACGGCCGGCCTTGATGTCATCGCGCACATGGTAGTCGCCGAGCCGCGCCAGCCCAGCGCCCTGCAACGTCAGGCGTCTGACTGTTTCGCCATTATTGGCGAGCAGGGGGCCCCGGACGATACGATCTGCGATGCGCCCTTTCTCCTGCAGCGGCCAGACAGGGGCAGCACGCCGGAAATTGAAGCCGAGGCATTTGTGGCGGTCCAGATCATTAATGCTTTGCGGCGTGCCGAACCGGCTCAGGTAATCTGGCGATCCGACAATCTTGCGTCGTGCCGTGCCAATACGCCGGGCTGTCAGATTTGAGTCCTGCAGCGGTCCAACCCGGAAGGCGACATCCGTACGATCAAGATAAAGATCCGTCAGTTCATCGGAGAGTGACAGATCAACAACGATATCCGGATAGGCATCCCAGAATTCGGGAAGGAGAGGCTCAAGCGCCAGCGCTCCGAAGGCCACTGAAGCATTGATGCGCACAGTGCCGCCCGGCCGGACCGATCCTGTGGTGAGCGCATGTTCCATATCGTCAAGTTCGGCGATCAGCGCCTGAGCATGCTCGTAGTAAAGCTGCCCTTCCGGCGTGACGGAAAGCCGCCGTGTCGAACGTTCGAGCAGGCGTACGCCAAGGCGTGTCTCAACGCGGGCAATCAGTTTGCTTATCGTCGAGGGCGTTGTCATCGACAGGCGGGCGGCCTCGGAAAAACTGCCGCTTTCCACGACACGCAAAAACATCTGCATTTCGCCAATCCGGTTATCCAACAGTGCCTCTTTGATGAAACAGGTTCACAAGTGCTGTGGAGAAGCGACGGATTATCAAAGCCTGTCAAGTTCATCATGTTCCGTAGGGAGGAACAGATGCCGCTTGCGCCGCTGATGCGTCATCATATTGAAAACTCTTCCGGACGATGGCTCTGAAGCCTGGTCAGGCGTATCCGGGATGCTTTTTGCAGGACACTATTGCGATGAAAAACATTCTCCTTCTGAACGGTGGAAAGGCTTTCGCCCATTCTCATGGTCGTCTGAACGATACGCTGCATGGCGCCGCCCTTGAACTCCTGTCGAACGCAGGTTTCAACACGCGGCAGACAAAGATCGACGCCGGGTATGACATTCAGGCAGAAGTCGAGAATATCCTGTGGGCGGATCTGGTCATCTACCAGATGCCGGGCTGGTGGATGGGCGCGCCGTGGACGGTCAAGAAATATGTTGATGAAGTCTTCACCGCCGGTCATGGCACGCTTTATGCCAATGATGGGCGCAGCCGGTCGCATCCTGAGCGCAAATATGGGTCGGGCGGCCTGCTGCAGGGGAAGCATTACATGCTTTCCCTGACATGGAACGCCCCTGAAGAAGCCTTTGTCGATCCGGCGCAGTTCTTTGAAGGGAAGGGGATTGATGCGGTCTATTTCCCGTTCCACAAGGCCAACCAGTTTCTGGGCATGGCGCCGCTTGCAACGTATCTTGCGTCAAACGTTATGAAGGAACCGGCGGTTGATCGGACCGTCGCGCGCTATCGTGCCCACCTTGCAGACGTTCTTGGCTTTGTCCTGCCAAAGGGTGGCGCTGAATCGTAGCCCGGATCGCAGGGCTTTGCCGGGTAACATGGAACCGAGAGAATAGCATGAAGACATGGATACGTTGGGGCGGTGCCGGAGTGGTCAGCCTGGCAGTGCTGGGTGCAGCGACATGGGAACTCGTCCTGCGTCCGGAAAGCGCATCCCTTCCCGTGACGGCAGGAACAGGCCCGCACCCTGAACTGCCGCAGCCCAACCATACCCTGTTTCCGACTGTCAATGTCGCGACGCCCGTGGGCTGGGCAGACGGGCAGACGCCCACACCCGCTCAGGGGCTGGCGGTTACGGCCTATGCGAAGGGTCTCGACCATCCCCGGTGGCTTTATCGGTTGCCCAATGGCGATATTCTGGTGGCCGAGAGCAATTCGCCCAAAACGGATGTCCAGACACTCAAAAACCGCATTGCAGGGTTTGTGATGGGCAAGGTTGGCGCGGGGGAGACCAGCCCGAACCGGATCATCCTGCTGCGCGACACCAAGGGCGATGGGGCGGCGGATACCCGCACGGTGTTCCTCGACCATCTCTATTCGCCCTTCGGCATGGCGTTAGTGGGGAATGATCTCTACGTTGCCAACGCCAATGCAATCCTTCGCTTTCCATATCATGACGGTGACACGCGGATTGATGCGCTGGGAACCAAGGTTGTGGATCTGCCAGCGGGCTACAACCATCACTGGACGAAAAACCTGCTCGCCAGCCCGGATGGGCGCTTCCTGTATGTGACCGTCGGGTCCAACAGCAATGTAGCCGATAACGGGATGGACGTCGAAGAGGGACGGGCCCGGATCGACCGGCTCGATCTGAGCACGGGAAAGCTGACGCCCTATGCGACGGGGCTGCGCAACCCGAACGGGCTGGCTTTTGAGCCGGAGAGCGGTGCCCTGTGGGTGGTGGTCAACGAGCGCGATGAAATCGGTAGCGACCTCGTCCCCGACTACATTACCTCGGTCAAGGAAGGCGCATTCTATGGCTGGCCTTACAGCTATTATGGCCAGCACGTTGACACACGGGTCTCGCCGCAGCGACCGGACCTTGTGGCGCAGGCGATTGCGCCGGATTACGCGCTTGGCCCGCATACGGCGTCCCTCGGCATGACCTTCTCCCGCGATGCCACCCAGCTTCCGGATGCCTGGCGTCATGGACTGTTCGTCGCACAGCATGGATCGTGGAACCGCCGTCCCAAGAGCGGCTACAAGGTCATCTATGTACCGTTCGCCGATGGGAAGCCGTCCGGGCCGCCGGTTGATGCGCTTACGGGTTTCCTGACACCGGACGAAGCGCATGTGCATGGTCGACCAGTCGGCCTTGCGATTGACAGGTCGGGCGCATTGCTGATGGCAGACGATGTGGGCGGTGCCGTGTGGCGCATGGCTGGAAAGGAGCAGTAGCGGGTGGGGATAAGAGTGCCCCCTGAAGGTCTTTGACATCCTGCTTGATATCAACGACCGGGATGGCATGTGGTTTTGGGCTGCTGCAGCCGATCAGAGTGTTCTGCGACATCTCGCTCCGTGCGTTTGACGAAGTCTGGCCCGCAGCTAGGTGACCGGAACAGTTCCGTATGTCTGATGCCGGAGCAACTGGTGGAACTTGTTGGCGCAGAATGGGTCGATGTCAGCCAGCACTCATGTCGGATTTCGCCTCACTGTCGCCATACAGTGGTTGCTGACGCGATCTTGAAACCGGATATTGCTAGGCTCAGGACTCATAGCCAGAACATGACGGTTGCGGCGGGGCAGATGGCTGAGAAGAAGACGGTCGGGCATCTGTCGTAGCGGGTTGCAACCCGCCGCCAGTCCTTGAGCCTTCCGAACATGATCTCGATGCGATTGCGGCGTTTATATTTTCTCTTGTCGTATCTGACCGGTTTTCCGCGAGATTTCCGTCCTGGAATGCAGGGCCTTATACCTTTCGCTTTCAGAGCGTCCCTGAACCAGTCGGCGTCATACCCGCGATTTCCCAGCATCCATTGTGCTGCAGGAAGACTGTCCAGCAGGGCAGCGGCACCGGTATAATCGCTGATCTGTCCCGCAGTCATGAATGAAAGGGGACAGAGGGAATGGAACTGGATGTTGACCGGGATATGACGGGATATCCGGGGACTGCGTGGGACGAGGACGTTAGAAAAACTGCGGATAAAAAACGGCGCATGAATGTTATCCACAGCGCCGTTTTGATTTTTCGGAATGTCCCGGACTGTCAATCAGAACAGAATGCATGGACATACGGTTTGGACCTGACAGCGGATCGTATATTGCTGCACTCTGAAGGATCTTATTAGCCTCTTAACCGCCTGCATTGGTTTCATCACGATCCCTTTTGGGATCATAGTCTATTTCAGGAACCGCGACACGATGCACGCCATGCGCCCGGATCGCTTGCTTCATTTCTGATATCTGGCCCTCTAGCAGCCTGTCGGGTTGGGGTACCCAGTGAAGGGGTAAGGTTGTAAGGTGGTGAGATGAGCAGCTTCATCCCGTTTGACCGGTCTCAGCCGTATCTTCTGCCGCCTGATCTGAAGGCGTGGCTTCCTGCTGACGATATAGCGCATTTCGTTGTAGCCGCCGTTGAACGGGTTCCGATGAATGCGTTTTCTGTGCCAGTACGCACGGGTGGCAAGGCACAGTACCATCCGCGTCTGATGCTCGCACTTCTGATCGTCAGCTATGCAAACGGGATTTTTTCCTCACGCCGGATCGAGCTGGCGACATATCGCGACATCGGGGTGCGCTTCGTGGCGGCGAACCTGCACCCGGATCATGATACGATTGCTACCTTCCGCCGGACGAACAGGGGCGCCATTGAAGCTGCATTTGCACAGGTCCTGCTTCTGGCGCGCGAGACAGGCCTGCTGCGTCTGGGCGTGGTGTCGATCGACGGCACGAAAATCGATGCTGACGCATCGAAATACCGTTCCCTGCGCTACGACCGGATCAGGACGCTGCGCGAACAGCTGGCTGTGGATATCGCGAAACTGATGGACCAGGCGGAGCGTGCTGACACCACGGATAAAATCGCTAAGCGCAAGCACCGGGGGAAATGCGGCCTTCCACGCAGCGGCATCACGTATCCGGCATTTCTATGTCGCGTCTGGCACGCCGTGGAAAATCCGGGTGATGGGGGTCAGTCCCCCGATCCAGTATGACAGTTCATGCGGACCACTGACGTTCCATATTGCCATGTCCGCCATCATGCCGGTGGCCAGCCTGCCCGTGCTGTCCTGCAGGTTCAGGCCTCGCGCGCCGATACGGGTGACGGCCGCCAGTGTCTCGGCCGGTGTCATGCGGAACAGGGTGCAGGCCATGTTCATTATGGCCGTCAGGCTGGTCGCGGGGGATGTGCCAGGATTGCAGTCGGTCGCCAGTCCCATGGCCACCCCATGCCTGCGGAACAGGGCGACGGGGGGCGCATGTTTTTCACGAATGAAGTAGAACGCGCCGGGCAGCAGCATGGCGATCGTTCCGGCCTGCGCCATGTCCATCACGCCCGCCTCGCTGACATATTCCACATGGTCGGCGGACAGGGCGCGGTACTGCGCGGCCAGGCTGCCGCCACCCGTATCGGATAGCTGGTCGGCATGGATGCGTACGGGCAATTGCAATTCCATGGCCCTGTCAAATAGTCGGCGAACCTGCGCGGGACTGAAGGCAATGTTTTCACAAAAGGCATCGACGCTATCGACCATCCCTTCGGCTGCTGCGCGTGGCAGCACGACATCAATCAGGAAGGAGACGTAATCATCCTGCCTGTCCGCATATTCAGGAGGAAAGGCATGGGCGCCAAGGAATGTTGTATGTACATATACCGGCAGGACCTCGCCCAGCCGTCGGGCGACGCGTAACTGCTTGAGTTCGTCTTCAAGCGTCAGGCCGTAACCGGACTTGACCTCGATGGTGGTGGTGCCCGCGCGGATCATGCGCTGCGCACGTTCCATGGCAAGGGAGAGAAGGGTATCCTCGCTTGCCGCGCGCGTGTTGGTGACCGTGGACAGGATGCCGCCCCCCTGCCGCGCAATTTCCGTATAGGAAACGCCGTTCAGGCGTTTTTCAAACTCCGTGCTGCGGTCGCCCGCATAAATGATGTGGGTATGGGCATCAATCAGGCCCGGCGTCATCCAGTGCCCATGCCCATCAATGACGGTATGGGCCAGCGTATCAGGGGCGGCGGGCAGATCCGCGCGCGCGCCGATCCAGGCAATCCTGCTGCCGCTGGTGGCGATGGCGGCATCGTGAATGCACCCGTACGGATCATCTGACGCGTCAGTGGCGGGCATCATCGTCGCGATATCCAGGTTGATCCAGAGTCTGTCCCACATCGTGCGTTTTCCTTCGTTCCCCATGTTTTTTAGATAAGTATATACAAATAAGTCAAATCTGTTATCAATTCATAACAAAATGCAGGATCACCTGCCTATCAGGCATGAGAGTGAAAATGGTCACGATTTTTGCAAGACAGGCCATGCTGCCCACCGGATGGTGCAGCAATGTGCGGATCGAAGTGGGAAAGGATGGCTGCTTTTCCGCCATTATACCTGATTCCGCTCCCGACCCTTCGGTAATATGCACGGATATTGTCATTCCCCCGCAATACAGCCTGCATTCCCATGCGTTCCAACGCGCCATGGCCGGCCTTGCGGAAGGGCGCAGCAACCCGTCCGATACGTTCTGGACATGGCGCAGGGCCATGTACCGTCTGGCCGACAATGTTACACCGGAACAGATGCAGGATATTGCTACATTCCTGTATATGGAAATGCTGGAACGCGGTTATACGCAGGTTGCCGAATTCCATTACCTGCATCATGGCAGGGGGGGCGTGCCGTATGCCGACCGCGCGGAAATGTCGCTGCGTATCGTGCAGGCCGCGCGAAACGTGGGCATGGGCCTGACGCTGCTGCCGACATTATATGCCCGGTCGGGCTTCGGGGCACAGACGACGTTGTCCCAGCAGCAGCGTTTCGCCAGTACGCTGCAGACCCTGGCGGATATCATAAGCCGGGTGCGCCAGGCAGATGATCATGCAATGTCCCCCATTGTCGGAGTCGGGCTTCATTCCGTCCGCGCCGTGGATATCCGTGAGGTCGGGGCGGCAGTCGATCAGCTGGCGGCTGGCGCGCCGATACATATCCACGTGGCCGAACAGCAGGTCGAAGTGGCGGAATGCCTGCAGGCAACCGGTGCGCGGCCTGTGGAATACCTATTTGATCATGCCGCTGTCGATGCGCGCTGGTGCCTTGTGCACGCCACGCATCTTTCGGCGGCCGAAACGACACTGGTCGCCCGCAGTGGCGCCGTCGCCGGTCTGTGCCCGATTACGGAGGCCAATCTGGGGGACGGGCTTTTTCCCTTTTCGGCTTACGTGGCGCAGGGCGGGCGGTTCGGCATTGGTAGCGACAGCAACATCCTGATCAGCCCTGGCGAGGAACTGCGCCTACTGGAATATGGCGCACGCCTCGATCGGCAGCAGCGTTGTGTCTGTCTGCCGGAAGGGGAGATGGGTTCGGTTGGCGGCTACCTGTACCGTGCGGCATGCGAAGGCGGCCGTCAGGCCTGCGGCCTGCCATCATCGGGGCTGGTTGTGGGGGCGCGGGCCGATCTGTGTGTGCTGGACCCGGAAAAACTGTCCCTGCCGGGACTGCAGGGGGACCGGATCCTCGATTCAGCCATTTTTGCCTGTCCCACGCTGCCTGTGCGTGATGTGATGTGTGCGGGGCAGTGGGTTGTGCAGGACGGTCGTCATGCCGATCATGACGGCATTACCCGTAATTTTCATCGTGCGCTTGCCGCGCTGGCGGCTGAATGAAAGGTTACGATCGATAATGACCAATCTTCCTTCGGGTTCCCCGGTATTCGACTTCCATCCCGGTCATGTGCCTGTCCTGCTGACCCTTCCCCATTCGGGCACGGACCTGCCCCCCGGCATGGCGGCGCGCATGACCCCGTATGGCAGGCAGCTGCCTGATACGGACTGGTATATTGACCAGCTTTATACAGGCCCTGCACGCGAACGCGGCATAGGTGTCATCCGTGCGCGTTATTCGCGTTATGTAGTGGACCTTAATCGTGGCGCGGATGACGCCGTCCTGTATCCGGGACGGCCCAGTACCGGGCTTGTTCCCAATCTGGCATTTGATGGCACGCCGATCTATCAGGCCGGACAGGAACCGGACCAGAACGAGATCCATGACAGGACCACCGCGTTCTGGAAACCTTATCATGATGCAGTTGGTCAGGAACTCGAACGGCTGAAGCAGCAGCATGGCTGGGCGGTGTTATGGGACGGGCATTCCATCCAGACCCATATTCCCCGCCTGTTTGAAGGGCGCCTGCCTGACCTGAATATCGGCACCAACAGCGGCGCATCCTGCGACATGCGGCTTCAGGACCGTATCGAGACCCATGCCAAAAGCCTGTCCGGCTATACCCATGTCGTGAATGGCCGTTTTCGGGGGGGATACACCACCCGGCATTATGGACAGCCGGACCGGGGATTTCATGCCGTGCAGATGGAAATTGCCCAGAGTACCTATCTCCAGCATGAAGACGCGCCATGGCCGCTGGATGAAACGGCCTTCCGCAGGCTTTCCACAACCATGGCAGGATTTCTTGACACCGTTCTGGACTGGACGCCGCAGGTTCGGTGACCAGCAGAATACCACGCTAAAGAGATGGCAGATGCAGGCAGCACGTTTATACGGAATTGGGGATATCCGCATCGAAACCGTTCAGGCACCAACTGCACCGGGTCCGGATCAGGTGCGGATACGGGTCATGGCGGCCGGGATCTGTGGTTCGGACCTGCACAATTTCCGGACAGGGCAGTGGATTACCCGCACCCCCGTCACACCGGGGCATGAGTTTTCCGGTGAAGTCATGGCAGTCGGCCCCGGCGTAACCGGCTTCCGGCCGGGGGATCGCGTGGTGGCGGATTCCCGGGTGGGGTGCGGGCAGTGCCCATCGTGCCGGCAGGGACGGAGCAATCTGTGCGCCAAGCTGGCATTTGTGGGCGAAGTCTGTGATGGCGGGTTTGCACAGGAAGTCGTTCTCCCAGCCCGCCAGTTGCACCGTATTTCCCCCGACATGCCGTTCTGGCTGGCGGCACTGGCGGAACCCCTGTCCGTGGCGGTCCATGCCGTAAACCGACTGGCTCCCGATCCAGGCATGCCTGTCGTGGTCTGTGGCGGCGGAACGATTGGCGGCCTTGCCGCACTGGTGCTGTCTGAACGGCATGATGGCACGGTGTATCTTGTCGAACGCGATCCGAAACGCATGCGCCTGTTACAGAAAACCTGCGGCGTTTCGCCCGTGGCGCTGGATGCGGTCGGCACCGCCGTCAATGGTCAGGCGCCCCGTTTCATGCTGGACACCACGGGATCGGTTGCAGTGGCGGGGCATCTGCTGGATTGTGCCGCGTCGGGGGCGCGACTGGTTCTGGCCGGACTGACCGCGACAAAGCTCAACCTCGACCTGAACCTTATTGTCGAGCGTGAACTGGAGGTGCGCGGCGTCAGCGCCTTTGCCGATGAAATGCCACAGGCCATCGCCCTGTTGCCGGCCCTGCGCGAACGGCTGAAGGCTTTCGTCTCCATGATACAGGGGGTAGGGCAGATACCGGATGTCTATGGGGAACTGCTGGCACAACAGCGTGCAGGACTGAAAACGCTGATCTTTCCCCATTCCATTGCGGAGGAAGCATGATGAAAAACCCCTTCTGTGTGCGTGGGCGCGCCATTGTCGTGACGGGGGGCGGTCGTGGCATTGGCCGGGCAGTGGCGCTGCATCTGGCAGGGCAGGGGGCACGGGTGTTTATCTGTGGCCGTTCTGTCGTCCCCTTGCAGGAAACCTGCGAGATGGCGCAGGGCGATGGCCTGCACATGGACCATTTTACGGTAGATGTGGCCGATACTGATGATATCGAACGGGCTTTTCATGATCTCCACGCACAGGATATCCGGATCGATGCATTGGTAAACAATGCCGGTATGGAAGAACTGCGTCCCGCCATTGATGCGGACGAAGCATTGTGGGACAGGATTGTCGATACCAACCTGCGCGGGGCATTTTTCTGTGCGTTGCATGTAGCGCGCGGGATGCAGGCCGGTGGGGCGATCGTCAACCTGTGTTCACTGGCGTCCGCGGTCGGCATTCCCGGGGCCGTGCCGTATGGTGCGTCAAAATCCGGCCTGCTGGGCGTGACGCGCGGACTGGCCACGGAATGGGGGTCAAAGGGTATTCGGGTCAATGCGGTGGGGCCGGGATATTTCCGCACGGAAATGACGGAGCCCTTTTTTCATGATGAAAAATGGCGTGAGACGATGATGGCGCGCATTCCGCTTGGGCGGTTTGGGGAGCCTGCGGAACTGGGGGGTATCGTGCAGTTCCTGTGCTCGGACGCGGCGGCGTATGTAAACGGCCAGATCCTGTATGTGGATGGTGGTTTCCTGGCGGCTATCTGAAGGTTGTATATATATGTATGATATTATCGTTGCCCATTCGTTTTGGAATTGATATGAATCGGGTGAGCGGGGACCAGGCAGATCTGCAGCGCGCGGCAGGGAACAGACATGGTTTTTTGCCCGGCTATGATTGCCGGTCGCCTATAATGCGTTGCCTGAGTGGAAGCGACCAGATGAACAAGACTGTCAATTTTGTCGATCTGCGGGATGCTGAAAATATTCCCGCCCACCTTCTTGACCGTACGGAAGCCGACCTTGGTCCGTATCTGGAACGGGTCAAGCCGATTATCGAGGCCGTCCGGACCGAAGGTGACGCAGCCCTGCGCCGTTTCGCGCAGGCCTATGACGGCGTGACCATACCCGACATGAGCATCCGCGCCACGGAGGAGGAGTTTGAAACCGCCTTCCGTGCAATGGATCCCGAACTGATCCGTTCAATTGAATATGCAATTGGCAATATCCGCAAATTCCATGAGGCCCAGAAGCCCGAGGACAGCTGGATGATCGAGGTCCAGCCCGGCGTATGGGCAGGGGACCGGAATGTCGCCATTGAATCGGTGGCCTGCTACGTGCCGCGTGGCAAGGGTGCGTTTCCCAGCGTCGTGAACATGACCGCCATTCCGGGCATGGTGGCCGGGGTGCCGCGCCTGGTCATCATCACGCCGCCCGCGCCGGATGGGCGCGTGGATGCGGGGACGCTTGTCGCCGCGCGCCTGATTGGCGTGACCGAAGTCTATAAATGTGGCGGTGCGCAGGGCGTGGCCGCCGTGGCGTATGGCACGGAAACCGTTCCGGCCTGCATGAAGATCGTGGGGCCGGGCAGCCCGTATGTCGTTGCGGCGAAGAAACTGCTTTCCCACGTCATTGATCCCGGCGTGCCCGCAGGCCCGAGTGAGGCGATCATCCTTGCCGATGACAGCGTGGATCCCGAACTGGCGGCGCTGGACCTGATTATTGAATCCGAACATGGGCCGGATTCCTCCGCCTGGCTGGTGACGGACAGCCCGCGCGTGGCAAGGGGCGTGCAGGCGGCGCTGCCCGGTCACTGGCAGCAGATGGACGCCAAACGCGCCGAATTTTCATCCACTGTCCTGTGCGGGGCGTATGGTGGCATCGTTCTGACGCGTGATTTTGATACGGCAGTCGAATTCACCAATGCCTATGCCCCTGAACATCTGGAAATCCTGACATGCGACCCGATGGCTGACCTCGGGCGTATCCGTAACGCGGGCGAGGTGCTGCTGGGGAACCACACACCGGTCAGCCTTGGCAATTACGTCATTGGTCCCAATGCCGTGCTGCCGACCAACCGGGCCGCGCGCACGCATTCACCGCTTTCGGTGCATGATTACATGAAACGGATGTCGTTTGCCCGTGTCTCCGCGCGGGGTTACAGGGAAATGGCGGCCCATACGCACCGTTTTGCATCGTATGAAGGGTTTTCCGGCCATGCGCGTGCGGTGTCTTCCGCCCGCCCACTACCCAAAGGCCAGTAAACCGCCGGTTGTGAACAAAGGCTGTATTCATGAATGACTCAGCATCCGCACAGGCGCTACAGGCCTTTCGTGCGAAAGACGTAGCGCGGACCTGCATCATCCTTTCCGACCTGATACGGGAGGAATTCGGTCTGCAGGTCAGCAATATTACGCTGGGAAATGATGGATACAGCCTGAATTCCGTAAACGGCTTCCTGACCACTCCGACGGGGGAGGAATATTTCTTCAAATTCCATCATGAGGAAAATGAAGAAAGTACCCTTCAGGAATTCTATCGTGGCGAGGTCCTGCGCGACGCTGGCTACCCGATCGACATGCCGGTTTATGTGTCGCGTGCTATCGGCCGGCAGATACTGCTTTATACTAGGCGATCAACGCCACGGCTGGCTGATCTGTGCCGTACATATGACAGGACGGATGCGGATATCGGACCGGTCGTTGCGGCACAACGCGAACTTGACGCGCTGACGGCGCACATTTACCGCAAAACCTTCCACCCGATATCCGAAGCCGAATGCGCAGCCGAGCCCTTTCATCAGCTATTCCACCATCGGCTGACAACCGATGACCGGCAACTTGGGGCGCGGGCGGCGCGTTTTTTCGCATCGGGACGTACATTTGCGTTTCCGGGCGTAAGTATTGCCGATCACGCGTTGCTGGACATGAAGTGGCGCATCAACGGGGTGATGCATGCCGATACGCTGCGTACTGTGCTGGAACGCAGCATGCGACTGCTGTCCCCCTGCATGCTGGCCCGTTCTGGCGGGGTTACGGCGCATGGGGACGCACATAACGCCAATGTATGGTGGGAGGGGGCGGGCAGGAGCCTGACCTTCTTTGATCCCGCTTTTGCCGGACAGAATATTCCGGCCATCATGGCGGAGGTCAAGGCGACTTTCCATAACATCTTCGCCCATGCGGACTGGCTGTATCATCCCCATGACCTGCCTGCTGATATGGCGACCCATGCCAGCGTGACGCCCGACGGAATACTGGATGTCACGCTGGGGTGGGAGATGAATGACCTGCGGCGCGCCTTTCTGGATTCCAAGGCGGTGCTGCTGTGGCGTCCGCTGCTGGAGCATATGCGTGCCACGGGGCACCTGCCTGCCGAATGGCGTGCGACGATCCGGTGTGGCCTGTTCTGCTGTCCGACGCTGGTAATGGATTTGTGCGCCGATGGGGCTGGTGGCCATACGCCGCTTTCATCCCTGACGGGGCTGGCGGTTGCTGTCATGTGCGGCAGCGAGCCCGTGCCACCAGGGCAGGATGTGGTCAGCCGCTTTCTTGATGCAATTGATCCCGGAAATTAGAAATATCATTCCGGAACCAATCTGATAACAGTGATCCCCTGTTATTGAAGGAGTTGCCGTATATGGACATTGACGCACCATTGCGCAATTCGGTTCTGGCCGTTGAGGAAGATACGATTTTCCCCATACCGGCAGACCGGCGCAGGGGAAACACGCGTGGGCTGTGTCTGGTCTGGCTAGGGGCGAACCAGAACATACTCGCGATCCTGACGGGCATGATCTACTGCCAGGTCTGTCACCTTTCGCTGTTCTGGGCGGCGCTTGCCATTCTGGCCGGCAACGGGGTGGGGGGCATGTTCATGGCCCTGCATGCCGCCCAGGGGCCGCATCTGGGCATTCCGCAGATGCAGCAGACACGTGGTCAGTTCGGGGCCTATGGTGCGCTACTGGTCATTGCTGTCGTCATTGTCATGTATGTGGGGTTCACCGCGACATTGCTGGCCATCGGACGTGAACAGGTGCAGCAGGCCCTGGGGGGGGCGCCACATCAGTTACCCGTCTATGTGCTGGCCGCGGCCATCCTGTCGCTGTGTATTGTCGGGCATGGGTGGATTGAACGTTTTGTGGTCGGGTTTACCTATGTGGCGGCCACGGCGTTCTTTGCCCTTGCGGCCTTCTTCCTGTTCTACCTGCATGCCCTGCCGGTCCAGCCGTTGATGGCGATCCCCAGCATGCATGATTTTGTGGCGGCCGTCTCGATCGGGGTGCTGTGGCAGGTGGCGTATGCCCCTTATGTGTCGGATTATTCGCGTTACCTGCCCGCCGATACACCCGAACGCGATGCATTCTGGTCATGCATGACGGGCAGCATCATTGGAACCGCGGTCCCCACCTTTCTGGGGGCCTATATGGGCAGTACCGCATGGGCGGGGAATTTCTATGCCGCGATCCATGCGCATTATACGCTGCCGACTTATGTCCTGCTTGGCATTGTCCTGATTTCGATTGCGGTTTCATGCACGATGCAGATCTATTGCGCAGCCCTGTCCTGCATGACCCTGTTTTATACCATGTGGCCGACATGGCGCCCCACGGCGCGCAGTCGCGGGTTGCTGGCGGGTGGCCTGCTGCTGCTGTCCGTACTGCTGACGATTATGCTGAGTGGCGACATACTGCATATTCTCAACAGTTTCATTGAATTCCTGCTGGCGGTCCTGTCCCCGTGGACGGCAATCAATCTGGTCGATTATTACCTGATCCGGCATGGCGATTATGATATCCGGTCCTTTTTCCGTCATGATGGCGGCATATACGGACGTTTCAACCGTCCTGCCATTTTCTGTTACATCATGGGTATTGTCGTGCAGGTGCCCTTTATTTCAAATGAACTGTATTCCGGCCTGATGGCACGGCAGATGGATGGGGTTGACCTGTCATGGGTGGTGGGAATCCTGCTGCCCGGCCTGGTTTACTGGCTGATATGCCGACAGGCGGATTCCCCCGCACGTCCTGCCGTCAGATAAGATCGTGGACGATACGGCCTGCCGTGACCGTCAGCATGCATTTCAGGTCCGGCAGTCTGTCCGGATCCGTCATGAAGGGATTGCCCGACAGGACGGCGATATCCGCGCGGTAGCCCAGGGCAATACGGCCTTCATACCGTTCCCGTCCGGCAGCCACCGCGGCCTTGCTGGTATAGCTGTCGAATGCTTCGGGAAAGCGGATCGCCTGTGTCGGGATCCATGCTTCCGATGCAGGCGCCCCGATGGGACGGCGCAGGACGGCCTTGCGCAATCCACGCAGGGGATCAAGGGATACAATCGGCCAGTCCGTCCCGAACGCCAGCGTGCTGCCCGCATCCAGCAGCGAGCGCATTGGAAACGCCAGTTGCGCGCGATTGTCCCCCACGCGTTTTTTCCAGACTCCTTCCATGCCCATCCACTCATCCGCAGGCGCGATCATGACGGGTTGCATGCTGGCGATGGTGGATGTGTGGGCAAAACGGGCAATATCATCGGGATAGGGCAGTTCGGCATGTTCCACCCGGATCCGTGGACGTTCCGGGCTGTTGCCTGCGTTTTCCGCCGCGTCCAGCGCCAGACGGATGGCGCCCGGCCCGATGGCGTGGGTCCATATGTCCAGACCGTTTTCCACGCCGGCACGGACCGCATCAATATAGGCCCTGCGGTCCCATAACAGGGTGCCGCGTGCATCAGGCTGGTCCGCATAGCCTTCGGGCATGTAGCCGGTATGGGATTCCAGCACGCCGTCAAGGAAGAACTTGATGCCATCCAGGCGAACCATCGCATTGTCATAGCGTGCGCGCAGGTCAAGCGCTTCGCGCAGGCGCTGTGGCGTCAGGCCGGGATCGGGTTCTATTTCCGTCATCATCCCGATACGGACCGGCAGCGTGCTCGCCGCATCCCGTGCCGACAGCAGCGGCAGGTAGGCTTCGTCATATGCGGCACTCTGCATGCGGGTGATGCCCAGCCGGGATGCCGTATCCAGCACCAGACCCAGCGCGTGATCCATTTCCGGCCCGGTCATGGGTGGGATATGGCTGGTGACAAGGCTGACGGCGTCTTCCTTCAGCCAGCCCGATGGCGTGCCATCGGCGCGGCGCACGATCTCGCCATTTTCCGGGTCGGGGGTATCGCGGGTAATTCCGGCAATTTCCATAGCGCGCGAATTCGCCCATGCCGCATGTGCCATGCCCGATGTCAGGATTACCGGGCGGTCTGGCAGGATGCTGTCAATCATGCGCGCATCGAATTCGCCATCTGGCAGGTCGGGGTAGCCATAGCTCCATTCCAGCCCGCGGATCCATGGCGCGTCGGGATGTGCGGCCGCCCATTGCGCGACCCGTTCCAGCAGGGCCTTCATTGTCCGCACATCTCGCAGCCCGATGGCGGAAAGATAGTCCGCGGCCATGGCGATATGCATGTGGGCATCAATAAAGCCCGGCATCAGGAACATGCCGCCCAGATCACGGATGACGGTTGTCGGGACACATTGCGCCATGATGTCGGATGATGTGCCGATCGCCACGATATGTCCGTCCATGATGCCGACTGCATTGACGGGTGGGGCATGGCCGTGAATGTCAGCATTGATGATGGCAAGGTCGAGGGGCATGGATCTGTTCCTGAGATGGCAATATGGTGTGATTAGAGCATATTGTTTCTTGAATGTAAGGGTATGCTAGCGGCCGCTGCGACACGTCGGTTCACGAACGGACGGCAAAGGGAAAGCCGGGTCTGCGGGCCGGATGATTCAGTGAATGGTATATTGTTTTCAATCGGTTGTCGGTAATGGCCCCGCTGGTTCGGGAATGATGCGGGCAGGGGAAGGGTACCATCGCCAGGCCAGTTGCCTTACATGGATGCAGCGCATCGGAAGTTTCTTCCTTTGGCATAGAAACTTCCGAGCAGGCGATGCCCCCAGACTGCCTTACGATAAGGCGGATGGCCCTGATGATGGAGCGAACATGACGTCCCTGCTGCATGACAGTAACCCGACCGTTGCAGCCCTTGCGCATCTGGTTGCGTGGCCGACCCTGAGCAGGGAAAGCAATCTCGGCCTGATCGAATGGTATGCGCAGCAGTTACGCGCGGCGCATGCCACGGCTACGATCGTGCGGCATGAGGAGACAGATCGTTATGGTCTGTTTGCCACGATCGGACCAGATACCGGACAGGGCATCGTGCTGTCAGGCCACAGTGATGTCGTGCCGGTGCGGGGGCAGGGATGGACATGCGACCCGTTCAGCCTGACGGACCGTGATGGAAAGCTGTTCGCGCGCGGCAGCAGCGACATGAAGGGCTTTCTGGCCTGTATGCTGACGGCGGCACGATACGCGGCGGGTCGGACATTGCGGCATCCCCTGCATTTCGCCATTTCCTGTGACGAGGAAATCGGCTGCGTGGGCGTGCGTTCCCTTCTGGCGTTCCTGCGTGAACGTGGGATCACGGCACAGGGCTGTATCGTGGGGGAGCCAACCGGGCTGCAGGTTGCCGTGGCGCATAAGGGAAAAGTGGCCGCGCGCATTGTATGCCACGGCCGCGCGGCACATTCCGCCAATCCCGTGCTGGGGTGTAACGCCATCCAGATCGCTGCCCGCATGACACAGGAAGTCGCCCGCATCCAGGCAGAAATGATGGACGCTCCGATACAGGACCCGTCATTCGAAGTGCCATTCAACACGGCGCAGGTCGGGCTTATAAACGGCGGGGTCGCGCTGAATATCGTCCCTGACCGGTGCGAAATCCAGTTCGAGATGCGTCTGCTACCCGGACAGTCGGCGGATACATGGCTGGAGCGGTTGCGCGAACGCGCAGTGGGTGTGGCAGCCGATTATCCCGGTGGGGCAATCGACTTCGAAATCATCAATGAATATCCGGGCCTTGTGCCCGAACCTGATACCGCCATCCGCAATATCGCCCTGCAGGCCAGCCAGCATAATGCGGTGACCACCATCGGGTTCGGGACGGAAGCGGGACTGTTCCAGCAGGAACTGACCCTGCCCACCGTAATATGCGGCCCCGGATCAATCGATCGTGCCCATAAGGCGGATGAATACATTACCCGCGACGAACTGGCCGCCGGTGACGCCTTCCTTGCCCGTATTGTTGATACATTGTGCGTGGCGTAAGGCCGTCGGCCCTAGTCGCTGCCTGGAAGTGGCTTTCCCGCAAGCAGTTCACGGCATACCTGCAGGAAGGCCGTCGCCCGCGCCGTCTGCCGTATGTTTGCGATCGTGGCCGTGCCGTACAGCAGCGGCTGGGATGTGTCCTTGAGCGCAAGATAGGCCAGCGGTCTGCCATCCAGCGCCGCCTTGTTGCGGGGACGTGCATTGGCCAGGCTGTAGCCTTCGCCACGCGCGACCAGCGAACGGATGACATCAATGCTCTGGAACCGTCCCATTATGCTGGGCACGATGCCCGCATGGGAAAACAGGGACAGGAAATAATCCCGTGACAGCGGCAGGTCCAGCAACAAGAAGGGTTCATGTTCCAGTTCAGACAGGGCGACATGCCGCCTGCGGGCCAGACGGTGTTGCGCCGATACAAAGACAAAGGGGGGCAGGGCAGCCAGCGGGGAAAAATCCAGATCCTGCGGCATGTTCAGGTCATAGGCCAGCATGGCGCAGATTTCACCATTGCGCAGTTTTTCAATCAGTTCACTGTGATGACCGGCAATAATACGCAGTTGGGCACCGGGGTGGCGGGTTTCGAATTCCTGCAGCAGTTCCGGCACGATCAGGGAATACAGCGTTGTCATGCATCCGACTTCAATCATGCCGCTGACCTGCCCCGACAGGCCAGACGCCGTCATGTCCAGTTCCGTGGCATGAAGCAGCAGGTTACGCGATTCACGCAGGAAGCTATGGCCTTCCTGTGTCAGGGACAGTCCGGCGGCATGATGGCGGATGAACAGGGTAATCCCGAACACGGCCTCAAGCTGGGCGATGGCGGCGGAAATGGATGGCTGGGAGATATGAACCCGCCTGGATGCTGCAGTAATCGACCCCGTTTCGGCAGCCGCGACAAAATATTCGATCTGTTTCAGTGTAAAACGCATGGGGTGGCTCCGGCTGCTGTGTCTGTCACGACGGGACCAGGGACCGCATGGCGGCAGGTGGCGCCGGATCGGATGAAACAGGATAAAAAAGGAAAGGCAGGATCATGACATTTTCCATCGTCGCGCATTGCGCGCGTACCGGGCAGTTCGGGGTGGCGGTCGTATCGTCGTCGCCCGCCGTGGCGGCCCGCTGCGCCTATGCCCGCGCGGGCGTGGGGGCGGTCACGTCGCAGAATGTAACCGACCCGCGACTGGGGCCAATGGCCCTCGACCTGCTGGAACGTGGACTGACACCCGCTGAATGCCAGGTTGTCATGGCCCGCGTCGCAACCCATGCGCAATACCGGCAGATGACCTTTATCGACGGCAGTGGCCGCGGGGCCGCATGGTCGGGCACCGGCACGCTGGGCACCCACGCCGAGGCCTTTGGCAAGGATGTCGTGTCCGCCGGCAACCTTCTGGCCAATGCGGATGTGCCGACCGTGATTGTCGCCGCGTTCGAAAAGGGTGATCCGTCCCTCGAACTGGGGGAGCGGATATTGCTGGCCCTGCAGGCTGGCGCTGATGCGGGTGGCGAAGCCGGACCTGTCTATTCCGCTGGCATGCTGGTGGTTGACCATGAACAGTGGCCGCTTGCGGACCTGCGGGTGGACTGGGGTGAAAATCCGGTCGCGCGCCTGATGGAACTGTGGGCGGTATGGAAACCCCAGATGTATGATTATGTCCAGCGTGCGCTGCATCCCGCCCAGGCCCCTTCATATGGTGTGCCGGGAGATGAGTAGAGCATTGCAATAACCTTTGATCAATCATTATTGCTTCGGTTTTCCTGAGGTCGATCTTCGATATATATTTCTTTGTCGGAATGATGTTCCGTTCGAATATCCCATGGTCATAAGCACTGGTTTTCGGGAGGCGTGCCATGTCCACCCAGACATCGGTATCACAGCATGGGCAGGGATCATCCGAACGTGACCTGTTTGTCGCGGCCATGGGGCATGTTGCTGCCCCCGTGGCCGTGATCACCACGGACGGCCCCGCCGGACGGTTCGGCATTACCGTCAGTTCCGTGACATCCGCATCCGCCGACCCGCCAATGATGATGGCGTGCATCAACCGGCGCAGCCCGGCTTTTGCGGCCATTATCGAAAACGGCTGCTTCGTCATCAACATGCTGTCGCACGACCATGTGGGGGTTGCGGAAAATTTCGCGGGCCGGGCAGGGGCTTTTCCGGCATTCGATTTCGGCTGCGCGGCATGGAAGCTGGGGCAGGCGGGGGGATGGCTGCTGGACGGGGCGCTGGCGTCCTTTGACTGCACCCTTGAACAATCCGTCGATGTCGGGACGCACGGGGTGATTATTGGTGGCGTCCGGCACACCTGTCTGCGGCCCACGATGACGTTGCTGCATTTCCGCCGGGCGTTTCATCGGCCGGAACCCGTTCTTCATAATTCTTGAGCAGGAATATAATTCATGATCCGTACAGGACAGCAGTATCTGGACTCCATCCGTGATGGCAGGCGGATATGGATGAACGGCGAACGGGTAAAGGATGTCACGACGCATCCGATGTTCAGGCCCATCGTGTCCATCCGTGCGCGGATGTACGACATGCAGCATGAAGCGGCTTTCCGTGACCGGCTTGTCTATACGGATGACAAGGGTGATGAATCCCCGCTGGCCCTGCAGTTGCCCCATACGCAGGAAGACTGGAAGGCAAAGCGTATCGCGACCGACACCGTGCTGGATGAAGTGGGGGGCATCGTTACGCGTGTCGGTGACGAGACGATTGGCGAGATGTGGTCACTGTATGACGGTCAGGACATCCTGAACGAGGTCAATCCCCAGTTCGCTGAAAATATCCGCCATCACGTTCACAAGGCGATGTATGCGGACCCGTTTCATGTCTCGGCCAACACGGACCCCAAGGGGGACCGTTCCAAGCGGCCGCAGGATCAGGACCCGGACATGCTGCTGCATGTCGTGCGTGAAACGGATGCGGGCATCATTGTCCGTGGCGCCAAATACGAAACGGCGGCGGCTTATGCCAACCAGGCCTTTACCAAGCCCACCATTGCCAACTGGGGTGATGCCGAACTGTCTGATTACGCAGTCGGGTTCATCTGTGACTTTTCCTCACCCAACCTGAAATTCATCTGTCGCACCGGGTTTGCCGGTCGCGCCCCGATCGAGGATTATCCACTGTCCAACAGATATGACGAGGTCGAAGCCCTTGTCATTTTCGATGACGTGCTGATCCCATGGGAAAACGTACTTTTCTACCGGCATACCAAGGCCGCGACCTTCATCCGTGCGACGCTGCATCGCTACAGTGCCTTCGCCTTCGTGCAGCGTAACCAGAAACTGGCCGACATGATGATCGGCGCCGCCCTGTTCAATGTGCGCCAGACCGGACTGGACCGCCAGCAGGCGGTGCAGGAGAAGCTGGCGACCCTTGCCTGCTACCGTGAAGGGATCAATGCCCACCTGACGGCGTCCATCGCCATGGCGGAAGAAAGCCCCGGTGGCCTGCTCATGCCCAACCAGTCGCTGCTTATGGCCGGGCGTGTGCTTGCGTGTTCCAGGCTGCATGAAATGATGCACCTGACGCGCGAACTGTGTGGCGGACAGATCTGTGTCACGCCGGACGTGGCGACATTCCGGGATCCCGAAACCGCGCCATGGATGGAAAAATTCTATTCCATCAATGAAACATGGCAGGCCGAGGACCGGCGCAAGCTGCTGGCCTATGCCCGTGACATGCTCAATTCCGATTATGCCGGCCATCGTCTGACATTCCAGCTGTTTGCGCAGGCCCCGCCGTTTGCGCATCTGGCTGCGGTCTATCGTAACTTTGACTGGAACGGCGCACTGGAATTCGTGCAGCGTTCAGCCGGGCTGAGCGAAGGTGTGCTGCAGCAGGGCAAGGGAGGGAACAAATAATGACAGGCCAGGTAACACATAAGCGGATCCGCTGTTTCAACACGCGTGATACCTATCCCGAACAGAACCTGGATAATGACCTGTGTCAGGCTGTCGTCGCGGGCCAGACGGTTTATGTGCGCGGCCAGGTGCCGCAGGATCTCGATACGCGTGAAAATGTTGCGGTCGGCGATCCGGTGGGCCAGGCTGAAAAGGTAATGGATAATATCGAACTGCTGCTGAAGGAAGCCGGTTCCGAACTGTCCCATATCTGCAAGGTTACGGTGTACCTGACCGATATCCGTTACCGGGAAGCGACATATCGTGTTCTGGGGCGGCGTATGAAGGGGGTCTTCCCCGTTTTCACGGGGCTGGTTGTCGTGGCGCTGGCCCGCCCGGAATGGCTGATCGAGGTGGATGTTATCGCTGTCATTCCATAAAGTATTTATACATAATGTTTTTTTATCAGGGCTGCTGTTGCTGGCGCGACAGCAGCCCTGAATGTTTGTGGCAAGTATTTCAGCGAATGGTGATATAACAGCCATAATAATTGCTAAAATGCAACATGTCCCGATAAATGTATGGACAGCCAATATGGAGACGTCTGGAATGTAGGAATTCTGTTGCCTTTCCATTACGGGAACATAATAATACAACGATGTTATCTCTGCTTGTACATACATGTGGTTATGCAGCCGGCCCCGGGCCGGAAAAGTCAGTAGACACAGGCATGGCGCGTGTTGCTGGTGCAATCAGATATTTCCTGTCATGATTTTTAAGGGGGCAGTATGCGCAGACGTTCGACTGGCTTGACTGTATGTATGATACTGTCATCAACATTCCTGACTAATGGACTGCGTCTGCACATGGCCCATGCGGCCGATGTCGTGCAAAAAAATCCTGTCAATGCAAAGGCGACAACTGTATCCGGTGGCGCGACGACGGCTGCCAGGGCGGGGGGCACGACAGTCAATACGGGCATCAACGCCACCGGGGCGGGTGAACAGCTGCGTGTCACGCGCACGCGTTCGTATGGGGGCCTGATCCGTAACGAAACGGCGGCGAAATCGGTCAGTACCGTGTCCCATGATTATATTGCCAAGCAGGCGCCCGCGTCCAACCCGCTGGCGCTGGTGGCCATGTCACCGGGTGCGAACGTGTCCATGGGCGACCCGTTTGGCGTCAGTGATGAATCCGATATCAATGTCCGCGGCCTGAACCAGCAGGAAATTGGCTTCACCTTCGAAGGGGCGCCAATGAACGATCCGGATGACTATACCCCCAATTCGTCCGAATGGGTGGATAGCGAGAACATGGATAATGTCCAGCTGCAGCAGGGCGCCCCCAGCATCGAAACCCCCACCACCACGTCATCTGGCGGTACCATGGCCGTCAAGATGCGCGGACCCAAGCATACCCGTGGCGGCGAATTCGATGTCAGTTACGGCACGCACCAGATGAACCGCCAGTTCATCCGGTATGACAGTGGGGATATCGCCAATACCGGTCTGCGGGCATTTGCGTCCTTTTCCGATCTGACCAGTCGCGCCTGGCGTGGTCCCGGGCGGAACAACCGCTGGCATGTGGACTACAAGCTGATCAAGGAATGGGGTGACGGGAATTACATTTCCCTGTCCGGTTCCTACAACAATGAACATACGGCGTGGTACAGCACCCCGACCCTGAGCGACTGGAACAAATACGGGCTGAAGAACAATCCTGATGACATGCAGGGCAAATATACCTTTGGCAGTCCAAATTATTACAAATCCTATGCCACCAGCTGGACCGACTATTTCCTGAGCGCACCGTCACATTTCAAGCTGGCGCGTAACCTGACACTGGATGTAACACCTTATTATTACCATGGCAGCGGGAACTATCCCTTTGGCGTGACAACCGTTTCGACAACCGGGCCGTATTATAACGGAACGATGCCCAATTCTTCACCGCTTGCAGGGAACAATTATTCGGAAGATGGTCAGACCGCGGCAATCCAGAACTGGATTGGCGTGGAAGGCTATACAGGATTCAACTCCACCCTGCATTACAAGGTGGCCAACCATGATCTCGTCTTCGGGTACTGGTATGGCTATACCGACATGCATGTTGATGAACCGCTTAGCGGGCTGGATGCGTCCGGCAATTCAACGGGCTACCTGCGGCAGCAGGATGGCACCACGCTGAATGAATGGTCCTATCACACCATTACCCAGACGAATGCGCTGTATATTGGCGATACCATGCATTTCCTGAACAGGAAGCTGACACTGGATGTTGGCTTCAAGGAAGTCATGGCGGCACGAAATGGCACGCTGAACCAGCCTGGTCCCCAGTACAACGCCAATTATTATTCGGCACAGCCGCTGCCGCGCATGTCCATCAGCTACAAGTTCAACCCGAATATCATGGTATTCGGCAACGTGACGACCAGTTACCGCCTGCCATTGGGTTCCGCTTTCTACAACCAGTATGACAGTCCGTGGGATGGCGGTATGTATCAGACCGCGAACAAGAAACTGCATGATGAATACAGCGTGTCGGAAGAAGTGGGTGCACGGTACCATGACAAGTGGATCACGGCATCGCTGACCCTGTTCAATTACAACTTCTCGCATCACCAGATTAACGAATACATCGGTAACGTGCCGTATTATCAGGATGCGGGCAGCATGACGACGCGCGGTTTCGATGGTGAACTGGCGCTGCATCCATGGCATCACATCACGCCTTACGGGTCGGTTGAATATCTGTATGCCCGTCAGGATTCCAACATTACAATGGATGGCGTGACCTATCACACGGCAGGCAAGATGGCGACTTCCGCGCCACGCTGGATGGCGGCAGCCGGCCTGCAATATGATGATGGTCGTTTCTTTGGCAGTGTGTCGCTGAAATATGTGGACAAGGAATACGGCACGTTCATGAACGATGAACAGATTTCCGGTCACAAGCAGGTTGACATGATGATCGGCGCCCGCGCGCCGGATATCGGCTTCCTCAAGGCGCCTTCACTGCGTCTGAACGTTATAAACCTGGCGGATCATCACTACCTGTCCGGGGTGTATAATACCGGGCCGGTCGCGGGCACCGCGCAGTACTACACGGCGCCGAACTTCGCGTGCCTGGGAACATTCAGCACGGGCTTCTGATCCGGTTGCGTTCCATGAAGGGGTCATGCCTGCGGGCATGGCCCCTTTTTTTGTGGGTCTGGATAGGTTTTGACTATCCATCTGGTACGTTTTTTGTTGTTGTCCTATATGGGATAAACATTACGATTTCGGTTATCTGAAATACATACATGATATCAGAAGCTGTTTGAAAAGTCAGATCAGGAAGCATCCTGCAATCATAAGGAAGTTTCTGCTGAAGCTTTTTTCGAAAAGGCGGAGCCTGGAAACTTTTACTGTTTCTTGTCAATCAATTGTTTTCAGATGGCTTCTTATCATGATTGTGACAAGGCAAGGTATGTAAATCGATGCGGCAGGCGTCCTTTCCTCGTGAATTTGACTATATCATTGTCGGGGGCGGATCCTCGGGGTGCGTGCTGGCCAATCGGTTGAGCGCCGATCCACGTAACCAGGTCTGCCTGATTGAAGAAGGGGGCGGTGATAACACGCCCCGTATCCAGATCCCCGCCGGCACCCTGACCCTGTATAAAAGCCGCAAGCTGGCCTATCAGTTTTTCTCGGTGCCGCAGGCTGATCTGGATAATCGCCGCATTCATGTGCCGCGTGGCCGGGGTCTGGGTGGTTCCAGCATAATGAACAGCATGATCTATATCCGCGGAGACCGGTCGGATTATGATGGCTGGGCAGCACGGGGATGTGCTGGGTGGGACTATGCCTCGGTCCTGAAATATTTCATGAAATCGGAACATGACTGCCTTGGCCATGATCCCCGCTTTCATGGGGCGCAGGGCGAACTGGATGTCACCGCCCCGCGTGAAGCCAATCCCCTGTCACGTCTGTTTATCGAAGCGGCCGAACAGGTCGGACAGAAGGAAAATCCCGATTTCAACGGCAGCGTCCTTGAAGGTGTGGGGATTTACAATGTCACGCAGCGCGATGGAAAACGGTTGAGCGCCTATCGTGCATTTGTGCATCCCGTACGTCACCGGCCCAACCTGCATGTCATGACAGGCATGACGGTCAGATCCCTGATTGTCCGGCAGCACAGGGTACTGGGGGTCAATGTGGTCTATGGCGGGCAACAGTTTGGCCTGTTCGCCCAACGGGAAACCGTACTGTCGGCGGGGGCCATTGGCTCCCCTGTCATCCTTATGGCATCGGGGATCGGGCGGGGAAATGACCTGGTGGGGGCGGGTCTGTCCGTGATCCATGAATTGCCGGGGGTGGGACAGAACCTGCAGGATCATCTGGACGGCCTGGTCACCGTGCGGTCGGATGAGGCGCGCAGCCTTGGCTTTTCATGGAAATCGTTGTCCGCCGTCGTGTCTTCCCCGCATAAGTATGCCCTGTGGCGCAAGGGATGGCTGACAACCAATTATGTCGAAGCAGGCGGCTTCGCCCGCACGCCACTGGCGGATGGCCTGCCGGATGTCCAGTTCCATTTCGTACCCGGCTTCCGCAGCCACCGGGGGCGTCTGTTTGAAATGGGGCATGGGTTTGCCATCCATACCTGCGTGCTGCGTCCGCATAGCCGGGGAGAAATCCGTCTGGGCCAAAATGGGCCGCAGGATATCCAGATTGATTTCCGTTTCCTGCATGATCCCCGTGACGGGACGGTTCTGCGGGAAGGGATCCGTCTGGCGCGCCAGATCATACGCGCCCCGGCCTTTGACGGCATTCGTGGGCGCGAAATGGCGCCTGGCCCCGATGTGGTGACTGACGACGAACTGATGGCTTATATCAGGCGTAGCGCCAGTACGGTCTTCCACCCCGCAGGCACATGCCGGATGGGCATGGACGAAAACGCGGTGGTAACCCCGGACCTGAAATTACGGGGAATGACGGGACTACGGATTGCCGATGCCTCGATCATGCCGACATTGGTCAGCGGCAATACCAATGCGCCCTGTATCATGATTGCTGAGAAAGCTGCCGATATGATCCTGTCAGACCGGCAGCAGTAAACAGGCGGGAAGACCGGAGCGGATCGGGGATGCCCTCAATCCGCTGTGGCGGCAAGGCCGGCCGGGACTGCGCGTGCCTGCCGCCCCGCTGCCCACCAGTACAGGGGCGTGGTGACAACAAGACCGACAATCCATGACAGGTCAACCCCATGCACCAGCCGCGCCATGGGCCCGGTGAACAGGGCATTGGACAGGAAGGGGATCTGGATCAGGATGCCGACAAAATAGCAGATGAAGGCCGGTTTGTTGTAACGACCATAACGTCCGCCCGTCGGGTGGAAAAAGGCTTCGACATCATATTCACCCTGATGGATCAGGTAATAATCCGTCAGGTTGATCGCGGTCCACGGAATCATGACCGACATCAGCAGTTCAAGGAATTCGCTATACAGCGCCATGAAGCTGCGGGCCATGAACACGGCCATAAGCAGTGCGATCGTCAGCAGCCCCGATGTAATGGCAAGGCGCAGCGCCTTCTGGTGCCGGCGCGTGGAGACAAAGGTCTGGATGATTGTCAGGGTGGACAGGGCGCCGCAATAGACATTCATCGCGTTGGCCACGGCAATGCTGAGCGACAGGGCACACAGCACCGGCACGGCCGCGCCATGCAGCATCTGCCCCAGGGTCGCGACAATATTATGGCCACTGGCCAGCAGGCCGATCATGGCCCCCAGCGCCATGGGTAGCACGGATCCCAGCACGGCGCCCCAGAAAGAGGCATGGAACGCCTTGCGCTCCCCATCCGGGCCGGGAGGCAGGTAACGCGATGAATCGGATACATAGGGGGCATAGGCAATCTGCCACAGGGCGGCGGTCGAAATCGTGCCCAGCAGGCCACGCGTGCTGATATGGCCGTGGCTGGCCTGCAGCAGGTCCGTGCCATGTTCCCAACCGACAAGACACAGGCACAGCATGATGGCGACCCCGCACACCCATGTCATGATGCGTGCGGCCGTATGGATCATGCCATAACCGTAAATGGCGGGAATGACGGACAGCGCCTGAATGATCAGGATACCCCCCAGGCGGCTAAGATGCGGCACGATGAACTGCAGCCCTTCGCCACCCAGTACCAGGTTGGACGCGGCAAAGCCCACATACATGATGACGATCAGGGCCGTGATCGGCACGGCGCCGACAATGCCGAACTGGCCACGTGTCTGGACCATCTGCGGCACGCCCAGGCGCGGGCCCTGCGCTGCATGCAGCGCCATGAAGATGGCGCCGATCATGTTGCCGGCAATGATGGCGGCAAGGGCGGGCAGGAAAGGCAGGCCAAAGACACCTGTCGCCAGCGCCCCGGTCACGACCGTCAGCATCATCAGGTTGGAACCGAACCATATCGTAAACAGGTCACGGGGCCGTCCGTGGCGCTGGTCCAGCGGGATACGGTATATGGTTGCGGATTCGATTTTTGTCGGAACCGTCTCTGCCATCAGGAAATATACTCCGTAACGATATGGCGTTCCCTGTCAGGCAGGGGCTCTGTAACCTATCGTAAGTGATGCATAGCGTTTGCTTGCATAACTTATTCTGTCTCAACGAAACAAAAAAATATATGCGATGCTGAAGTTAAGGGCAGTCCGCGCCCTGGCGCACGGTTGCGGCCGCATCTGTCGCCCCAGGAAAACATCATATCATTTCGGGTATGGATTGACAGGGCAAAATCGATATGCGCTAACTATTGATATATACAAGTGCATGCAAGGTGATCCGACGCTATGACCGAGACCTCCCCCCCCTGTAATGATCGCATGGCAAACGACCGCGTGATCCGCGCGCCCCATGGTTCCCGGTTGACAGCGCGTAGCTGGCAGACCGAAGGGGCCTTGCGTATGTTGATGAACAACCTTGACCCCGAAGTGGCCGAAAACCCGTCCGAACTGGTTGTATATGGGGGTATCGGCCGGGCAGCCCGCAACTGGTCCTGTTACGACCGTATCGTTGAATGTCTGCGTGGGCTGGAAGACGACCAGACGCTGCTGGTGCAGTCGGGCAAGCCGGTGGGCATCTTCCGCACCCATGCCGATGCGCCGCGGGTGCTGATCGCCAATTCCAACATCGTGCCGCATTGGGCGAACTGGGACAAATTCAACGAACTCGACCGGCTTGGCCTCATGATGTACGGCCAGATGACGGCTGGGTCATGGATTTACATCGGTTCGCAGGGGATCGTGCAGGGTACGTACGAAACCTTTGTTGAAATGGGCCGCCAGTACTACGGCGGCAACCTGACGGGCCGCTGGATCCTGACGGGTGGCCTTGGTGGCATGAGCGGAGCGCAGCCACTGGCCGCAGTCATGGCGGGTGCGTCCATGCTGGCGGTGGAATGCCAACCCGGCCGTATCCAGAAACGGCTGGAGACCGGCTATCTGGACCGTCGGGTGGATAATCTTGACGAGGCGCTGGAACTGATTGCCGAAGCAAACCGCAGCGGCAAGCCCGTTTCGGTTGGCCTGCTGGGCAACGCGGCTGAAGTATTTCCCGAACTGTTGCGCCGTGGCATCCACCCCGATGCGGTGACGGACCAGACATCGGCGCATGATCCGCTCAATGGCTACCTGCCTGCGGGCTGGACGCTGGAACAGGCGGAAAAAATGCGCATTACCGACCCCGCAGCCGTGGAAAAGGCGGCAAAGGAGTCGATGCGCCTGCATGTGGAAGCCATGGTGGCGTTCCACAAGCTGGGTATCCCGACCTTCGATTACGGTAACAATATCCGCCAGATGGCGTATGAGGCCGGTTGCGCGGACGCCTTTGCGTTCCCCGGTTTCGTGCCGGCCTATATCCGCCCGCTGTTCTGCCGGGGGATCGGCCCGTTCCGCTGGGCCGCGCTGTCCGGTGACCCTGATGACATCTATCGCACGGATCAGAAGGTGAAGGAACTGCTGCCGGACGACCATCACCTGCATAACTGGCTGGATATGGCGCGTGAGAAAATCCAGTTCCAGGGCCTGCCGTCACGTATCTGCTGGGTTGGCCTTGGGGACCGGCACCGTCTTGGCCTCGCATTCAATGAAATGGTGGCCAAAGGCGAACTGAAGGGGCCGATCGTGATCGGTCGTGACCATCTGGACAGTGGTTCCGTCGCCAGCCCCAACCGGGAAACAGAAGCCATGCGGGACGGCAGTGATGCCGTATCGGACTGGCCGCTGCTCAATGCGCTGCTGAATACGGCGTCGGGTGCGACGTGGGTTTCCCTGCATCATGGTGGTGGCGTGGGCATGGGCTTCTCCCAGCATGCCGGGATGGTGATCGTGGCGGATGGGAGCGAGGGCGCAACCCGGCGGCTTGAACGCGTGCTGTGGAATGACCCGGCTACCGGCGTGATGCGCCATGCGGATGCGGGCTACGACATCGCCGTTTCCTGTGCCAATGAAAAAGGGCTCGATCTGCCCATGATTACGCGAAAGAGCTGAAATTATGACAACAACAGACAAGCTGGTGCTGGAACCCGGTCAACTGACACTGGCACAGATGCGCCAGTTCTACCTTGACGGGTCGGATGTCGCGCTGGCGGCGGGAGTGGTGGCGCACCTGCATGAAGCCGCGGCTTCCGTGACCCGGATCGTGGAACGGGGCGAGCCGGTTTACGGCGTCAATACCGGTTTTGGCAAACTGGCCAAGACACGTATCCCCGATGACAAACTGCGTGACCTGCAGCGCAACCTCGTGCTCAGTCACGCCGCAGGGATCGGGGAGCCAATGCCCGCGCGTATCGTGCGCCTGATCATGCTGCTGAAGGCAAACGGCCTGGCCCGCGGTTTTTCGGGTGTCCGGGCGGAAGTGGTCGAACTGCTGGTCACCATGCTTGAACGTGGTGTCGTGCCGGTCATCCCGTACAAGGGATCGGTTGGTGCGTCCGGTGATCTGGCGCCGCTTGCGCATATGAGTGCCGTGATGATCGGGGAAGGCGAAGCCTTTATCAATGGCGAAAGGCATGCCGGGGCTGAAGCAATGCGCCTGGCCGGGCTGTCACCGCTGGAACTGGGGCCGAAGGAAGGCCTGGCACTGCTGAACGGCACGCAGGTTTCCACCGCGCTGGCGCTGGCGGCACTGTTTGACGCCGAACGCCTGCTGCAATGCGCCCTTGCGACTGGCGGCCTGACCCTTGACGCCGCGCGCGGCACAGATGCGCCATTCGACCCACGCCTGCATGAACTGCGTGGCCAGCGTGGCCAGATCGAATGCGCCAGCGTCTATCGGGCGCTTATGCACGGATCCGCCATTCGCGCGTCCCATGTCGAGGAAGACGAGCGCGTGCAGGACCCGTACTGCCTGCGTTGCCAACCGCAGGTCATGGGCGCATGTCTGGACAGCCTGCGCCATGCGGCGGGTATCCTGCTGCTGGAAGCGAATGCGGTTTCTGACAACCCCATTCATTTCGCCGATACGGATGAAATGATTTCCGGCGGCAACTTCCATGCGGAACCCGTGGCGATCGCATCTGACCTCATGGCGATTGCAGTATCGGAAATCGGGGCCATTGCCGAACGGCGCCTTGCCCTGCTGGTCGATGCGCAGATGAGCGGCCTGCCGCCGTTCCTGGTCAATGACAGTGGCCTGAATTCAGGCTTCATGATTGCACAGGTCACGGCTGCGGCCCTTGCGTCGGAAAACAAGACGCTGGCCCATCCCGCCAGTGTGGACAGCCTGCCAACGTCCGCCAATCAGGAAGATCACGTCAGCATGGCGACCTTCGCTGCCCGCCGGGTGACAGATATTGTCGATAATGTCCGTGTTATCCTCGCGGTGGAATATCTGGCGGCGGTTCAGGGCCTGGATTTCCTGGCGCCCCTGTCTTCGTCGAAGTCACTGGTCGCGGCAGCGCAGGTCCTGCGCGCGCATGTTCCGTTCTTTGAACAGGATCGCCTGTTCACGCCCGACATCGAAAAGGCGGCGGAACTGCTGGCGGATGGCAGTCTGGTCACAACCATTGGCCAGCATGTGGCGCTGCCGCAGGTCGGATAGGGCGGACATATCCCTTTCCCGGTCTTTATTATTGTAAAGTAATGGGTTAGGGATATTTCAGGTCATGACGTAACAAGGACGTGGAGAAAGACGGACGATGGAATTTTCAGGCATTGATGACCTGTGTCAGATGGCCAACCGTCGCCTGCCACGCCTGTTTCGTGATTATGTGAACGGGGGCGCGCATGGTGAAGTCACCGTGCGCGCGAACCGACAGGCCTTTCTTGAGTGGAAAATCATTCCGCGCTGCCTGCGCGATGTATCGCAGGTGGATATCGGGTCCACGTGGCTGGGCAGGTTCCGTGGGGCACCGTTCATGCTGGGGCCGGTCGGTTTCGCAGGCATGATGCATGCCGGTGGGGACGTCATGGCGGCGCAGGCTGCGGCGCGGGCAGGTATTCCGTTGGCCGTTTCCACTTTCTCCATAGCTTCCATGGAAAAACTGTCCCGTGTGCCGGGCGTGGACCTGCTGGCGCAGATCTATGTCTTCAGGGATCGCGACCTGACGCGTGACATGCTGCGTCGTGCGCATGCATGCGGAATAGATGGCATTATCCTGACGGTGGATACTGCCATTACGCCCATGCGGGCGCGTGATGTCCGCAACGGGTTCCGGCGCATGACGCGTCCCTCGGTTGCCCAGCTTCTTTCGATGGCTGGCAGGCCAGGATGGAGCCTGCGCATGCTGATGGCAGGAAAAGCCCGCATCGGCAATCTCGCCCCTTATGGCATGGGCCGGAACCTGCTGGAGGAAGCGCGCAATGCTGCCGCTGAAATCGACCCCTCCCTGACATGGCAGGATCTGGCATGGCTCCGTAAGGAATGGGGTGGCAGGCTGATCGTCAAGGGCGTGATGGATGCGGCCGATGCCCGCCTGTGCGTGGACAACGGGGCAGATGCGCTGATTGTCTCCAATCACGGTGGGCGGCAGATGGACCCATCGCCCGCAACACTGTCCGTATTGCCGGAAATTGTGGAAGCCGTCGGGGATCGGTGCGAGGTCGTGCTGGATAGTGGCGTGCGGCAGGGGGGCGACATTGTCACCGCGCTGGCGCTGGGTGCGTCCGGGGTGGCGTTGGGCCGCCCGTGGGCATGGGCGCTGGCGGCTGGCGGACGGAAGGGCATGGACGCCCTGACAACTGGCCTGTCGGGTGAAGTGCGCGATGTCATGGGACTGGCCGGGGTTCGCGATATGGCCGAACTGGTGGCCCAACGGAAGCAGGTTCTGCGTCGGGCCTGACAATTTCCCTTACATATACTGGCGGCCACCCAGACTGTACCGGCTGCCGGGGTAGGTGAAGATGCCTTTCATCACGATCCTGTCCTGCACCCATGTGCGGCGGACCAGTTGCAGACAGGCTTCCGGTGTTTCCAGTTCCAGCAGGTGCTGGAGTTCCTGCGACGGGGTGATGGCGAAAATCACGTGTTCGATTTCATCCGGTCCGGCAATATGGTACAGGTGCCGGTGTGGATGCGCGATGGAAAAATCCTGATTCAGGTAATCCGGCGCAAAGTGTGGTGAAACATAACGCTCTTCCACCTGCAGGGGCGTATCGTCCTCATAATGCACGATTACGGAATGAAATAGCTTGCTGCCCGGACGCTGGTCGAACGACATGGCCAGATCAACATCGGCCCGCGCCGTGTCCAGCGTGATGACGCGGGAGCGGTGGGTATGGCCGCTGGCAATAATGTCATCAGCAATATCATGTAACTGCAGCAGTTCGGCGCGTGGGGCAGGGCGGGCGACGAAGGTGCCGACACCCTGCGCGCGCGTGACCATTCCTTCCGTCATCAGTTCACGCAGGGCGCGATGTACCGTCATGCGCGATACGCCGGTAATTTCCACCAGTTCACTTTCGGATGGCAGGCGCTGGCCCACCTTCCACTCTCCCCGCTTTATGCGTGTCGTGATATACTGCTTGACCTGTTCATAGCGAGTGATTGCCTGAGTTTCAGCAATACCTGTAGCCATATTACAGCACTCAATTCATGGTCTATGGCAGCCTGCGGGGTGCCGGATGGAAAAGAAATGATCAGGCGTCATTTTAACATAGTCTTACATACATGATGAGGCAACGTAACACAACGCGGATTGCTGGTCCTGACCGGGCAAGGGCGCAATATACCGTATCCTGCCATGTATGATTTCGCCTGTCGTAACATGGTGGACCGCATTACTGGCGCAGGTTGCGCGCCACGAACCGCGCACGGGAACAATAACGGCATCCGCTTCTGCATTGGGAAAGAACGTTGTCGTTACCGACCGGATCGCGGCATCGGGGAACCTGTTAGGCGCAAACATGATGTTCAGTACGGAAACTGCACCTTCATCCAACCGGCACGTAAGGGGAAGCATGCCGGAAAACGACAGGACCGCACCCGCACGTTCCAGCCGCATGCATTCGCGTGTGGGCAGGATCAGTTCCAGCCCGGCGCCGGACAGCAGCGCCTGCTGGCGCTGCATGCCGGGATAGGCGGAAAAGGAACATGACCGGTCAATGGTCGCGATACTGACCCGCCAGCCGGGAGATTCCGTAACGGGCCGGGTTATGCCCTGCCCATTTTTCCATGGGCGGGCGGGTAGTCTCCGGACGGAAGATATCCGCAATGTCACGGGCTGACTGCCGCAGGCAGCAGCATGCCGGGATTAAGGATATTGCGCGGGTCCAGCGCCCGCTTGATTGCGTGCATGACCATAATCGTGTCGTTGCCGTGCTGGTTGTGCATGAACATCTGCTTGGCAATACCAATGCCGTGTTCTCCGCTTATGGAACCCCCAAGGTCAAGGGCGCGCTGGATGATCTTGTGATCAAGCGCCTGCGCGCGCGCCCATCCGTCCGGTTCTGGCGGGATCAGGATGACGGTATGGAAATTGCCGTCCCCCACATGGCCGACAATGGGGGCGACCAGACCGGATTCCTCAATGTCCTGCTTGGCCAGTGTAATCATGTCGGTCATGGCGGAAATCGGCACGACCGCGTCGGTAGTCATGCCCTTGTGCCCCTGTCGGTAGGCCATGCAGGCCCAGAAGGCGTCATGACGGGCTTTCCATAACCGGGTGCGTTCCTCCGGGCTGGCGGATGCCCGGAATGACAGCCCGTTATGGTATTCGGTGATTTCGCGCAGCAGGTCCGCCTGTTCCGTGACCGATGCCGGGGATGCATGCAGTTCAAAGAACAGGGTGGGCAGGGGACGATATCCTTCCAGTGATGAATATCTGATGCAGGCATCCATCTGCACGTCGTCCAGCAGTTCCAGCCGCCCGATGGGCAGGCCGGCCTGAATGATGGAGGTGGCCGTGTCTACGGCATCCGCCAGTGTGCTGAACTGGCAGGTCGCCCCCAGAATGGTTTCAGGCAACGGATGCAGGCGGGCCTGGATTTCCGTAATGATGCCCAGCGTGCCTTCCGATCCGATCAGCAGGCCGGTCAGGTCATACCCGGTCGCGGATTTGCGGACATTGCCCCCCGTCTGGATGATTTTGCCATCCGCCATTACGGCGGTCAGGCCCAGCACGTTCTCGCGCATCGTGCCATAGCGTACGGCCCCCGTGCCGGACGCACGGGTGGCGCACATGCCACCCAGCGTTGCTTCCCCACCGGGGTCCACGGCAAAAAACAGCCCGTCGCTGCGCAGCAGGTCATTTAACTGCTGGCGCGTCACCCCGGCCTGTACCCGGCAGCTCAGATCCTGCGGACGGATGTCGGGAATGGCGTTCATCTGCGACAGGTCAAGGCTGACGCCGCCTTTCGTCGCGGTCAGCTGCCCTTCCAGTGATGTTCCCCCGCCAAAGGGAATGACCGGCAGGTACAGGTCATGACAGACAGAAACGATGGCCGCGACTTCTTCCGTCGTCCGGGCGAACACCACCACATCTGGCTGTGCGGCCGGGTCGGGGGACTGCCAGCCTTCGCCATGCGCATGATGCTGCCGGACCGTCGCATTGGTGGAAATCCTGTTCCCCACCAAGGGCTGGATGCGTGCGATGAAGGTCTCAATGGCTGTCATCGGTCTGTCCCGTTTCAATGGAAAGGGCACGGAGAAAACGGTCATTATCCGCGGGCAGGCCAACGCTGACGCGCAGGCATGTTTCGAATCCTTTTTCACGCCAGGGTTTGATGATGACGCCATGTCGCAGCAGACGTTCCGCAAGGGCGGAAGCGTTCTGACCGACGTCAAGGAATATGAAGTTGGTATGCGACGGCACGGGGGCATAACCCTGTCGCGTCAGTTCATTCATGAAGCGTGCGCGTTCCGCCACGGTTGTTGCGACGCTGTCGTGCATGTGCGTCCTGTCGTGCAGGCATGCCAACGCCATGTCCTGTGCCGCCATGTTGGTGTTGAACGGATCACGCACCTTGTTCAGGGTGCCGATGACGCTGGTATCGGATGCCAGCGCGTAGCCAATCCTCAGACCGGCAAGGGCATAGGCCTTGGAAAACGTGCGCAGCACCAGCCATGGCCGTGCCTGCCGGGGCAGGATTTTCGTGGCGTCGGGATAATCCGGGCTGCCAAGGGCGTATTCGTAATAGGCCTCGTCAATGACAATCAGGGTATCTTGCGGGCAGCATGCCACCAGTTCCAGCATGTCGGTTGCGTTCATCATGCAGCCGACCGGGTTGGAGGGATTGGAAAACATGAGGATCTTCAAAGGGGCAGCCTGAACTGCCCGCTTCATCGCCGGCAGGTCGAACTGACCTTCGGCGGTAATGGGAACCGCATCGACCCGTGCGCCCATCATTCCAGGCCATATCACATGCAGCCCGAAGGACGGCAGCACGGTCACGACCCGGTCGCCAGGGGAAAGATAGGCCTCGCAGATCAGGCGTATGATCTGTTCCGATCCATTGCCCAGCATGATGTGGTCCGCTGGCGTCCCCGTTGCCTGTGCCAGCGCATGGCGCAATGTCGATGCGGTTGCATCGGGGTAGCGGAATAGCTGGCGTGTCAGATTCTCCCACTGCTTCAGGGCGGCGGGAGAAGGGCCATAGGGGTTTTCGTTGCTACCCAGTTTTGAAATATGGGATGCATTATATTTCTGGCGTACCTCATCTTCCGACAGGCCTGCGTTATAGACGGGCAGGGCGGCAACTTCGGGACGGGCGGGCACGCATATTGACCGGGTAGGCACGGAAGAAGAAGCTGCCATGGAGATAGCCTTTTTCAATAAATTGCATCTACTTGTATATACATAGCGGTCATAGCGGTTGTTGTAAATATGCAACGAGCATCTGCCATCCCGCTCACCGGGTCAATAACATGTGCGGTACTGTACCCGGACGGGCATGGGCCATGCGCAATGGACAGGTATGGCGAACCCTGTCCATGCACCGGCATCCACGTCGTCTTCCGGGTCGGTATCGTCGTCATGCGCCAGTTCCCCATCATCGTCATCCGCTCCGGATGGTGGGGTAAGCACTTCCGCGAAGGTGGCGTTCAGCGCTGCGACATCGACCTGGAAACGCGCAGCAGGATGCTGGACTTGTGACGGTTTTGTGCCGGTATGTGATCTCTTTTATGCAGCTTTGGCCTCGAAAGCGAGTGGGCTGATACTCCCGAGACAGGAGTGGCGCCGTCGCGGATTATAGAAGCCGTTGATGTATTGAAAGATGGCGGCCATTGCCTGACGCCGTGTTGGCCAACTTTGTCTCCAGAGCATTTCGGCCTTCAGGCTCTTGAAAAAGGTCTCGACCACGGCGTTGTCGTAGCAGTTTCCCTTGCCGGACATGGACGGTGTCATCCTGTATTCCATCAATTTTTTCTGGAAATCATGGGAGCAGTATCGGCTGCCGCGATCAGAATGGAAAATACAGCCTGGTGGTGGATTGCGTAGACGCACCGCTATATCGAGCGCCCTGATAGCAAGGGCCTTTTTCATCCGATCACTGGTGGCCCAACTGATAACGCGGCGGCTGAACAGGTCAATGACAACAGCAAGGTAAAGCCAGCCTTCGCTGGTCCAGATATAACTGATGTCGCCTGCCTATTTCCGATTGGCGGCATCAGTCATGAAGTTGCGGTCCAGAATATTGGCTGCAAAACCAAGGGTATGATGACTATCGGTCGTGACGTTGTGCCTACGCGTACGCACGGGACGAATATCGTTGGCTTTCATTAGTCGCCCCACACGACGCTCACCAACAGCAAGCCTGCTTCTTTGATCTCTATGGTCATCCGCGGACGGCCATAGGTCCGGTTACTCAGAGCAAAATGCTCGCGGATATGCGCCAGAACCTTCAGGTCGGTGCGCTGGCGCTCGCACATGGGCCTGGAAACCCACGCCCGGTAGCCACGCGTCGAGACCTGCAGGACCCGACACAGACGCACGATGGGCCAGCGGTCACGGTGCGTCCCAATAAACGCGAACCTCACGTCTTTTGGCTCGCACCGCGGCTGAGCGCGATCCTGACCGCCTCGCGGCGAACTCTTCTGTCTGCTTCAATGCCATGCTCTCATGCCTCTCTTGTTGAAAGCTTGAAACGCTCAGTCAACCGGCACAGAACTGTCACAAGTCCAGCGGCGGGTCAGGACTGTCATGCCCCGGTCCGGCCCATATGGGGATCCGTACGGCTTGGCCTGCCATTCTCGATATGTCCCGCCAGTTGGATCAGGCGATGGGCGTGATGCGGGTCTTGAATGGTCAGGTCATACCAATGGTCGGATACAGCGATCGGCCATATGGTGTCGGTTGTCACATTGGGGGGCAGTTCAGTTTCGTGCGTGGTATGGGTATAGGCGTCTTCAATCCGGACCGTGCGGGACGCATGGTCATGGTTATGCAGTGACAGTACCGCCACGTCACGGGCGGGGTCGTAACGCAGGGTTACGTCCGGCAAACCTGTGCCCAGAAACTGGCGGAAAAAACCGTTGGGTCCATGGACGGTCACGGGCAGGCTGCCATGGGTTGTGACTGGTAGGGTCATATCGGATCCGGCGCCCAGCGTATAATGGCGTGTCACCTTGCCATCACGGATACGCAGTACCGCCCCCTGGCTACCTTCATTCGCAATATGGAGGTGTCCCGGCGCCATCAGGTCTGCATGCAGTCGGTAGGGCAGGGCGCGGGCCGGGCGTTGGCCGGGTTCCTGCTGCGGCAGGGACTGCCGGGCGGGAATGGTCGGCTTGGGCAGCATGCATGACTGACGTGTTTCCGCCAGATAGGTATCCGTCCGCGGCAGGTGCGCGGTCCATCGGCGATCCGTCTGCGCGAAGTCGAAAACGGAGGTCATGTCCCCGCATACGGCCCGTCGCCATGGGGTGATGTTGGGGGCCTCTACACCAAAGCGCGTTTCAAGAAAGCGCAGGACGGACGTGTGGTCGAATACCTGTGAATTGACCCATCCGCCCTTGCTCCATGGTGAAATCACGATCGCAGGCACGCGCGGCCCCAGTCCTACCGGGACGGTGCGATAGGATTCCCCCATGGTCGCGACCGTACTGCCGCCATGCCGTAGGTCAAGTGCAGGGACCGGCGGAGGGACGTGGTCAAAGAAACCATCATTTTCGTCATAATTCAGGATAAAAACCGTTTTGGCCCAGACATCGGGATGACGCACAAAGACATCCATCAACTGGGAAATCAGGTGTTCACCGTAACCGGGCGGGGCGTTAGGGTGTTCCGACAGGGCGGCTGGTGGCACGATCCACGAAACCTGCGGCAGCCTGCCGTGCGCGACATCATCTTCAAAGGCGGCGACAAGGTAGCGGCCTTCGGCATCATGCATGTTGGTGGCAGTTGATCCCAGCACGATCATGCGGGCGCGCTGGTATTCCCATGACCGGGGATCAAGGTTGCGGAATTGTGCAAAGGACGCCAGCGGGTTATCGCCGAAATTGTCATATTCCTGATAAACGCGCCACGATACGCCCGCCGCCTGCAGTTTTTCGGGATAGGTGGTCCAGCGGAAGGGTTGAAAATCGGCCCGGTCATGCGCCATGTCCGCCGACCAGTTGCCGTCATCGACATTCTGTATGGCCTGCAATCCGTCATTGCCGACCGCCAGTCCGTTCGTGCCGGTGAAGAAGAACAGACGGTTGGGGTTGGTCGGCCCGAAAATGGAGGCATGATAGGCATCACATACCGTAAAGGCATCGGCCAACGCGTAATAATACGGGATTTCCGCACGGGTGAAATGGCCCATGGTCATGGCCGTCTTGTGTGGCACCCATGTATTCCAGTCATTCCATGCCGTCTGTGTGTCCTTCCAGCTATGGTCAAGGCTGGCTAGGCAGGCACTGGAGGTATGTGCAGTGTTGAACAGGAAGGGCATGACATGGCCGCCCTTCCCATCCGGTTGTGCAAAGACGCTGCTGCCATCAGGCAATTTTTCAGCGCGGGGGTCACCATATCCCCGCACGCCCTGCAGGCAGCCGAAGTAATGGTCGAATGACCGGTTTTCCTGCATCAGGATAACTACATGCTCCACATCCTGTATCGTGCCGGTCACCCTGTTAGGGGCGACCGCCAGTGCCCGTTTCAGGTTTTCAGGCAGTGCCGCCCCGATGGCGGCAGCTGCGCTGAATTTCAGGAACTGACGGCGATTGGCGATATCGGACATGGTGTGTGGTCGTCCATAGGCTGATGTAAAGGGCGAAGGCCTGCGTGGTGATATCAGAAAAAGTGTTTGCGCAGGGTGAAGAACACCATGCGTGGTGCGCCAGCCTGCAGGGTCTGGAAGGTTCCACCGGGATCATTGACCTTGAAGCCATTGCTGCCGACTGTGGCGACATAGCGTTTGTCAAACAGGTTGGTAACGTTAATCTGGGCATCAAGACCGCGCAGCGCCCAGTTATGGCTGTGGAAGCGGTAACCCACATTCAGATTGAAGATATCGTTCGGCTTGACCCACTGGTCATTGGTATAGGTATAGGTCCGGCGCCCCTGGTACTGCATGCCGATATTACCCCAGATCGTGCCGTCATCGTAACTGATCTGGACATTGGCCAGGTTGCGCGGCATGGCGACCACGCTCTTGCCCCGGGTATTGTAGGTAATGCCGTTCGAGGTCAGGTTATCATCATAAACGGAGTCATTGTACGAATAGGATGCATAAAGCGACCAGTTATCGGCAAAACGGTAATTGAATGCCGTATCAATGCCGCGGGATGTAACGCCGCCCACATTGCTCAGGACCGACGGGTTGCCTTGAATGCCGGCGCCTTGCGTAATCGAAAGAAGGCGATCCTCGAATTCAATGTAATACCCGGTGATCGATGCCTGGATCCGTTTGTTGTGGAAGCGGTAGCCGATTTCCTCGCTGTATGACATCTCCGGATGGATCTTGTTCTTGATCGCATTATAGCCGGCAGTCGTTGTTGCAAACGGGCTGGTCGCGCCAGTAGTGGAGTTGTCAAACGCCGCCATGTTGCGTGAGAAGTCGGCAAAGATTTCGTTGTTGTGGTTGATACGGTAATTTGCCCCAATCTGGGGCAGGAAGCCGTTGGCCGATGTGATCGAACCCGACGCATAGGGGTTTGCTGTTGGCGTGCCCATGTAATTTCCGTCCAACTGCCGGGCTTCATTGTCCACCACGAGCGACTTGAAGCCATAATTCAGCTTCAGCGCCGGTGTAATCTGCCATGTATCCTGAATATGGAACTGGTAGGTTTTGGTGTTGAACGCGCTCTGCCACTGGGTATCAAACGCATTTCCGCCGAACCAGTGGACGGAACTGCCGGGATACTGGTTGCTGCCAAGCGGATAGAAACGCCGTGCCTGCTCGAAATCGTTGTTTTCAAACCAGAAACCACCTTCGATCGTATGGTGGCCAATATTGTATGACAGACTGGAGATCACGCCTTCACGATGAATGTCATATTCCGTCGTGCGGGTAGAAAGGGGGGACCCGCCAAGGGATGCAGGGGTCGCGGTATAGGGCGTGACCCATACACCTTCGCCCGTATTGGTATGGCCATAAACGCTGACAAAACCCTTCAGATGGTCGGTAAAGTGGAAATCCAGTTTACCGTATCCCAGAATGTCCTGACGCAGGCCGGCGGAATTGTAGTAGGACTGGTCCTGATCGGCGATGCCCGAGGGGAAGGACGTGCCGTTCTGGTACGCGGACGCGATCTGTTTGGCCAGGCCGTAATTGCCTGTAACGTTATCAACGTTATAGCCTTTGGTCGCGATCATATGGTTGGACAGGTCCTGATAATCGTTTTCCGCGCGCTGGCTGTAATCACCAAACAGGGTCAGCTTGACCTTGTCACCCAGTGGCTGGATGAACTTGGCGTTGGCCTGCTGCTGCTGCTGGATGCCATCGCCTTTCCATTTGTTGGCGTCCTGATAATCATAGGATACATAAAGTCGGCCGCCACCGGGCAGGGTGCCGGAATTGATACGGGCGAATGTGCGCCATGTGCCGTATGATCCCACGGTACCCGCTACATCGACACCAAATTTCTTGGTCGGGTCAATAGATGTGAATTCCAGTGCGCCACCAAGGTCATTTGACGCAGCAACCCCGACCGCGCCAGCGCCCTGTGCCAGTGTGGCCGGACCATTGTTTTCCGTCTGCAATGCACGACCGATTGAAAGGCCGTTATCATTACCGTAAGCAAGGTTGCCCAGCGGGATGCCATCCATGGTAAAGCCAAGGCGGCTCTGGTCAAACCCTCGGATGATGATCTGCTGTGACCATTCATACGATCCCAGCGGATCGGATGAGGTGAACATGACCCCCGGCAGCTTGGACAGGGTCTTAAGCGGGCTGGTGCCAGGGGCTACTTCCTGCAGCGCAAGGTGGGACAGCGACTGTGTTTCACGCGCGGCGCCAGCGCCCATGACAATGATCGATTCTGCCTTGGTGGCGGTTACGGAATCCGCGCTGGCGTTTGTCGTAATCTTGCCAGCGGAGATTTTGCCACGATGGTCCGTCTGCTTGGTTGCGGGCTGATTCTGTGCCGCATCGGCTGCATGGGCGTTATGGAAGAACAAAGAACTCATGCATGTTGTGAGGAGAAGAAACGTGTTCTTTTTCATGCAGCGTGATCCCTCATGACAAGGCCCCGATTGATGGTGGTTGAATGACGCGGCACACCCTATGTTTGGGGTTTCATGGTGTCTCGTGATGTTTTTATGAAACTATGATTTCAGTATTATTAAATCTTCATATTCTGCATTTGTAAAAATAACTTAGTGCTTGTGAAGTTATTTTTACGTAGCCTGTTAATTTTTTTATTCTATTTTATAAAAATAATTATTGATAATATTTGAAATTATACATGTATTATGTAAAAAATAATAATGATTTCGTTCTATTATACAATTTAATTATTTATATAATACGTTTGCATATGGGGATGTTATGTTTCTGAAAGCAGGTGTTTCATGATGAACATAGACTGTCCACGTATGATGAATTCAGAATGCGATATCAGATGGATGTGAGGTCTGTTTTGATAACTCAATAATATATAAAGAAAATATTGGAACGATGTGGATACGAATTGACGAGATTGGTCTTGTTTTCAGATATTGATATAAGATGCGGGAATATACTGTTGTTTTTATGACACAGGGGTGGATGTTATCGTAATGACGGCACATGCAGACCATATCCGCAGTGACGCTACTGCCGATATCATCTGCGCATGGCATGCCGCCGCCAGTCCGGCCTGAAACAAGACATGTCGGAGAGAGGGTAATCCTCCCATTTTTAGTGGGGGCGTTGAATGAGAATTCAGGCAGCTGTTTTTAGTTTCTGGGTGGGGGCTAAGCCGCAGTTTTCCATGTTGGGTCTGCCATGGTTATATGTCCAGAGCCATTGTGTCGCGACCTCCTGTAAATCCTGAATGCCTTCAAACAGATACTGCTCCAGTCATTCCTGCCGGACAGTTCTGTTGTAGCGTTCAAAATAGGCGTTCTGCGGCGGATTGCCCGGTTGCGTATCCATAACCTGTTCCAGACAGCGAACCACCCGACAGGCCAGCGCAATGCTGACCCCATGATGCGCCACACACAGCCTGTGCGGCCAGTTCCCGGCACAGGTCAGGAGCCGAGACGCCGCCCTCAGCCTGGCGGATCACACCCATGATCTGGGCGTCAGTAAAGCGATCGCTTTTCATCAGAATCTCCTCATCCTTACGCTGAGAAAATTCTCATTCAAAAGTCACTCTTTTTATGGGGGGATTACCCCTCGCAACCACTCGCGATGACTTTCACGGTGCGTCACGTCAGTGCAAGCCATTCTGATTGATGAAGATGATCCTGCCCGATGCTCGGTGGTCGTATACCGGACCCTACCATGGTTTTTGGGAAAGTAAG
>NZ_JBXAYQ010000020.1:0-59527 GCF_057359305.1 Komagataeibacter ossonobensis | reverse complement strand
TATCTTATACAATACCATCAATATACTAAGCCGTCCGGAAGGGCGGCTTTCTGCGTTCCGAATATACGCGCAGGATGTACATAGGAAATACCTGATCCGGTTACTGATTGCAAAGCGCAATATCACAGCTTGAGTTCCTCAAAAGAAAAACCGGAAATCAAAGCCGCCTTACAACTGGCACGCGTATAAAAAGCGCTACCTTATCGAAAACATGTTTGCAAAACTGAAAGACTGGCGACCTGTTGCGACCAGATATGATCGCTGCGTCCATACATTCATATCCGCAATCCATATCGCAGCAATTGTCATCTTAAGAACCGTAACTGAACTGTTCTCCAGACTCGTAACTGCCCCGGCAGTCTCCTGCTGCATGCGGCTTTTGGAAACAGTCCGGATATTCAACAGAGAATTAATATTGCATGTTGATCAGAAGTTACTTTTGAGTACCGATTGACAATGAACGTCTGACGAAGATGCGCGGCATCGGCTTCAGGAGTGTTTTTTTCGATACCTTGTCAATAAAGGCACGCAGGTCAGCCAACATCAGGTCCGGCTCTTCCAGAGCAGCAAAATGGCCGCCTCTGGTCATGTTTGTCCAGTGTACGATATTGTAGGTCTTCTCCGCAAACGAGCGTGGCGTTGGCAGGAACACGGGATCTGGAAACGCCGCGACCCCGGTCGGCACACCTATGTGCGTGCCGGCAGGAAACCGATCCGAACCTTCCAGGCGCCTGCCGAGGTAGATCCATGTCGCCGTCATGACTGCCGAAGGTGCAATATAAAGCATGATGTTGGTAATAAGTTCATCCTCCGAGAACCTGCTCCAGATATCCGGGCTGCCATCGGAGAACGTCGGGAGGTCCGCCCACTTACCAAATTTTTCAAGTATCCATCCAGCCGTACCGACCACGCTATTGGCCATAGCAACGCCCAATGTTTGCGGGCGTGTTGACTGCTCGTAACTGTAGCCGGTCTCCCGGTCGAGGATCGCGGCACGGCGGGAGAACAGATCCTTTTCCTCAAGGGTTGTCGGGATCGTGTCATCGGCGAAGACGCTCATCGTGTTGACGTGGATGCCGAATAGCGCAGCGGGTTGTGTACAGGCCATCCAGCTTGCAATGTGTGCGCCCCAGTCGCCACCCTGAACGACATAGCGCGCCTGACCGAACAGACGAACCATCAGTCTGTGCGTAAGTTCGGCTGCCCGGCGCGGGCCTATGACACCGGTAATCGGATTGGAAAAGGCAAAGCCGGGGAGCGAGGGGACGACAACATCCTGTCCGTCTGCAGCCAGGGGATGCAGTAAACGTTCAAACTCAAGATACGAGCCTGGCCAGCCGTGGAGAAGAAGCACGGGTGGCTTGGAACCGTTACCTTTCATATGAACGAAGTGGAGATGCTCTCCTTCGATATCGGTCGTAAAGTTGGGCAATCGGTTAAGGCGCTGTTCGACTGCACGCCAGTCATAGTGATTTTTCCAATAGGTGATGAGGCGCTTCAGGTCATCGATCCCGACGCCCGCTGACCAGCCGCCCGCATCCGGAAGCTGGCTCCAGTCATAGGCTTCGATATTGGCCTTGATCGTAGCGAGCCGTTCGTCAGGTATGGCGATTGTATAGGACGAGATCATGATCTTCTCCGCGTAGGGCGTCGCCTCATGACTTTCCAAATTGGTTATGTTGATGAAGCGTTACACTTTAACTACGCGCGTTCGTCATGGTTCATGACCTCCGCAGCACAGTCTGGTCCGTCACTTGAGCAGGCATCTGGCAGCGATGGAGCGAACCGCGCAGAAAGGTAGGGTAGCCGCACTTGAACGGTTTGGGGTGCGTGCGGATATTGGCGGACGCATTCTCGATCTGCTGTATGGGGCGTTCTCCTGTCGTGTGCTGATTTCCCATACGCGCCGATTACGGATACATGGATCCAGCAGATTGTGGATCAGATGGTCCTGTAAATGGTGTCGTATTTTCGCACGTAGGCCTTTTCCATTGTTGATACTGGCGGATAGGTAAGTCTGTCGACGGACGGGATCATCAGGTGGTCCCCCTTATCCGGGGCGCATCAAGCCATGCTGGCTTTTTCCGGAACGTAAACATCATGACTGGATAGGGAATGAACCGCATATGGCGTGGCTTGTCGTTCTGGCAGCGCATGCTAGCGTCTGTCTGAACCGGATATTTCAGGGACAAACGGAATAATGGAAAGCAGTCATACTTTGCTCCTGAAGGAAAAGATGGCCTATGGCTGTGGTGATGCTGCCTCCAACATGATGTGGGGCATGACGTCATCCTATCTGATGTATTACTACACGGATATCTATGACCTGCCGCTTGTGGCCGTATCGTGGATTCTGCTGGTAGCCCGTGTTGTTGATGCCTTCTGTGATCCAGCCATCGGCTACATTGTTGACCGCATGGGCGGCCTGACTGTGCCGCGCCTGATCCGAACGCTTGCCATACCCTTCGGAATAACGGGGTTCCTGTGCTTTCTGGCCCTGCCGCTTTCGCCCACCGGGAAAGTCCTGTGGGCGGGGCTGACCTATATCGTATTCGGTGCGATCTATTCCTGTATCAACACACCCTATGGTGCACTGGCGGTTATGATAAGCCGATCCGCTACAGAGCGTGTTGGACTGAATGCGTTCCGTATGATGGGCTGCCAGGCCGGATCTCTGCTCGTGGCATTGCTGACCATTCCCGCCATTACCTGGTTGGGTGGGGGCGAAAGTGCGGCGCAGCACCGGTATGGCATGGCGGTGTATGTGCTGGGACTGTCGGTTCTTGGTTGTTTTTTATGGCTCTGCGTGGCGCGTGGCTGCACCGTGCGGCATCCACCAGTTCCCGTCCGGCAGGGGCTGATAGTCACGTTGCGTCATCTTTCTGGAAACCGACAATGGGTAATTAGTAACCTTCTTGCATTCTTTTATTTCGTGGGACAGGCGGCACTGTTCGGATTTGCGCTGTATTACGCCCGCATCGTCCTTGGCGGAACGGAGCAACTGGGTGCCAATATCATTACCTTCATCACCGTCCTGCTGTTTGCGGGTGTGCCGGCGTGCCTTCCGCTTACCCGATATGTGGGGACTGTTCGCAGCGGTATTCTGTGCCTGATTGTACAAGGCATGGCCTATCTGGCGATGGCCGTGGCGGGTGCGTCCATGACCGGTTTTTTCCTTTCAGTCGGTCTTTTGGCTCTGGCGCAGGGAGTAATGTCCCCGCTGTATTACACTCTGCTGGCACACGCCGTGGATGATGGTGATCCACTGACGTCGACCGGATCAGCGGGATTGGCGTATTCGATCAATACATGGGTCACGAAACTGGCGATGGGCCTGACCGGCTTCGTTCTGGCGCAGTTCCTGTCACAGGGACATTATGTTGAGGCGGGAACTACGCAACCACCGGAACTGTCTGCATGGATTACGGCCGGATTTGTCTGGTTGCCGCTGGGGGCGGTCTGTATGCAGGCGCTATGCCTTCTGGCATGGCCGCGACAGGGGCCAGGTATTCTGGGGACAAGGTAATCAGCTACGCAAAGGCTGCGCCGGATTCCAGAACCTTCCTGCATAATTCACGGTCGCGCGGATGATTGGCTGCAAGGAGCTAAACGCCGGGGCCAATCTGTGTGCCATCACTGATCCTGACTGAAGGCACGTCCAAACAGCTTCGGCGCCGATCTGAGCGACAGGGGCGCGTAATACGTTGCTGTCATAGGCTTTACAGCCGCCCTTTTCTGCCCCGTGAGCAGAGCCTGTGCCTGTAAGGGTCCGTTTGGAAATTTGATGTGATAGGTTTTCAAGAAGGTTGGTGCGTGATTCAAACGCAGGCTGTAGATGCCAGCACAACAAGCCCGTATGGCCAACATTACGCGCAAGACGAAACGCTATCCCTTTGATCTGACCGATGAGGAATGCAAGCGCATAGCGCCCCGATGCCGCTTGCGAACCGGCGTGGACGGAAGCGGGCAACTGATTGTCGTGAGACCATCAATGCGCTGCGCTATCCTGTCTGCTCAGGATGCGGCTGGGAAACGCCGTCAGTTCATTTTGGTCCATGGCAGACCACCGTTTCACAGGCTGATGCGCCGTTTCCTGTTCCAGACCATCCATGGTGTCTGTCTGATGCTCGATCATGAAATCGCAGGCTGCGAGACCAGTCCTTACGGTGGTGGCATCGACAGTCGGGACATCAAGGCGCCCCATGCAAAGGAACGCGTTTATGATGTCGGCTGAGATTTCGGATAATACGGAAGGACAGATGATCCTGGATACCATCCGCAAACGCTGGCGTGGGGTAGCGCCTGTTCGCAGATGGGGCCTAAGGCCGCCTTTCTCGAATTCACGGTCGAGACCATCCGGTGCTTCGATACGGCAAAATGATTTGAAATCCTGCCGCGTCAATAAATCCACTGTGGCAGTTACTGATAAACCGCACGCATCAAAATATGTTCCCCGGACTGTCGCAGAGTGAGTAAATTGGACAGGTGAAAAAGCTGAGTGGCGATCAGGAAGTGATGATGCCACTCCTGCTTCGAATGCCGCACCACACAGGTCACGCCAGTGGATATGGGCCGCATGGTGGGGCAAGCCTCTGCTGCCTTATGGCAGCCAGTCTGGTAACCGCACGCGGATAACCCCATTTGAACAGGCCGGACGCGATGATCACAGCAATGCCCACAAAGGTCCAGTTGTCCAGCAATTCGTGGAATACATAAGAGCTGAACGCCACGGCCCACAGCATCTGGCTGTATTGCGGCAGGGCGATCGCGCTGGCGGTCGCACGCGTGGCGGCCATCATCATGAACAGTTGCCCAAGTGCTGCCAGGAAGCCATAGCCGAACAGGAACATCCAGATTGTGGCACCCTGCGGCCAGCTTGCATGGGCCACCATCAGCGCGCCGTTGCCCAGCAGGGGACCGCACAGGCTGGAACTGAATATGGACAGGCGGGGCGTATTTTTTCCTGCCAGCCTGTAGGCAATGACACCCACGGCATTTGCCATGGCCGCGATCAGCGCGCATAGATGCCCGAACTGTAACGCGCGCAGGCCGGGCCGTAGCACGATCAGCACCCCGACAAAGCCCACGATGACAGACAGCCAGTCCAGTGTGGAAACTTTTTCACGCAGCAGCACAACAGAAAGGATGGTCACGAAAAATGGCATCAGGAAAATAAGCGAAAAGGCCTCCGGCATGGGCAGCAGCATGAAGGCTTCGACACTTGCCGCTGTGGCGACAAAGGTGGCAGCCGCCCGTAGCCCCCACATGACCGGCTGCCGGATCACGAACAGATCACGATAGGATTCGTTTTTTCCGCGTATGAAGGGGATCAGCAGCAGGCCAAAGATACCACCGGAAAACGCCACTTCAAACGGGTCAATCAGCCCTGCCAGCAGCTTGGAATAGGCGTCACTGATCGAAAATGCGGCATATGCCGCAAACGCCAGCATCATGCCCGCCGAAAGACCGGTATTCTTCATCCTGACTGCTCACGAAAAAATTGTTCAGGCGCAGATATGGATCCAGGCGAGGAAAGACCAGCGCTTGTCGGTAAATCCAGTCATGCATTTTTTGCGTCGGATTTTATATGACGCGCCTATCTTTTTCATGTAGCAGATTTGCCCCTGAAATCAGGGTACGCCCATGCTACGCCGTCAGCCATAAGAACGTTTTGGGGCTGACCTTATCAACGCTCTGCTGACATGGGTCGTCAGGCATGGGCATCCAGCCATTGGCTGATCGCATCAATGACCTGATCTTCAATACCAAAGTAGCCATGTGGGGACAGGGAGCTACAATCCTTTTTCGATCGGGTGTTTCCCCCTGCAACCATCAGCACATGCACGTCCCTGGAGGCCGTTATGGAGGCTGCGATCCGTTGGGCGGCCTGTGGTGGTGCGACGTCGCATCGGTCAGCGCGATTGGCAACGACAAGAACAGGTATGCGTATCCTTTGCGGGGCGGCAGTGAAAATCGTCTCCCTGCTGCCGCCCATTACTGAAACGGATTCCGTCAGTATGACACCGGCGATACTGTTGGCTGCGGCGTGCGCCGCGGCATTCACGGCCGCGATGCTGCCCTGGCTTGTGCCCAGCAGGAAAACGGGTTCTGGTCCCTGCCGGTGCGCGAAGGTGACGATGTCTTCGACAACGCGCGCATAGGTCGGAGAATTGCGGTGGCCCCTGAGATTGGCATGGTCAATCGTGTCGGGAATAAGAACGGCGTATCCGTGGCTGTTCTACAGGCCGCGCGTGCGCACCACAAAATTGTCTCCGTGGTGGATGCGCCCGGTCTGTTCAAGGCCGATATCCCCTGTCCCGCCGGGCAACATGATGATGATTCCCCGGCGGTTGGCCGGAGTGGAAAAAAGTAACCTTAACTGTTCACCGTCATTCAGGGGCAGGTTGAAGATCCGTTCGTTCTCACCCCGGTCTGGGGGGATGGCTGGATGGGGACGGTCATGTGCGAACATTCCGGACGGCAGGCATATGAGCAAAGAGAGCGTTACGAGCAGGTTCCATGGGTATTTCCACATCGTATGGCCATGCTGCTCCGGTCGAGATGACGGATGGTCATTGTGGAAAGTCGCTGCAAGCTAATCAATATGGATGCCCCCGCTGGCCCTTGCACACCAATATGATGGCCTGGCGCAATGAACTACCCTGATTTTGCCGTAGCAGGACGCTGTGTCCATCACGTCGCTTGGTTGGTTTACATGAATGGTGGTGGGTATTGATCCGGTTTCTTCTGTCTGTTCCGCTATGCAGGGCATGCAGAAGATATTTTATTCATATAAACAGTTACAGATATTTTTTAAATATTATCGAGAGAGTAACAGATCTGAAATATTTAGTGATGGGAACTTTCCATCTCCGCATGATCGCCATGCACAGTTGTGCGGGTGATATGGGCGGATATGACCTGATGTGGTGAAAAATAAGGGAAAAATCATTTCTTTTCTTTCTTTTATAAATATAGACCGGAAAGAAAAATATAATCAGAAGGGTGTGATAAATAATTATACTAAACTGAATAAATAACATATCACATTTTATTTATTTGTATTCATATTGCCCTATCTGCGATCGAAAGAGGTAGATATCTGACATAAAAAGTAATCATTTTAGGATTTGTAAAAATTCGCATAATAAATAGATGTGAAAATATTTATCCATGCGCAGTTATATAAAATACCTATAAAAATAATAATGCATGAATTAAAAATAAATAATTAAAATAGTAATAAATACTACATCGTATGCTTCATCATGGAATAATGCCGTGCTTCAATTGCTTGAAACGATAGTGGACTCCAACATGCCCCTTCTGATTTCTGCCCTGATCGTCTGCATTGCAGGGTCATGGATCACGATGCGCATCATGGCGCGTATTGCTGCGACACCAGGGCGGCAAAACCATTCATGGTATCTGCAATGTGCGGCGGCTGGTGCGACCACCATATGGTGCACCCACTTTCTGGCTTTGCTGGCCTATATGCCCGGCGTGGCCGGGTTGCTGAACATTCCATTCACGCTGTTTTCGTTTGCGATTGCGGCCGGGGGTGTGCTGGCGGCAACCGTTATCGCGACCACCAGCAAAAGCCGGATGGGACCGGCCATGGGGGGCATCGTACTGGGGCTGGCTATTGCTGGTATGCATTATTCAGGCATGTATGCAGTGGATTTTGGCGAACATATGGCATGGAGCGCGCCAACAATCGGGCTGTCCCTGCTGCTGGGCATGGCTTTTGGCACGCTGTCGCTTCAGTGCCTGTTGCGTAGCGGGAACCGGCATCGTGAACTTCTGGCGACGGTCCTGTTTGTCGCGGCCATTGCCGGCCTGCATTTTGTCGGTGTATCCGCCATGCGCACGACCATGCTGTCTGCTGACCTGACGGCAGGTGGCAATACCCCGGTTGTCCTTGGGGTTGCGCTGGCCATTACGACCCTTCTGCTTGTCGCCACGGGCGGGAACAGCTTTTCGATTGATGATGCGACGCGGGCGGAATCTTATGAACGCATGCGCCAGATGGCCCTGCACGACGCCCTGACGTCGCTGCCCAACCGTGTCAGCTTCAACGATCATCTGGACCAGGTGATCGAGGATGCCAAAAAGGACGCGACGCAGTTCGCGCTGATTGGCATTGACCTTAATAAATTCAAGGAAATCAATGATGTAAGGGGGCATGCCGCAGGGGACGCCGTTCTGGTCACCATTGCCAACCGATTTACCGAGATGCTGGGGAAAGGCGAATTCGTGGCCCGGCTGGGTGGTGATGAATTCGCGGCAGTCCATCTGACCAGCGATCCTGACGAACTGAATGCTTTTGTTGCCCGGATCGAGGAAGCCATCAACCTGCCCATCCCGATTGATGATTACGAAGTCACAACCGGCGGCAGCGTGGGGCTGGCGCTGTTCCCGAAGGATGCGACCGACAAGGAAACACTTGTGACACGCGCGGACCTTGCGATGTATCGCGCCAAGGCGGATCCGGTGCGGACGGTCGCGTATTACGAACCCTCCATGGATGAAACGGTCCGTGAAGCGCGCGCGCTGGCGGCGGATCTCCGGACTGCAATGGAAAAGGGCGAACTGTCCCTGCATTATCAGGTACAGACGGCCATAGCGACGGGTGAGATCTTTGGCTACGAAGCCCTGCTGCGCTGGAACCACCCCGAACGTGGCGAGGTGCCCCCTGCGCAGTTCATTCCCGTGGCGGAAGAAAATGGCCTGATCATTCCCCTGGGGGAATGGGTGTTGCAGACCGCATGCGCACAGGCGGCCCACTGGGACCCTTCGTATAAGCTGGCGGTCAACCTGTCACCGGTGCAGTTCTTTCATCCTGACCTGTCACGGCTGGTTCAGGAAACACTGGAAAATACAGGTCTGCCCCCCGCGCGGCTGGAACTGGAATTAACGGAAACTTCAATTATTGATGACAAGCAACGTGCATTGGAAATCGTACGCAGGATCAAGGAACTGGGTGTTTCGATTGCACTGGATGATTTCGGGACGGGTTATTCATCCATCGATACGCTGCGGTCTTTCCCGTTCGACCGGATCAAGCTGGATGGCAGTTTCATGAAGGGGATCGAAACCAATTCGGATGCGGCCGCCATCGTCCGTTCCGTCCTGGCCCTTGGCCGCACCATGAATATTTCCGTGCTAGCGGAAGGGATCGAAACACCACGGCAGCTTGAAGTCCTGCGGGGCGAAGGCTGCGTGGCGGGGCAGGGTTTCCTGCTGGGACGTCCGGCGCGTGCCGAAGCACTGGGACTGCAACCTGCCTGATCCACGATCCCGTTCTGCCGTCTTCTATGCAGACCAACGCACCGTGCCTGCCCAATTGTGAACTGGCCTATCATCATGAATGAACTTCTTATTGCCCCACCGTCCCGCAAACCATCCCTGTCGGGGGTTGCGGCGCTGCGCCTGCTCCATGACGCGACCGAGGCCATTGTTGTCATCGATGAAAAAAATGATGTCATTTTTTTCAATACCGGCGCGGAAAAGCTGTGGAGTTATACGCAGGACGAGGTTCTTGGGCATAATGTCGGGATGCTGGTGCCGGATTTCGCCCGGCAGGGGCATGATGGCTACATCGCCCGTAACCGTGAGACGGATATCAACGCAATTGTCGGCACGTCGCGGGAAATCATATTCGAGAACAGGCATGGCGATTACATCACAGGTGAACTGACGCTGTCAGCAAGCCCGATCGGTCCGAAGGGTGAGAAATACTATCTGGCGTCCATCAAGGCCGTAACGGAAGAAAATCACCGCAAGAAGCTGCTGGATCTGCAGAATACGGTCTTTCAGTCCCTTTCGACCGAAATGCAGATTCAGGATGTGGCTGATCTTGTCTGTCGCGAGGTTGAAAATTTCGTTCCCAATACGGTCGCCATTCTGGTCCTGATTGATGAAGAACATCGCCTGCGCGTTCTGTCCGGCCCCGGCCTGCCCCGACGTTATGCTGCGGCGCTGGAAAACGTGACCCTGTCCGATGCGGACATCATGGCCCTGTCCAATGATCTGGACGAGGCCGCGACAGTTGTGTGGGACAGCTATAAATCCCTCGGGGTTTCGCTGGGCCTTCATCATTGCTGGGCGTCCGCCATCAAGGCAGGCAACGGGAAGATATCGGGAATATTTGCCCTGTTTTCACGCAACCTGAATAAAACCAGCGACTGGCCCCGGAAAGTCGTGGCAGGCTGCGTGCCGTTCTGCAGTGTGCTGATCGAACAGTACGATGCCCGGCACCATATCTCCCAACTGGCAAATTATGATCCCCTGACGGGTTTCCTCAACCGGACCGCCATTCACAAGGTCCTGAAAACCCAGGTTGGCAAGCCGGGCGATAACCATTTCGCGGTGCTGATGCTCAACCTGGACCGTTTCCGTGATATTAACGATGCGCTGGGGCATGCCAACGGGGACGATTTCCTGAAAGCCGTGGCCATACGGATCAAAAGCCTGTGCCGTAGCCATTATATCCTCAGCCGGGCAGGCGGGGATGAGTTCGTCATCATCCTGCCTGATACCAAGGCCGCCAGTGCAACGGCATTCGCCGAAACGTTGATCCATGGCATGGAAGCACCCATCGAAATCGGGGGGAATTTTCTTGCGGCTTCGGTCAGTGTAGGGATCAGCATGTTTCCCGAAAATGGCCCGGACAGTGAGTCCCTGATCGGCCATGCCGAAGCTGCGATGCGTCTTGCCAAGAAGGAAGCTCGGGGCACATTCCGCGTCGCGACACCGGAGGACCATACCGCGGCACAGGATCGTCTTGTCCTTGGGTCCGCCCTGCGTGAATCCCTGGCCAAGGGATTGCTGAACCTGCATTACCAGCCGCAGATTGAAGCGAAAACAGGGAGCCTGTATGGGGTGGAAGCCCTGTCGCGATGGCATCATCCGCATCTGGGTAATATTTTCCCCTCACGCTTCATTGCGGTGGCGGAAGATACCGGGCAGATCGAGGCGATCGGTGCGTGGTGCCTGGAAGAAGCCTGCCGCCAGATTGTTGCATGGGATCATGATGGCGTCGTGATCCCGGCTGTATCGGTCAATCTGTCCGCAGGGCATTTCCGCAAGCGGCAGTTGCCTGAAATGATTTCCAACCTGCTGACCCGGTTCGGTATCGCACCGACGCGACTGACGGTAGAAATAACCGAAAGCGTCATGATGGATGAAAACAAGGATACGATGGATGTGCTGCATGCCATCCGTAACCTGAATGTTGGCCTGTCCATGGATGATTTCGGAACAGGTTATTCATCCCTGTCGCGCCTGACCCGTCTGCCGCTGACTGAAATCAAGATTGATCGCAGCTTCATCATGAATCTGGAACATGATGCAAATGCGCAGGCCGTGACCACCGCCGTTATTGGCATCGGCAACCGTCTGGGCATGACCGTTGTTACGGAAGGGGTTGAAACCGAAGCGCAGTATGAACTTCTGGAAAGCCTGCATTGTGATGTCATGCAGGGCTACCTGTTTGCAAAACCCATGGCGCCCAGGGATCTTGAAACGTGGTTCAGGCAACCACGCAAAATCATGCCAGCGATGCGCAAGATATCGGGTAAGAAACAGAATTCAGGTCAGGCCAAATCAAAATAATAAACGTTTTCGGGCACCGACTTTTTTAAAAAAGCTTCACCAAAAATTTTTACGACAGGGCAGGTTTTAGGGGGCAACTGATGCAGATAGGGGAGCAGATATTTCATCTGCTCCCCTGATCGGCCTAAATCCATGCCTGTTCAGGCTGTAAGGCGTGGACTATCCGTTTCGACCGTGTCGTTTTTGACAACGGCATAGGGGCCACCTGCCAGAATTTCGATGCAGAGCAGACGCATGGCAGCGGTGGCGTAATGCGTACCCAGATGCAGGGATGACTGCCCATCCGTCCATCGGCACGGAACGTTGCGTGGCGCGTACCAGCCATCGTACCATCCCGCTGGTGCATTTTCCGCAAGATGGGTTGTGATGGTACGCGTGGCATTGCCCTCAAACAGTTTGATGTCCTTGACCAGTACACCCAGTTGGCGACGATCATCCACATACGGACCGATTGTATCCGATGGGCGGGCAGTACGGGACATGATGCGCACGTCCTGCACGCCAGGGGGGATCATGAAAAAGACAAACCCGTTGGCTGCGCGTATCTGGTGGATGACGGCATTCGTTTCCGTCAGCAGGTAAAGTGCGGGATCGTCATTCAGGGCAGGAGTTTCGGATACATTGTCCCGGCCCGCCGCAATTGCCCGTGCCTCGATCTGGCGGAAAAGGGGTTCAACAAAATCCTGACTGACGCCAAGGGGGGCTGCGGCATCCCGTGCCCAGTCACGGACCTTTCCGCCAATGCGGATGACATTTCCATCCTGCTGGAAGGCACGACGGTTGCCGGTATCAAGATAGCTTTCCGTCAGCATGCCATCGGCCATGATGACAGAATGTTCTTCTGTTTCTATGTGATGGTAATCATAGGAACGGATCGCGTGGTCGTAGAAGATCGACCGCCCGTTGACCAGCATGCGGGCGGGGATGAACCGGCCGTCAAAAAACAGGCAATGTTCAGCCGTTATCAGCATGTCCTTGCAGGGCACGCCATCGGCAATGGCGTTCTGCATGATCCGCACGGGGTATCCCGCTTCATCATCGGGCATGCCTGCACGGACATGTGCCCGTGCCCTGCCAGCCCATGTCACCCTGCGTGGGATCATCCGGCCGTCCACCAGCGCCAGGACTTCGTCATTTTCCCGGATGTCTTCCACCGCAACCGCGCCGGATGGGGTGGAGATCATCGAACCCGGCAGGAAACAGACCAGAACGCCCGTATCGCCCGTGCTGTTGACGGGGGTAGTGCTGATATACAGGTTCCCGTCGCTGGTTGACTGGAACAGGTTGTGCTGGGTCGCGTAATCGTAAAAATCACCCTGGACCTGAATGGTCTGGCCGGTGGTCGTGACGATATTGGTGCTGTCGCCGGACTGCGATACGGAAGCAATGGCGGTCGCATTCGGAATTTCTATGGTTGCGCCCGGCTGGTCAAACCCGGTGATGCTGGGGAATTCCAGAATGGATACATTGGACCCCGGTGTAATGACCAGTGTTCCACCACCCGTGCCGAAATTGACCGTTGACCCCCCCAGTGCGGCGATGGCATCGGCCCCCTGCACCTGGTTGATCATCAGGGTGCCACCATTCTCGATATTATAGGTGGTGCCGGACAGGGCTGAAATGGCATCTTCGCCCGCCAGGGTGACGGTTCCCCCGTTTGCGGTAATCGTGGTGCCGGTCACGGCGGATATAAGGGATCCGTCGGTGCCGGTCAGTGTTACATGCGCCCCGTCCTCGGATGTTACGGAATAGGGGTTTAGCGCGCCGACCAGGGTCGGGGCAAAGGAGAGGGTCGCATTGACATCGCTTCCTTCGAATGTGGCAGTTGCGCCGCCTATACCTACGATTCCAATTATCCATCCTGCTGGGGCAAGAATATAATCGCCGCTCTGATTGACGGTATTTTCATATCCATAAATAATATTTGTGTCTGACATTTTAATTTATCCCTTTTTTATTTATATATTTGTTTTTAAATTGCGATAACGGATTTTTATTTTAATAAGAAGCATGGCAGGCACCTTTTTTCTGGAATGGTTCAGGCAGGGAAGTTCATAAAATCCGAATTCGCAGTCTATTTTATAAAAATGATCAATCCGTAAACGGACGACGTGGCATCGTGATGACGGAAACAGGCCGCCTGTCCGTGAAAACAGGGGAAGACCCTGCGTTGATATGTGCCGGTGGCGCCGGGTCCATGGCGTTCAGGCGCGTGCGTCGGCCTGCGCCTGCTCCTGTTCCGCAATGGTACGGATCCTGCGGTGTAGGGTGGACCGGCTTATGCCCAGCATGCGGGCGGCGACCGCAACCTTGCCGCGTGCGCTGGCCAGTGCGGTATGGATGGCCATGGTCTGGGCTTCGCGCAATGGCGCGGTCGGGGCGGGGATGGCCGTATCATCCAGCAGGCACACATTTACATCCTGCGTGGGGGGAAGACCCATCTGCGCACGCGCGGCATGGGTCGCCCCCACTACGTGCCGGTCGCGGTCCAGTGCGACCAGCGGAACGGACGCCCCTGCCGCATTGCCCAGCAGCATGATGGCATGGCCACGATACCGGTCCATGAAACAGGCCTGTTCAATCTGCTGCGCCGCCTGCAGCAGGTTGGATGCAATCAGCACGCCCAGGCTGCCATCGGGCGTGGGATGGAACGAACTGGCATTGAGCGCGCCCGCCATCCGGCCCGATGCGTCATAAACCGGCGTTGCAATCCCTGCCAGCCCATGCAGGCCACTGCGCCAGTGCTGGTTGCGGTGGACGCTTATGCTGCGTTGTTCAGCCAGGCACGTGCCGATGCCGTTTGTCCCGGCATGACGTTCGTCCCATACCGCGCCGGGCCAGAAATGCCACCGGCGGCAACCACGTCGGAGGGTGCTGGCCGCCTGATGCGTCAGTACGATGCCATCCATGTCCGACAGCATGACGGTATAACCAACCGGGGCAAGCGCCGTGTGCAGCCGTTCCATTTCCGGCCCCGCAAAATACAGCAGCCGCCCCATGCGCAAACATGCCTGCCGCAGTTCCGCGCCCGACAGTACGTCGGGCAGGGTGGCCGCTGCGGGGTCAAGGCCGTACTCGTGCCGGCAACGCTGCCATGAGGCTTCAAGCCCCGTCTGGAGCGTATCCATGGCCGGAACGGCAGGACGCAGGAAGCTGGAACCACGCAGCATGCTGTTTCCTTGCGTTCAGTATTGCGGGGGGTGGCGGATAAACACCTGCCTGAGTGTCGCGGTTTCGCGACACTTTGTACACATCGCGTCACATGGGCGTGAACGGGCCGTGGTGTGTCCTTGCCCGCAATGGCGCAATGCGTGTGTGCTGCACACAGCCCGGCAGCATGCACAGGCGCAGTGCTGCGGGACCAGAAAAAAAACAGGGAAAATAACCATGCAAATAGCGCGTGAAACGCTGCTGCGCTCCTACCGGGCCATGCGGACCATCCGCATGTTCGAAGAGCGCCTGCATGTTGAATTCGCCACGGGGGAAATTCCCGGTTTCGTTCATCTGTACTGTGGCGAGGAAGCATCCGCCGTAGGCGTGTGCGCCAACCTGACGGATAACGATACCATAGCCAGCACCCATCGCGGCCATGGCCACTGCATTGCCAAGGGTGTGGGTGTGGCAGGCATGATGGCCGAAATCTATGGCCGCAGCACTGGCGTATGCCGTGGCAAGGGCGGGTCGATGCATATTGCCGATCTTGCCTGTGGCATGCTGGGGGCGAACGGGATCGTGGGCGGCGGCCCGCCGCTGATCTGCGGGGCGGCGCTGTCGCACAAGACCCTGCGTGACGGTGGGGTGGCCGTGGCGTTCTATGGCGATGGGGCGTCGAACGAGGGATCGACACTGGAAAGTCTCAACCTGGCTTCCGTATGGAACCTGCCCGCTGTGTTCGTGGTGGAAGATAATGGCTATGGCGAAGCCACTGCCGCGTCCTATGCCTGCGCCGGCACGCAGCAGGCACGGGCGGCGGGTTTTGGCATGCCCTATATCGAATGTGACGGGTCGGACTACTTTGCCGTCCATCAGGCCGCGGGTGAGGCGATTGCCCATGCGCGCGAAGGCAAGGGACCGGTCATGCTGCATGTCCACCTGGCGCGCTGGTACGGACATTTTGAAGGGGACGCCATGACCTACCGCGCGGCGGATGAAGTGGCGATTGCCAAACGTGACCATGACTGTCTCAAGCTGTTCCGCACGCGCGTGACACAGGCTGGTCTGTTTGAGGGTAGCGAACTCGATGAGGTCGATGCCGCCGTCGCGGACGAAATCGAGGCCGCCGTGGTGCAGGCCAAGGACGACCCGCTGCCGCAATCCGCCGACCTGCTGGCGGATGTGTATGTCCGTTACTGACCCGTATCCCCGGGAGGCTGCCTGAAAAATCAGATCAGGAAACACCCTGCAACCATAAGAAAGTTTTTGGCGAAGATTTTTCCAGAACGCTTGGAAAGACGCCGCCCGGAAACTTTTATTTTTTATCATCAGGTTGTTTCCAAACAGCCTCCAATGCATGGAAGAAATGAACCATGAGCAAGAAAAGCTTTCGGCAGGCGATCAATGAAGCCCTGAGGCAGGAAATGCGCCGCGATCCCACCGTTATCCTGATGGGTGAAGATGTCGCGGGCGGCCGTGGCGGATCGGCTGGCGTAAAGGACGCATGGGGCGGCGTGCTGGGCGTGACCAAGGGATTGCTGGAGGAATTTGGCGACACCCGCGTGCTGGATACCCCCATTACCGAGGCATCGTATATCGGGGCCGCCGCAGGTGCCGCCGTGACCGGACTGCGGCCGGTGGCGGAACTGATGTTTGTCGATTTCGTCGGCTGCTGTCTGGACCAGATCATGAACCAGGCGGCCAAGTTCCGTTACATGTTCGGCGGCAAGGCCCGCACCCCGCTGGTGATCCGTGCCATGTTCGGCGCGGGCTTCAATGCCGCCGCCCAGCACAGTCAGGCGCTGTACCCGCTGTTTACGCATATTCCCGGCCTGAAGGTGGTCATCCCGTCCTCACCCTACGAAGCCAAGGGCCTGCTGATTTCAGCCATCCGCGATGATGATCCCGTCATCTTCCTTGAAAACAAGGTGATGTATGATGAGGAGGAAGACGTGCCAGACGAACCCTATGCCATCCCGTTTGGCGAAGCCAACCTGACGCGGGAGGGACGCGATGTCACCATCGTCGCCTTTGGCCGCATGGTCGGATTGGCCAACCAGGCGGCCGACCGGCTGGAAAAGAAGGGAATCAGTTGCACGGTCATTGACCCGCGCACGACGTCCCCACTTGATCGCGACACCATCCTGGAATGCGTGGCCGATACCGGGCGGCTGGTGATCGTTGATGAATCCAGCCCACGGTGCAACATGGCCACCGATATCGCGGCCATTGTGGCGGAAGAGGCATTCGATATCCTGCGCGCACCCATCCGCCGCGTGGTGCCGCCGCATACGCCGGTTCCCTTCGCCACCGTTCTGGAAACGCTGTACCTGCCCAGCGTGGACAGGATCGAGGCCGCCGTGACCGCCACCATGGCCCATCGCGTAGTGGAGAAAGTCTGACATGACCCATGACATAACCCCCATCACCATGCCTAAATTCGGGCTGGCCATGACCGAAGGCAAGATTGCCGGGTGGATGGTCGAACCGGACACGGCCATCAAAACCGGTGACGAACTGGTTGATATCGAAACCAGCAAGATCACCAATGCCTTTGAAAGTCCCGTAACCGGCACGCTGCGGCGACAGGTCGCGGGCAACGGGGAAATGCTGCCCGTGGGCGCGCTGATTGGCGTTGTGGCCGACCCGGCGGTGCCGGATACGGATATTGACGCCTTCATTACCCGCTTCCAGACTGAATTTGCGGCATCAGCCGATGCGCAGTCGGACAGTGCGCCGGCTGATGAACCGGTCATGATGACGGTGGGCAATCATACCCTGCGCGTGCATGAACGGGGGGAAGGCGATGGCACGCCCCTGCTGCTGATCCATGGGTTTGGCGGTGACCTGAAAAACTGGATGCTCAATCACGCAGCCCTTGCGCATGGGCGACGTGTCATTGCCTTTGACCTGCCGGGACATGGCGGATCATCAAAGGATGTCGGGCCGGGCACGCTGGCGTTCTTCGCCGATGTTACGGCGCAGCTTCTGGCGCAGCTTAAAATTGAACAGGCGCATGTCATGGGGCATTCGCTGGGTGGTGGTATTGCGCTGACACTGGCGCATACTGTTCCGCAGAGCGTGGCCTCGCTGGTGCTGGTGGCGCCTGCCGGGCTTGGGCCGCAGATCAACATGACCTTCATCAACGGCTTTATCGAAGCCGATCGCGTGCGCGCGGTGCAGGACGTGCTGAAATACCTTGTGCATGACAAATCGCTGATCGGGCGGCGCATGTCAGATGACGTGCTGCGCTATAAACGGCTGGATGGAGTGCAGGCCGCACTGCGCACGGTGGCGGATGCCTGTTTCCCGGGTGGGCATCAGGGCGATGACCTGCGTCCCGCGCTGGCGGCGGTGGATATTCCGGTAACCGTGATCTGGGGCCGGGAAGATGAAATCCTGCCCGCGACACAGGCCGATGGCCTGTCCACGGCCGTTGAACGGCACATCCTGCCGGATATCGGGCATATGCCCCAGCTTGAAAGCGCAGCCAGGGTTAATGAAATGGTAGAGGAATTCATGAAATCGAAAGTCGTCGCTACATAAAGGGAAAAACCTGAATACAGGCTGTATTCGTAGAATTTCCCCACTGATAAATAAAAGTTTCCGGGTGCCGCCTTTTTTCAAAAAGGCGGCATTCCCGTGTTTTACCTTAAGCAACCATGCCGAAAGCATTCTTATGGAATGCTGGATATTCCGTTGGCAGGATCCACGAATGGTTCTTTATGCACGGAACTGTTTCGAATTAATAACGATATCGAATACTGTTCCCCTTTCGCCTGTAATGTTTCGTATTGCGAAAAATTTTCTGTGACTGCAGGTCACCAGAAGGTGTGCCCCACGGACTTGCCATGCCACCCCCGATGTGTATTCACTTGGAGCATAACAAAGCGGCAAAGCAAGAACAGTCGGACTGGAAAACCAGTTACGGCACGGGAATAATAATAATGTTTGTCGGAATTGATCTGGGCACGTCCGCCCTCAAGGCCGTTCTGGTTGACGGCAACCAGCATGTCATAGGCAGTCATTCATATCCGTTGCGTGTCAGTTCGCCCCATCCGGGGTGGAACGAACAGGCACCACAGGACTGGTGGACGGCGCTGCTGGGTGCGATGGACGCACTGGCCGCCGCCCATCCGGCCGAAATGGCGCAGGTTACGGGCATGGGCCTGTCCGGTCAGCAGCATGGCGCGGTCCTGATGGGGCGGGATGGTGATGTGCTGCGCCCGTGCATCCTGTGGAATGACGTGCGCGCGGTGGCGCAATGCGCGGAATTTGAACGCAGGTTTCCCCAGAGTCGTGAAATATGCGGCAACATCGCCATGCCGGGCTTTACCGCGCCCAAGCTGCTGTGGGTGGCAGAACATGAACCGGGGGTCTTTGCCGCCACCCGCCATGTCCTGCTGCCCAAGGCATGGCTGCGTTACCGCATGACCGGCGACATGATCGAGGACATGTCGGATGCGGCGGGTTCGCTATGGCTGGATGTGGGGCGTCGCTGCTGGTCCGATGATGCGCTGGCGGCGACCGGCCTGCAGCGTGACAACATGCCTGCACTGGTGGAAGGCACGGCGCCCGCAGGTATTCTGGATTCAGCACTGGCCCGGCGCTGGGGCATGAATGCGCGCCCGGTCATGGCGGGCGGTGCCGGTGATAACGCGGCGGGTGCCGTGGGGCTGGGCGCGGTCAGGGCAGGGTCGTCTTTCCTGTCGCTGGGGACATCGGGCGTGCTGTGGGTGACAACCGACCGGTTCCGGCCGCATCCACAGGGTGGGATCCATGCTTTCTGCCATGCCGTGCCCGATATGTGGCACCAGATGGGGGTGACACTGTCGGCTGCGTCTTCGCTGGCATGGTGGGCGCGTACGACCGGCATGGCGGAGCGCGACCTGCTGGCGGAACTGCCTGCGCATGTGACGCGGCCATCGCCTGTTGTTTTCCTGCCGTATCTGTCGGGTGAACGGACACCCTATAATGACGGGCGTATCCGCGGCATGTTTGCCGGCCTGTCCCATAACACCACGCGCGCGGACATGACGCAGGCCGTGCTGGAAGGTGTCGCCTTTTCCTTCCGCGATGTGGTGGATGCGCTGGCGAATGCCGGTTCCATCGTGACACAGGCGGACGTGATCGGTGGCGGGTCCAACAGCCGCACATGGGTTTCCATCCTGTCCAGCGTCACGGGTCTGTCGCTGCACCGGCTGGCGCATGGGGAACAGGGGGGCGCATTTGGCGCCGCCCGCCTGGCCCGCATTGCCGTGACGGGGGAGGCGGTGGAGGCCGTCTGCCTGCCACAGCAGCGCGAGGAAACACTGGATCCCGATCCCGAACTGGTCAGCGCCTATGCCGCGCCGCTGGCGTTTTACCGCAGGCTCTATCCTGCCCTTCGTTCCGCAATGGATGCGCAGCCCGCCTGAACGGACGCTGCGTCATGCTTGTGGCATGTCCCGACCGGGTAAAAGGCTGTTATAGCCTATAACGACCATGTCGCCCATATCGGGCATGAACAGGGGAACGGAGAGCGTTATGAAAACAGGCCTATTTAACAGGACATTATATAGCGTATGTGCGGCCGCCGTGCTGGGGCTTCTGCCCCCCGTAGGGGCGGTTGCCCGCGATAGTGTGGATCATGGGGCGGCCCCGTCGGGCAATATCAGCGTAGTTGCGCGCTTCTACGACATGCAGCCCTCGGGCATCGCAACCCTGCCTGACGGGCGCATTGTACTGGCCTTCCCGCGCAGTGCCGCCGACCATAAGGGACCACGCCTGGGCGTGCTGCACAAAGGCAAGGCCACCCCCTTTCCCGATGAGGCAACGCAGGCGCGTTTTGTCTCCCCCCTTGGCATGACGGTGGATGCAACCGGTCGGCTGTGGATCGTGGATGAAGGGATCGTCGCCGGACAGACAACACCAGCCGCCCCGTCGCTGATCGGGCTGGATGGGCATACAGGGCAGATCGTGGCGACCATACCGCTGGGCGCTGGTGCCACGCGGTCCGACAGCCATGTCAATGACGTGCGTGTGGACATGACACATGGTGCGCAGGGCACGGCCTATATCAGTGATACCTCGCTTATGGATCATCCGGCGATCATCGTTGTCGATATTGCAACCGGGCATGCGCGGCGTGTGCTGGAAAATGCCCCTTCGACCCGGGCGGAACCGGGCTTCGCCATGGAACTGGACGGGCAGATGCTGCGTTATGACATGGCGCACCCGGCCATGGGACAGGGGGGCATCGATGGTGTGACGCTGAGCACGGATTCAAGCCGCCTGTACTGGCAGCCCCTGTCCAGCCGCAGGCTTTACAGCGTGCCTACGGCGCTGCTGGCCGACCCTGCCGTCAAGCCTGCGCAGCTGGAACGCGCTGTGCGTGACGAAGGGGAAGATTCCGTGGTTGATGGTATGGCCACCGGCCCGGACAATACCCTGTACCTGACGGACATCGAACGCCATGCGGTGCTGCGCCGCACGGCGGACGGACATCTGTCCGTTGTCGCGCATGACCCGCGCCTGATCGCCCCCGATGGACTGACCCTGAATGACGGCGCCCTGTGGCTGACGGTCGGCCAGTGGGGACGACTGCCCGTGTTCCATGACGGTCACGACATGGAAGAGCGGCCATGGCTGGTGGTGCGCATTCCCCTGAAATAAGCCTGAAGGGCAAGCTGGAAAGAACGCATAATAATGGCGCATGACAGGCAGACCGCCCCTGGATCCGGCATCGTGAACCTGATTGCGGGGGTCGCCGCCACGGGCGGCCTCCTGTTTGGGTATGATACCGGCATCATTTCCGCAGCCCTGCTGCAGATCACCACAGATTTTACCCTGGGCACACTGGGGCAGCAGATCGTGACATCCGCCATCGTTGCCGGGGCGCTGGGGGGCTGTCTTGTGGCGGCCCCGCTGTCGGACCGGCTGGGGCGGCGTTACATGATCATGTTTGCCGCCCTTGTATTCATTGTCGGCACGCTGGTTGCCTCCCTGTCGCCCGGGGTGGTGGTGCTGGTCTGCGCGCGGTTCATACTCGGGCTGGCGGTGGGCATGTGTTCGCAGATCGTGCCGGTCTATATCGCGGAAATTGCCCCGCGTGAAAAACGCGGGCAGATGGTGGTCCTGTTCCAGCTTGCGGTTGTGTCGGGTATCCTTGTGTCCTTCATCGCGGGGTATCTGTGCCGCAATCAGTCATGGCGGCTGATGTTCGGGCTGGGCATCGTGCCGGCCGTCATCCTGTTTGTCGGCATGTCGGTCCTGCCACGCAGTCCACGCTGGCTGGCCATGAAGGGCAACCTGGAAGGTGCGTTCGAAGTGTTGCAGCGCCTGCGCAGCGACCCGCAGGCCGCGCGGACGGAACTGGATTCCATTGTCGCCATGCATGATGAACAGGCTCCATGGTCCGCGCTGTTGCAGCCATGGGTGCGCCCGGCAGTGATTGCATCGGTCGGGGTGGCGTTATTCTGCCAGATTACGGGCATCAATGCGGTGCTGTATTATGCCCCAACCATTTTCGCCGGCGTTGGTTTTGGACAGGCGTCCGCCCTGCTGACCTCGATTGCCATTGGGGTTGCCATGGTGCTGTCCACCGCGTTTGGCAGCTGGGCGGTGGATGCATGGGGGCGGCGCAGGCTGCTGCTGCGGCTTATTCCCGGTGCTGTTGTCTCCCTTATGGTGCTGGCAACAATGTTTGCCATCGGATCAACCCATGGCGTCAATACATGGATAACGGCAGCCGCGGTGGTCTGTTACGCCATATTCAATGTTGGCAGCCTGTCTGTCGCCATATGGCTGGTGGGGGCGGAGGTCTATCCCCTGTCATGCCGTAGCAAAGGTATGAGCCTGGTGGCGGCGACGCACTGGACGGCGGACCTGCTGATTTCCCTGACCACGCTGTCACTGGTACAGGCGCTGGGGGCGGCGGGTACGTTCTGGATGTATGCTGCAATCAACCTGGCCGCATTTGCATTTGTATGGCGTTATGTGCCTGAAACGCGCGGGCGGTCACTGGAAGAAATTGAAACGGCGCTTAAGGCGGGTACGTTTAATTCCCTGACCTGACCAGATAAATAAAAGTAAAAGTTTCTGGGTGCCGCCTTTTTTCAAAAAGGTGGTGTCCTGTCGAAGCTTTTTGAAAAAATCTTCACCAAAAACTTCTTTATGATTTTTTCAGATGTCCCAGGGGACAGGCTGTTTCAAACAGTCTCTGATAACACGGGTATGGCGGGACAGTGAAATGTCCGCCATGCTCTGGTTATACAGGAAATGGATATTCAGGGATGGAGATGTCCGCGCGCTGGTTCCAGCATGGGCGCGCGCCGACGTGGCGTGGGGGCAAGCAGTGGCGTTTCGGGCGGCAGAAGGTGATGAAGGATCTTTTCCCCAATGGCGGTCTGCCATAGCCACAGACTGTTGACCTGCCCGCGGAAACTGGTTTCGCCCCCCATCGCCCCGGTAGGGCGGAAACCCGATGCCAGACCCAGGCCAAACAGACCCGGAATTTCCTGTCCCGCCGCATTCAGGATACCGCATTCCGGGCCGGTCAGGCAGCCATCGGGGGTATCCGTGGACAGGGCGATCGGGCGGTCATGCGCATCGATCATGATGACGCGGCGGGGACGGTAGCCAAAACAGGCGATAATGGCATCGGCATTATCTATAATGGCCTGTACTTCCGCATGGTTGTCGTCCTTTATCTGCACATCGCGCAGGCGGGGTTCAGGCGGGGCGCCTGCAATGCCCATCAACTGCATGGCCAGGTCGCGCGAATCATAACGCAGGCCACCAAAACGGTACACAAACTGGCTGACCGGGCAGATATCATCTTCATGGAATTCCGTATATCCGTCCGCCACGGCTTCTTCCGCCGTACGGTAAAACAGCTTCAGGCGGGATTTGTGCAGCAGTGTCAGTTTGCCCGGTATGATGCGGTCCGCCATGTCACGCATTATGACGCGTGCGACTGACAATGCGCTGCTGGCGCCGCCGATGACGGCAATCCTGGGATTGTCCTGTCCGGCCGTCATGGCGCGTAATCTGGCGATGCCATCGGGGGAAAGCAGTTCGTCGGATTGCATGACCCTGCCTGCATGGCGGGGCAACAGGGGGCCTTCAGCCACCATTTCATCATGAAGCCGCTGTTCGGGTTGGTGCGCGCCCATCGCCAGTACCACCTTGTTGGCAATGATGTGTTGCGTATGCGCCCCATCACTGGAGATGAGATAGCCCCGCCATCTGCCATCCACGTTCTGGTGCAGGCTTTTAAGCTGCCATCCGGTCAGGATCCGTGACGCGGGATGGGCGGTGATGAGGGTTGTCAGCACCTGTCCCACGATATCCAGAAAATCCGCCACGACACGTAGCGGTAATGGAAGCCGCCCATGGTTGCGTATCATTTCCACCATGGGGTGATGAGTCAGGCGTGCAAGTTCGGGCACCGGGTTGTCGGTTATCGCATCGACGAATGTTTCGGCCGCGCTGTCGGAATTGATGACATATCGCCCCAGCATGCCCGAACCGATATGCGGCCCCTGTTCAACCAGGACAAGACCTTCATCCAGCAGGCGTGGCAGTTCGCCTATGCGCGATGCGGCAAGCAGGACGGCAATGGCGGCCGGGCCGCCACCGGCAATAAGGACGGGTGTTGCTGTATCTGTGGACATGGCTGCATGTATCCGTTTTCCATAGGTGATAAGGAACGGGGGCTTACATATCTGTGGCGTGGCAGGCGTTCAGCAGTTCCTGGCACACGTAACGTACCATTTCCGGCGTCATTTCATGCCATAACGGCAGGGACACAATGGAAGAGGCAAGCGCGTCGGTTGCCTGCAGGTCGCCTGCCTTGCAATGGGCAACAAAATAACTCTGTTCATACAGATGGGGGGAAAAATAGGTCGATGTGCCGATCCGCTTTTCTTTCATACGGGCAAGTATCGCATTGCGGTGTGACGCATATCGTGGTGGCAGGCGCACCGGCAGGAACTGATAGGACATGCGTGCGCCACGCTGCCGCTGGAAGCCGAAACCGGGCAGAAGATCGTAATACATCTGTTCTATGCGGCACTTCTTTTCAACCACACTTTCCAGATGGTCCAGTCCCGACAGGGCAAGTAACGCCCCGATTTCAGGCAGCTTGGAATTGAGTCCGGGCATTGTGGCGTGGCGGATCTTGCCAAAGCCGAAATTGCCCATTGCACGCAGGGCTTCGATCATGTCGGGGTTGTTGGCGTAAATGAAACCGCCTTCCCCAATTCCCATTGTTTTTGTTGCGTGCAGGGAACATATGATGGCATGCGGTGAACCAGTGCCGAATCCCTGCCCCTGTGCGTTATGGGCCCCAAGGGATGCTGCCGCATCTATGACAACGGGAATGCCTGTCTGTTTTTCCAGTTTTGTATAATGATTGATATCGGTTGCATTCCCGAACGTGGCATAGGGAAATATTGCTGCAATCTGTTCACCATATTCATGCAGTAATTCATTTTCCGCCGCATGGGACGCCATCCAGTCCGCGGGATCAATGTCACAGAACAGTGGCGTGAAGCCCGCCCACAACACGGCATGCGCCGCCGCTGCGAAAGTAAAGGACGGCATCAGAACATAACGCGCGACACGGGTATCCTTGTGGCGTGTCGCGTATTTCAGTGCCATCATCAAGCCGATTGTGGCATTGCATACCGTGACGCACTGGCCCACGCCATTGAACATCTGTTCAACCAGGCGTTTTTCGAATTGCTGATTTATTGGACCGTAATTGGTGTAGATGCCGGAATTTTCCATTGCGATAATGCCATCGGCCAACTGGCTTATTTTCGGAATATTTGAACGAATGAATGATATTTCCGTATGGGACATTTCTGTATTCCGGTTTTATGAAACAGATGGCCTGATCATGATGTCTGGCGAGTAAAGGAAAATGGCGCATCGCATCAACCGTATAAGTTAAAAGCAGATAATTCGTGTACATTCAATTCAAATATAAATATATTATTTACCACACGTTTATGTGATTACTGTGTGTGGATGAAACATACGATATTTTAAAATAACGTTGAAAATTCATGCAATTTCATGATTGATGAATCGTTCCCATCTACACGACATATTCATGGAATAAGTAAAACGATCTAATGTTATTTTGGTTTTGATGTAACCCAGTGACACGGGATGAGTGGCGTGATTGCGAAAAAAAAATGTGCGATTGTATTGAAGACCTATGCATGGGACAGCTTCGTACAACTGCAGTTGCAACGGTTGCAGGTAACGTTTCCTGAAAACGATATTTTTGTCTCTATTGATGAAACAAATGGCTTTACGGGAACCATTCCATATGAACGTGTACTGCGCACATGTAATGCGGACATGCTGGCGTTAGGGTTTGCCAACCGGTTTGAAAAAGGCAGCCTGTTATGGTGGAACGCCGATTACACCCATTATCAGGTGCAGTCCCGGATTCCGGATTATGATTACTACCTGTTCGCGGAATATGATGCCTGCATTGCCGGCAATGGTACCCGCCTGCTGGCTGACATGATCGCGGATGAGGCGGATTTCATATCCCATCCCATTGATGCAGGACCGGCATGGTACTGGCACCGCTTCCATACGGGTATTTACCCCGCAGGGCAGTTGCGGGCATCACTGAACTGCATTTCATTTTTTTCCCGTCGTGCCCTGACCCATCTGGCGCAACGGCGACGGGCAATGTCAGCCAATATGGATGAAACGGGTTTCTGGCCATTGGGGGAGGCCTTTGTCGCATCCGAAGTGGCGGCGGCGGACCTGACCTTCATTCCCCTGGCGCGGTATGGCGATGTTTCACGCTATTCCTGGTTTCCGCCAATACTGTCAACGGATCTTGTGCTGCCACAAAGCGGGCATACTTTCCTTCATCCCGTGCTGGACCAGAAAAGGTATATTGCAAGCCTGCTGCGGCAGACGCATTTCGTGCGTCATTACTTTATGCGTGGCAGTGAGCTACGGCGCGAACTTGGCCGCTTTCCGGGTGCCGTATCACGGTGGCAGCTGTACCGTGGCGCCATGCTGCGTGCGACCGAACGGTTGCGGCAGATATGTGGCGCTCCGTAAGGGTGGGTTCATGCCGGTTGTGACAGAAGTTTTTCCACAACGCGCTCGACTTCAGGTTCCCACGGGCCGGGCGCACAACCAAACACCTGCCGCAGACGTGTGCAGTCAAGTCGCGCATCCGGCGGCCGCCGTGCGGGTGTGGGCCAGTCGGCGGTGGTAATGGCTTCCATGACGGGCTGCGGATTGCCCTGCCTGGCTGCGGCATTGACCGCCGTACACGCCAGATCGTACCAGCTTGCCTGACCCTGTCCGGTTGCATGGTAGATCCCGGCATAGTCCGGTTTCCATCCGGTATCACGGATCTGCCTTATGATATGCATGATGACATCCGCCAGTGCATCCGCACTGGTCGGGTTGCCAATCTGGTCACTGACAACCCGCAGGGTCGGCCGTTTGGTTGCCGCATCGACCATGGTGCGGACAAAGTTGCGGTTATAGGGGGAATAGACCCATGCCGTGCGCAGGATGATGCTGTCAGGTTGCGCCTGCAGCACCGCCTGTTCGCCATCCGCCTTGGTCCGTCCGTAGACCGATCGGGGATCAACCGGATCGGTTTCCATGTAGGGACTGCCTTTATCTCCACTGAAAACATAATCGGTGGAAATATGGATCAGCGGAATATCCAGTTCGCGACATATCGTGGCAATGCGTGCGGGACCGGCATGATTGGCACGCTGTGCCCCCTCTACATCTGTTTCCGCGGCATCCACTGCGGTCCAGGCGGCGGCATTAACGACCACGGACGGGTTATGCGCCCTGATGACGGCATCAATCGTATCGGGTCGGTCAAAGTCGAAATCCGGTCGCCCGACCCGTACCACACCGTCACGGGTGGATAACGCCGTGGCAAGCTGGCCATGTCCCCCGGTTACCAGGATCGATTGCGTATGCATCACGTGCAGCTTCTTCTTTCATCTGAAACGGGAAGATCGGGCAGTTCCACGCCACTTCCGGAGATTGTTTGAAAATAAATCACTGATAAGAAATGATAAAATTTTTCAGGAGCTGTCTTTTATATATGAAACCAATCATCAACATTGGAGAAGGGAGAGGCTGCGGCATCCTTTTCCGACAGGATCGCGTCCTTTTCCGCAACAGGCCAGTCGATCGCCAGCAGCGGGTCATTCCAACGCACGGACCGTTCGCACTCACGATCCCAGAAATCGGTGCATTTGTACTGCACCTCGGCATTTTCACTTAATGTGCAGAAGCCGTGCAGGAAGCCGGTCGGGATCCATAACTGCGATCCGTTTTCCGCGGACAGGGTCGCGCCCACCCACTGACCAAAGGTGGGTGATCCCGCGCGGATATCCACGCCTACATCCCATATACTGCCACGGGTGCAGCGGACCAGCTTGCCCTGCGCATGGGGGGCAAGCTGGCAATGCAGCCCGCGCACCACGCCGCGCTGGCATGACAGGCTGTGATTATCCTGCACGAAGGGGCCGGGAATGCCGATTTCCTTCATGCGGGCCGCGTTGAACGTTTCTGAAAAATAGCCGCGTTCATCACCAAAGCGCGGCGGGGTGAGCAGAATCATGCCCGCAATGTTAAATGTCTGTATGTCCATGGGATTTCCTGTTCTTCTGTCCGGGCGGTGCGGTCCTGTCCGCGTTATGGCTTGGCGTGGTTTAGGAAAGGCTTAATGGCCGTCATCTGCGGGCGGTCCTGGCCATGGTCGGGTTCAAGCGTAAACATGTAATTGCCCCATAGCGGCCCCGCCGCCCAATAGGTCCATCCGTCCCATACATCCGCATTATCCCGCAGGTAGGACAGGATGGGGTCGAGCAGGGCGACGCATTCCGGCTGGCGGCTGACCCCGAATTCCCCCAGGAAGCCGTGTGCCTTGTGGGCATGTAGCCAGTCGGTGAAGGGCTTGAGGCGTGCAAGGGCCTGGTCTTGTGAAATACATGCCGGCTTGGTACCCGACGCATCGGGATCAAAATATTCATGCACTTCATAAACCAGACGGTTGGCAGGGTCGTGCAACTGTCCCAGCGCGTCACCATTCAGTTTCGGGAAACCCTGCGCACTGTCCCAGCCAATGCCGGGCACAAGGATGGTATTATGGCTGCCTGCCTTGCGGATGGCGTCAATTGCGGCCTGCACCGAATTTTTCCATGCCTCGGCCGAATGCTGCTGCGGTTCGTTCATCAGGCCGAACAGGACATGCGGGTTATTGCCCAGTGCTTGTGCCAGCCGGGACCATAAATCGGCAAAGGCTGAATCCGGCACGCCAGCGGACCCGACTTCCTGCCCACGGTAGCGCCCGTAATCATGGATATCCAGCACGGTTGTGGCACCCTTGCCTTGTGCATAGGCAATGAACTGCTGCACGCGCTGCAGTTCCCTTTCATCCAGCGGGCCATTCAGGGTCGGCTGAAGACGTTCCCATAATACCGACAGGCGGAATGTGTTCATGCCCTGCGCCGTAAAATAATCCACCTCCGCAGGTTTGGGATAAAGGTAGTCATACCCGTAACGGCCCGGCAGCTTGGAGGAGGAATAGGCAGCCCCCGCAAGGTTTACGCCACGATATGTCTGCGCATCAGCATGCAGGGCAGGGGAAAGTGTCAGGGTCGCTGCGATCAGGCCGCCGTACAGACAGCGGCATAAGCGGGAAGAGGGAAATGATTTCATGCGATATGCTCCGCTGTGGGCATAAGCCGGTTGAAACGGAATGATTTCGGACGTTCAGGCGCCTTTTCCCTGATTGCGGGTTCCGATGGCGCAACGACGCTGTTGGTCGTGCCATACAGGAACCACAGCAACGCCGCCGTCTTGATGGTAAAGACCGATGCGCCGATGCACAGGGATGTGGAAAAATAAAGCGAGATCATCGCCTTCATCGATATGGCGGCTTCGGTCCGCGCCGGATGCAGGGTGAACAGCGCCAGCAGGAACAGCGTCAGCGGCAGGCCAAGGTTGTTGATGATATAGGCATAACCCGTATCGGCCGTGTACACCTGCGATGGCGCCATGGCGAACCATTGCGACAGGTTCCAGTAATCCAGCAGCCGACCGGAAAACAGCAGTCGGCCGGAAAAGTTGTCCCCGATGATGGAAGGCAGGATTCCGGGCATTTCGTGGTTGGCGCCCTGCAGCATCAGGCCCATCATCACCGTGACCGGCATGGCGAACACCACGAAGCGTGAACGGTAAAGCGGCGTCACACGCAACAGGATCATGCCCAGCGCGCAGCCCGAGGCAAAGCGCGAATCCGCCAGCACGAAACACAGCGCGGACAGGAAGAACAGGAACGCATGCCGCAGCCGGGAGCCAAGGTTTGTACTGAGACACCATGCAAACCCGATGGCCGAGAAGTTACCCAGTGAATCCGGTTCCAGGAACAGCGACGACACACGGTGTGATCCGAATATGGACTGGAAAAACGTACGGGATGCGGCAGCCCCGCGGTTTCCGCTGATAAACAGGTTCGTATTGCTGTAATTGACCGTGCTGCTGCTGATGACGCCCTTGTTCACGTAATAGGTCCAGACATCGAATATGGTGCCGAACAGGTTGGTGAACAGCAGTTCGAAAAAGCCGACGAACATGATCATGGCCATCATCACCCACATGGTGCGCTCACCCGATCGCAGGGTGGATCGGGTGCCCAGCTGGTAAAAGACATAGGCAATGGCCAGGTCATGCAGGATCTTCATGTCCAGCCGGGGATTGATCAGCTTGGCCCCGATCTCGAAACAGATCATCACACCCGTAATGCGCACCACGGCAGGGGAAATCGTGTTGCGCACTTCGATAAACGCCAGAAAGATTATGGCCAGTTCGCACAGCACGATTTCCGAACTGCGGATCGTAATGACATGACGCGTGTTGATGAAACACAGGACAAGGTTGAAGATTGCCCCGGCCACCACCAGCCATGATACACTATCCGCCCGTGACAGGACGGGTGCGCTGGCCATGGACCGGTGGGGAAGGTGGGCATGCGCTGTGGCAGACATGACTATTCCCGTATCAGACGCGTGACGCATGGGTATCCGCACCCTGCCGTGGGGAAACCGGACGGACAGGGGACGGCTGGACAAGCAGCGCATTACCCAGCCGTCGGCCAAGGTTATGCAGGGGCAGTTCCAGTACATTATAGGTTATGGCCGCCAGCGCCGTGGTCAGTACGACGGTCACGATCCCCAGTCCCGCCTGGCTAAGGGAGGGATGTGACAGCATGGCGGAGGTCCCCACGACATGGCCCATCATGCTGAACACCATCAGCATGATGGGCAGGTGCAGCAGGTAAATGCCATAGGACAGTTCCCCAATGGCGATGACTGGCCTGCTGAGCAACACGCGGTACTGCCGTCCCGATGCATACAGGTCACGGATCAGTATGAAGGCTGCGACAGTTTCAATCATGTCGGGGATACGTTCGGGCAGGCCGGACCCGGCAAGGGCATAACGGTCATACAGCAGCACGACCAGCGCCAGCAGCGCATAAAGTCCGTGACGGGGGGAAAGTGTCGTCGGCAGCAGCGGAATCAGCGCGCCGGCACCAAAGGACAGGGCAAAGACCGTACCCACCTCATGCGGCAGGGGCAGCAGGGCAATGGCCGCAAGGCCTACCAGGGTTACCACCCGCAGCCGTGGCGCGCGCACCAGCCAGAACAGGAACGGAAAGGCCACGGAATACATGAGTTCCACCCGCAGCGACCACATCGGCCCATTATAACGGGTGAAAACGCCCGCGACCGACATGACTGTGTTGCGGATGGATACGGGTGTCCGCAGATTACGCGACAGCCACCCGACAAAAACCCCGTCACCAACCCATCCGCGCGCAACAATCATGCTGGCAATGGCCAGCCCGATGGAAAACCACAGCAGCGGATAGATCCTGAACACGCGCTTGATATAGAAACTAGCAACAATCCGGCCCGTCAGGCGCGTGTATTTGCGTAATGACAGCGACAGGACGCATCCGCTGAGTACAAAGAACAGCACCACCGCCGCTTCCGCATTGAATGCGTAGGTCACGATGTCATGCACGGCCGCCTGTACCCCCGTGCGTTGCGGGTTCTGGTACCGAAAAACCTGTATGGCATGCCCGAACAGCACCACAAGGCATGCAACGCCACGCAGGGATGTCAGCTGGTGCAGATAATTTCGTTCCGTTCCCGAAGTTTCTGTCACAGACGACATCGTCGGTTCCCCCGGTGCATGAATGGCATGGCGTGATGAAGGCAATACAGTGATTCTGTTATGGCGTAATCAGCGTATCAGAATATAAATGTAGAAAACATGCAAAATGTGCCTACACAATTCTTTGTGCCGCCGCCTTTATCACGGCACGATCATGTCATGATCCTGCCGCAATCACACTGTGGATTTGGCGCAACGCAAATGGGGTCGCGCGCTGGCCCGGCCATAATTGCAAGATCGATATGAACCCCAGGGGCCGCACGCCATGCGCATGCGGCCTGCCGCCACTGTGGCGCACGGCAGGAGACTATAGTTCCATGACGCGCTCCCTGTTTATTTCCGTCCATGATTTCAGGAGTTTGCGCAAGGCGAGTGTCCATTTCATCGCAGCGGAGATGGCCCGCCGTGGCCCGACAGCCTTCCTGTCCATCGGGTTAAGTGCGCTGTCGCTGCGACGCGGTGATACGCGCGCCAGCCTTGCGGACCGCGCCAACCGGGTGGAAACGGTGGATGGCGTGGAATGCTATCTGTGGCGCATGAAATGGCATCCGTTCAACATGCGCCGTGCGGCGCTGGCCCCGGTGGAGCGGGGGCTGTTCTGGCTGTATCGCCAGATGCTGCCCGCCATTGCGCGAAAATGGATACGGCGTGCCGATACTGTCTTTATTGAATCCGGCATGGCGCCGATATTTATTGCCGATGTCAGGAAACTTAATCCGTCAGCCCGCATTATTTACCTGATGTCCGACGATCTGGAAGTTGTAGGCTGTGCGGATACCATCAAGAATGATTTTGTGCGAAATTTCGACATGATCGACACGGTGCGCATGCCTTCGCGCTATCTGCTTGACCGTCTGCCCCATGCGCGTTCGGCCGTTTTCGCACCGCATGGCATTGATCGTGGCATTGCCGAAAAAACCTATCCCAATTCCTATACACCCGGTCGAACCAGTTGCGTCTCGATCGGGTCAATGCTGTTTGACCGCAGCTTTTTCCAGATCGCGGCATCACTGCGGCCGGACATTGATTTCCATATTATCGGTGCGGGCCGTGCGGCGGATGGGCTGGTGGCGGACAATATCATCATCCATCCCGAAATGGCGTTTGAACGTACGCTGTCCTATCTCCAGCACGCCAGTTTTGGCGTCGCACCCTATCGTGACGCCAATACGCCGCGTTATCTGCTAGATACGTCACTCAAGCTGCGGCAGTTCGCGCTGTTTGGCATTCCCGCTGTCTGCCCCGATTTTGCACTGAACAATACGGCCGGGCGGTATGGGTACCGGCCGGGGGACGCACAATCCATCGGACATGCGATTGATGCGGCGCTGCACGCATCGGACGTGATTGAGCTTGACGCCCATAGCTGGCCCGAAATCGTGCAGCGTATCCTGACCCCCGAAGCCTATCCCGACACGCATGTCTGAATACAGGCCTGTCCCTGCGTAACGTATTAGGAAAGAGCGAATAACATGACTGAGGCAGGTGAGAACGGACCACGCATTTCGGTTGTCATGGCAACCTATAACGGGGCCACCCATATCCGCGAACAGCTGGACAGCCTGGCGGCACAGACGTGCCTGCCGGCCGAACTGGTCGTGACGGATGATGGTTCGACCGATGCCACACTGGACATCGTGGCCGATTTTGCCCGCACCGCGCCCTTTCCGGTGCAGATTCACCGCAATGCGAAACGCTTTGGCTACAAGGGCAATTTCATGCATGCGGTCAGCCTGAGTTCAGGCGACCTGATTTCCTTCTGCGATCAGGATGATTTCTGGAAAAGCGATAATCTGGAACGTGTGCGCCAGGCGTTCATGAACGACCCGGACGTGCTGATGGTCTTTCATAACGCGCATCTGGTGAATGAAGGGCGCGCGCCCATATCACCCTTTTATGCAACCCCGCCCGTTCCCCCCGTTTCGCGTCCGCTGACGTTGCAGCCATGGTGCTTTTCCTATGGCTTCATGCAGACATTCCGCGCGGACCTGAAACCCGCCGGCGCCCTGTGGGCCCGCATGGGCGATCATTACAACCCGGGCAAGGAAATGGGGCATGACCTGTTCTTCTTCCTTGTCGCATCCGGTGTCGGGACCATTGTCTATCTGGATGAAGAATTGACGGAATACCGGCTGCATGGTGGCAATACGGTGGGGTCGGGCAAGCGTACCAAACCGACATTCGTGGATCGCTGGCGTTACCGGCTGGAAGACCGGGCCGATACCTATCGCTACCTTGCCCGCATGACAGCACAGGACAGCAGGATGTTTGCCGATCTGGCCCAGACGCCATCATGGTCGGAAACCATGCGTAACCGTGCCCGCATCGCCGCCGAGGCATGGCGCGGGCTGGAACCGCTTTATCTCCTGCGCGCCGAAGTCTGTTCGGGCACCCTGCCACGCCGTATCGCGGCCTTTGTGCAACTGGTGCGGGAAGGGGGATATAGCGAACGTTCGTTCTGGACCTTCGGCAATCGCGCCATGTACAAGGATTTCGCGCTGGGCGTTGTGCTTGCGCCCCTGGTGCGTCGGTTCGGCCGGGAATCATCGCGCACCGATCGCGCCTGCCACCGCGGGAGTGCCCATGACGTGCCCGTATCGCAGGTCGCCCCCGTGCAGGCCGTCGCGGCATGAAAATGCTGCCACAGGCAGGGACAGCCGTTCCCGGTGCATCCAGGCCCTGTGTTGCCATCTACCGAACGCAGATCCTGCCATGGTCGGAAACATTCGTGCGCGATCAGGCCCGTGCCCTGACGCGCTGGCGGCCGGTCCTGATCGGGGAACGTACGGTGGGCCAACTGCCGCTGGATGGCATGGCCGTCCGGGCGTTGCATGACGGGCCGCCCACGTTGTTCCAGCGTCTGATTGGCATGGGATCGCGTTATCTGGAACGGCCCGTGCCGGGCATGATGAAACTGGCGCGTGCCGTAAACCCCGCACTGGTGCATGCCCATTTCGGTTTTGACGGGGTGGAGGCATGGCCCGTGGCGCGCGCGCTGCATGTGCCGTTACTGGTTACCCTGCACGGGTCGGACATCACCACGCATATGCACTGGTTTGCATCAGGTGGGGGGGGACGGCGATGGCGTGCCTATCCTCGCAGGCTGAAACTGCTGGCCGCCCGGCCGCAGGTCAGTTTCGTGGCCGTATCCCATAGCATACGCGAGGCGGCATTGCGTGTGGGCCTGCCCGAACAGCGTATCCATGTCTGTCCCATCGGGATTGATGTCCATCGCTTCCACCCGACCGGCCAGCCGGTTGCCCGGCGGGCGCCGGTTATCCTGTTTGCGGGCAGGCTGGTGGAAAAAAAGGGCTGCCGCTACCTGATCGAGGCCTTTCGCACCGTGCAGGCGCAATTGCCTGATGCGCGACTGGTCATTGCCGGTGATGGCCCTGAACGCCCGATGTTGACCAGCCTTGCCGCGGGCATGGATGGCGTATCGTTTCACGGTCGGTATTCAGCTGCCGAAATGCAGCCGTTGCTGGCACAGGCGCGTGTTTTCTGCCTGCCCAGTGTCACCGCCGCCAATGGCGATGCGGAAGGCATGGGCCTGGTCGTGCTGGAAGCCCAGGCCTGTGGCGTCCCGGTCGTGACATCGGCGCGGGGCGGGGCAACAGAAGGCATTATCGACGGCAAGACAGGCTTTGCGTTTGCCGAAGGGGATGTCACGACGCTGGCGGCCCGTCTGCTAGATGTGCTGCGTGATGATGATCTGGCTGCACACATGTCCGCCGCTGGCCCCGTTTTTGTGGCGCAGAAGCATGACGTTACCCGCTGGGCGACAACACTGGAAAACATTTACGACAGTATGACAGGACGCATCCCATGAACGTCTCCATGTCCGTCAGCCTGGTCATTACCACCTATAATGCACAGGCTTTCATCATGCGCGCCGTCAGTTCCGCGCTGGAACAGACACATGCGCCGCTGGAAATCATCATAGTGGACGACTGTTCAACGGATGGTACGCCCGACCTGCTGAACAGGCTGGCGCGCGCGCATGGCAGTATCCGCGTCATGTCCACGCCGTATAATGGGGGGCCTTCGGTTGCGCGCAATGTCGGGCTGGGGGCGGCACGGGGGAACTGGATCGCGTTTCTTGACGCGGATGACGCCTTTGCCCCTGATCGGCTGGAAGCGCTGATGGCGCGCGCCGCCGTCGGGGATTGTGACGCTGTGGCGGATGATCTGGCCTATTATGACGCCATGGCGGGGCAGGTAACGGGCCGTGCGATGGGGGCGGGGCAGGTGCCGCGTACGCCCATTGGCCTGCGCGATTACATTGCCCATAACCGTTCGGGTGGGGAAGGGTTTGACTGGGGGTTGCTCAAGCCTGTTTTCCGACGGGAATTCATGCTTGCCCATGGCATACGGTATGATCCCGTGGTGCGGCATGGGGAGGATTTCCTGCTCATGATCGCCTTCCTCATGGCTGGCGGCCGGTTTTTCCTGATCGATCAAGCCACGTATCTTTATACGCAGCGTCAGGGCAGCGTCAGTGGACGGGCATCGGGCATGTCACGCACGACCATTGCATATCGCGACATGCATGATGGCGCGCTGGCACTGGCGCGAGAGCCGCGTATCCGCGACAACCCCGAACTTGTGCGCTTATTGCACCAGCGTGCGGCCGGATTGCAGCGGCTGGATGATTCCTATTTTGTGTCCGTGGCGTTGCGTTCGGGGGCGGTGGGGGCAATTTGCCGCCGTATCATGCGGCGGCCTGCGTTCCTGCCTGCCATGATCCGGCAGGTGGCGGCCGCGCTCAGGCGCAGGCTGTGCCATTCCTGATGCCAGGAAAGCGCAGCAGGGAATGAAAATAAAAGCTTCCGGGTGCCGCCTTTTTTAAAAAGGCGGCCTTTTTTCCGAAGGTTTCTGAAAACAGGCCCGGAGGGCATGTCGCCATGACCTGTCCGGGCCATGTATACATGGCCCGGATTTTTCTGGTGCGATCAGTGGGACTGTACCGCGTCCGGTCGCCCGAGCGAGATATATTCGAACCCCGCATCTTTTATGGTCGTGGGATCCCATATATTGCGCAGGTCCACAATCTTGCGCCCCTTCATCTCCCGCGCCAGTTTTTCCGGCGCAAGTGAGCGGAATTCATTCCACTCCGTCAGCACGACAAGGATATCGGCACCTTTCGCCGCGTCCAGCGCATCCGTGCAGTAGGTAACGGATTGCGGCAGCACGGGACGTGCGGTTGTCATGCCGGCGGGATCAAACGCGCGGATATGTGCGCCCGCCTTGTCCAGCATGTCGAGAACGGGAATCGAAGCCGCCTCGCGCATGTCATCGGTTTCAGGCTTGAAGGTCAGGCCCAGCACCCCGATCGTCAGCCCCTGTACATCCCCATTGGCAAAGGCGATGATACGTTCGCCCATGTCCAGCATGCGCTGATCATTGACCGCGACCGTGGTTTCGATCAGGCGCACGGGTGATCCCGCATCGCGCCCGATTGCTGTCAGTGCACGTGTATCCTTTGGAAAACACGAACCACCAAAGCCCGGGCTGGGATGCAGGAACTTCTTGCCGATACGCCCATCCAGCCCGATCGAGCGCGCCACGTCATTGACGTTGGCCCCGACCTTTTCACACAGGTCCGAGATTTCATTGATGAAGGTAATTTTCATCGCGAGGAACGAATTGGCGGAATATTTGATCAGTTCCGCTGTCTCAAGCCCCGTAAAGACAATGGGCGTTTCCAGAAGGTAGAGTGGCCGGTACAGCTTGCGCAGGATCGTCTGCGCACGTTCCGTACCTTCCGGTTTATATTGGTCTGTGCCAATAACGACACGGTCAGGCCGCATGAAATCCTGAATGGCGTTGCCTTCGCGCAGGAATTCCGGATTCGACGCAACATCGAACTCCAGGTCCGGGCGCGTCTCACGCACGATGCGTGCAATCTCGCGCCCCGTGCCAACCGGCACGGTCGATTTGGTGACGATGATGGTATAGCCGTCGGCCGCGCGTGCGATCTGTTCTACTGCTGCGTAAACATAACTTGTATCCGCCTGCCCGTCTCCCCGGCGCGACGGTGTGCCGACGGCCACGAACACGGCGTCCGCCCCTTTGACCGCGGCGGCCATGTCGTCACCAAAGGTCAGGCGCCCGGCTTCCACGTTTTCCGCAACCAGGCGGTCCAGACCGGGCTCGTAAATCGGGATACGCCCTTCCCGCAGGGCGGTCAGGCGGTCAGGGTTGGTTTCGACAATGGCAACATCGGTGCCAAATTCCGCAAAACATGTACCGGAGACCAACCCAACGTAGCCTCCACCAATCATAGCAATTCGCACCGGGACCTCCCTGATTCCGTATTGCGGCCTGTTGTCCGGAGCAGGCCGCGATCTAGAGCTTTCAAAAGCGGGTTGAATAAAACCAAAAGTAATAAGGGGTGCATGTTCCGTAACCCGGAAGATGTCATGCAGATGCAACACAAGGGCATGATCACGACGAAAATATGTTTAAGCACCACATTCTTGACAAAAAAATTTCCGCTAAGTGCATCCCGCAACATCGATGTCCGACATGACCGGTTCCGTTTCCTTCGGGAAGCGGCGGATACGTGCAGCATGAAACACGCAGGACGGAGTCACGATCATGACGTTTATGACAGCAACGGATGTAACCGTATCCGTGCCGGAATCCCGTAACCGCACCATCACGCCTGTTATCCTGTCCGGTGGTACGGGAACACGGCTATGGCCCGTTTCGCGTGCCTGCCATCCCAAGCAGTTCTGGGCGCTGGCATCGAACCGCACAATGATCGGCGAGACATTGCAACGCGCCACGGGCACGACATTCGCGCCGCCCATTGTTGTCTGTAATGACGCGCACCGTTTTCTTGTTGCTGAACAACTGCGCGAGAACGGGTGCGAGAACGGGCGTATCATCCTTGAACCCGCCGTGCGCAACACGGCCGCAGCGATTGCGGCCGCCGCCCTGCTGGCGGCGCAGGATGATCCCGAAACCCTTCTGTGGATTATGGCCGCCGATGCCGTTTTCCGTTATCCCGAGCGCCTGCCAGCGGTTCTGGAAAAGGCATCGGCCGTGGCGCGGGAAGGGTACATCGTCACATTCGGCATGAAACCTGACATGCCTGAGACGGGATATGGCTACATACGCCTTGGCGCGCCCCTGCATCCCGATCACCCTGATGACAGCGTGTACCGTGTCGCCCGCTTTATTGAAAAGCCTGACCACCTGCGTGCGACCGAAATGCTGAATGAAGGGGGATATCTGTGGAATTCGGGCATGTTCCTTGCCTCCGCGTCCGTCATGCTGGCGGAACTGAAACGGCATGAACCCGATGTGCTGGAAAACGTGCGGCATGCACTGCTTGACAGTAAAAACGACCTGACCTTTCGCAGGCTGGAAGCCACCGCCTTCCTGCGTTCCCCCAATGTCAGTATTGATTATGCGGTCATGGAGCGCACGGACCGCGCCGTGGTCATCCCTGCCGATCTGGGCTGGTCGGATGTCGGGAACTGGAATGCATTATGGGAACTGGGCGACAAGGACGCCTGTGGCAATGTGGCCGTGGGTGATGTCGTGCTGGAACAGTCCCATAATTGTTACGTGCGCAGCGAAGGCATGCTGACTGCCGTTGCTGGGCTGACAGATATCGTGCTGGTGGTCACGTCTGACGCCGTACTCGCGATTCATCGTGATTATGCGCAGGATGTTTCGGCACTGGTGGCACAGTTGAAGATGGCCAACAGGCCGGAAGCCGAAATTCACAATCGCTGTTACCGGCCATGGGGTTTTTACGAAGGGCTGATTCAGGGCGAACGGTTCCAGGTCAAGCGGATCGTGGTGTATCCGGGCCAGAAGCTGTCGCTGCAGAAGCATTTTCACCGGGCCGAACACTGGGTTGTGGTTAGTGGTACCGCGATCGTGACGCGGAATGAAGAAAAACTTATGTTGCAGGAAAACGAAAGTGTCTATCTGCCGTTAGGGTGTATGCACCGGCTGGAAAATCCGGGACGTATCCCCCTGACCCTGATTGAAGTCCAGTCAGGTCCGTATCTGGGGGAGGACGATATCGTCCGCTTTGAAGATACTTACGGCCGACAGTAAGAAAAGTGTCGGCACATGCGTGTTGCCCGTGCGGGTTTCACGCATGTCACATTGGTTCCCTTGAACCGCCATGTATCTGGATATGCGTTCATATCGTTACGTTATAATAACGTAATTGCAAAATATTCTCGTTTTCATGAATAATATGTGAATAGGAAATTTATTCCATGTATTGATGCCATGACATATTTTTGCCCAAAAATACTCGCAATATTTCTGGACTTGGAAGCTGGGTTCCAGCGTAATGTAAAAAACCAACAGCAGGTGAGGATCATTTCGCACTCGATTGTGCAGTGCGGAAAATGGCAGGCGAAGCCTTATCCGGCGTCAGGTTGCATCCCGCGCCGACAGGAGATGTTTCAAAATGAGCGAGGCACTCAGACACTTGAAAAATGATGAAACAGACCTGTCGCCGCTATCCGTCGGGATCGACAGCATCCCGCGGGGTATCAATACGGCACGTAGTGGGGATGACGGCTTTGCCTACCGTCATCCTGTCCTGACACAGGTTGTTGTCGTATCGGACGCCATGTCCGTATGCCTTGCCATCATGGCCTGTATTACGTGGCAGCGTATTTATGATACGCCTGATGAACTGTCCGGCGCCCTTCTGCTGGCCAATATCATGGCCGCGGGGGCGTTTTTTCTGTTTCCCAGGAATGTGCCGCTTCTGGATATTCCCGATCTGACGCGGGTTTCATGCCAGGTCCGCTACCTGCTGCCGCCCGTGGTGTTTGGCGGGGTAATCTTCTGCACCATTTTGTTCATGCTGTCATGGCCGCCTGTTGTCACGTTGCGCATGGGGGCGGAATGGCTGGTCTTTGTGGTGATCGCGCTGCTGATCGAACGGTGTGTGGGTACATACATCGTGCAGACGCGTGCGGTGACCCGTCGCCTGGCACGTAAGGTGGCGATCATCGGTTCGGGCGCGGAAGCAACGCAGATGGCGTCGCGCATCAACGCACGCATGCAGCGCATGTTCCGCCTTGTCGGGACCTTTGATGACCGGGGCGGCAATGTTGACGGCACGATAGAAGAACTGGTGCTGCATGCGCGTGAAAATGACATTGATGCCATCATCATATGCTTTCCCCCGTCCGAAGGCGGGCAGCAACATGTGATGGACATATTGTGGCGCCTGCGCGGCGTGCTGGCGGATGTCTATGTCGTGCCATCGCTCATGACGGAAGACTGTCACGGCTGGCCGGTTGAACGCTTCGGTCCGTTTTCCCTGACCGTGTTGCAGCGGCGTCCGTTAAGCGAATGGGACATGCTGGAAAAGCGTGCGTTCGATCTTACCGCCAGCATGTTGCTGCTTGTGGCGCTGGCCCCCGTGCTGGGACTGGTGGCGCTGGCGATCAAGCTGGATTCCCGTGGTCCCGTGCTGTTCTGCCAGCCCCGGCAGGGGTTCAATAACCGTTATTTCAATGTCTTCAAGTTCCGTTCCATGTATGCGGACATGTCGGATATGGATGCCGCGCGCCAGACCTCGCGCACCGATCCGCGTGTCACCCGTGTTGGCAAATGGATACGACGGCTGAGCATTGATGAACTGCCGCAGCTTTTCAATGTGCTGCGTGGTGAGATGTCACTGGTTGGCCCACGCCCCCATGCACCGCAGACACGCGCGGGCGGGCAGCTGCTGCATGAGGCGATGGAGGAATATGTGGCCCGCCACCGTGTGCAGCCCGGCATTACCGGCTGGGCGCAGATCAACGGATCAAGGGGGGAACTGGTCACGCGTGATGACCTGCGCCGGCGCGTGGTGCTGGACCTGGAATACATACGCGCATGGTCGATCTGGCTGGATATCAAGATTATTTTCCTGACCATAAAGCGCGAGATCTTCAGTCGGAATGCGTTCTGAATTTCTTAATTTCCTGACGATGAACGGTGTATTCAAATGAACGCAAATACGGAAATCGCAGTAGATGATACGATTGTCGATGTCATGGGCCTGCCCCTGCACGACATATCGCGCACGGACATTGTCCAGCGCGTGGTGGATGCCGTGCGGGTGGGGCGGAAAATGACCGTTGTCAACGCCAATGCCCATATGGCGGTGGTTTCGCAAAAACAGCCATGGCTGCGCACGCTGTTCCGGCGTGCCGATATTGCGTTCTGTGACGGTGCGGGCGTCCAACTTGCGGGTATCGTGCTGACGGGGCGGCATCTGCCGCGCACCACGCCGCCGGAATGGATCGGGCCGGTCCTGTCGAAACTGGGGCAGGATGCATCTGTATTCTGGATCGGGGGCAAGCCCGATGTGGTGGATAAGGCTGCGGCTGCCTTTTCTGACAAATATGGCGTGCGCACGGTGGGCACGCAGCACGGTTTCTTTGACCCGACACCCGGATCACGTGAATCCACGCTGCTGCTTGAACGCCTGCGGGCGACGCAGCCTGACATCATCCTGCTGACCATGGGCATGCCCCGGCAGGAACGCTGGCTGTATGACAACATGGATCATCTTCCCACGGGTGTCCTCATTACGGCGGGCGCGCTGGTTGACCATGCGGCCGGACGTGTGCACCGCCCGCCGCGATGGGTCGCGAACATGGGGCTGGAATGGCTTGTGCGTCTGGTGCGTGAACCGCGCAGGCTGTGGCGGCGTTATCTGCTGGGACTGCCTGTATTCGGGTTTCATGTCCTCGTTTATTTGCGGCGCAGGCTGATGCATCGGTCCACGTCGTCCATTTCGCGGAAACTTGCCGGATAAACAGCATGAATTACGTTTCCATACAGGGGCGGGCCACTTCAATGTCATGGACAGCGCACGATGTGGGCCTTGTCATTCGCCAGACAATGCGGGCATTCCTGCGGCACAGGATGCTGTTCGCACTGACCGTACTGGGCGTACTGGTTGCGGGTGGCGCAGTCATGCTGACGCTCAAGCCGCGCTATACCGCGACCACGACCGTCGTGGTGTCGGGACGTGCGCAGCAGGATCCGCTGGCTCCCAACGGGCAGCAGCAGAACCTGGCCCCGCCGGATGATGAACTGGTTTCAACCGAAGCCGCGATGATCCATTCGCGTGACGTCGCGGCCGCCGTCCTGGCGCAACTGCCGCCGCCGCCTGCCGCCCCTCATGTGGGCATGCGCGACCGGCTGTGCCACATGGGGCTGGGGTTCCTGTGCCATGCCAGCACGCCGGTTGACCCGGAGGTGCAGCGTGAGCATGAGGAAGACGCCTTCCTCAACAACCTGACCATAACGCCAGAACCGCGCACGCAGATCCTTGATATCAACGTGGTGGATGGCGATCCCCAGCGTGCCGCGGTCCTGGCCAATGCAGTGGTCACGAATTACCAGCGCATTGCGCTGGCGCGGCAGACGGCGGATATCAATCATGTGGCCACGTGGCTGGACAACCGCACCGCCGCCCTGCGGCAGCGGTGGCTGGATGCCGTGCAAAAGGCCAATGCCTTTGACAACGCCAATGGCCTGACCAACACCACCGAGGGCAGCACCAGCACGCCGCTGATCGAACGCCAGATTGCCGATACCTCTGCCAATCTGAGCCAGGCCGAAGGGCGACTGGCTGCGGCGCAGGCCCGCGCCGACGCGCTGCGTGACGCCGCCGCACGGGGGGATGCGCGCGCGGCGGTCGCCCTGTCACAGGAACCCATTCTGGTGGCCACCGCCAATGCTCTCATGCAGTTGCAGAGTACGCGGCAGGAGGAAGCCGCGACCTATGGCCCGCAGCACCCGCGCCTGCGCGCGCTGGACCAGCAGATCGCAACCACCCGCGCCAGTCTTGAAGCCGAGACACAGGCCGCGCTGAGCACCATTCGCGAAGACCAGATTTCCGCCCGTGCGGAAGTGCAGCGCCTGAACGAAAACCTTGACCTTCTGCGTCAGAAGGCAGGTGGGCAGAGCGCGCCGCAGGCGGAATACCGCACGCTGGACCAGGAAGCGCAGAGTGCGCGCGCCGTGTATGAAACCTTTCTGGAACACGCCAAGGAAGTCGTGGACCGCGCAGCCCTGCTGCAGCCGCCCATCGCCGTCGTTTCCCACGCCGCCGCGCCCGACGTGCCCAGCTTTCCCAACCGCAAGAAGATCGGCCTGGGGCTGATGGCCGTGGCACTGGCTGCCGGGGCAGGGGCTGTGCTGCTGCGTGATTACTTCGCGGCCGGCTTTACCGAAATCGAGCGCCTGCGCGCGGCTGTCCCGCTGCCCCTGCTGGCGGTCGTGCCCAAGGTGGGGGGACGTTCGGAACAGACCGTACGCCGGCATGTGATCGACCACCCCTATTCCCGTGCGACCGAAGCGGTGCGCAGCCTTGTCATGCAGCTGTCCATGCGGGTGCATGAGGGGGGGCAGCCGCTATGCCTCGCCATTACCTCCGCCGGGCCGGAGGAGGGCAAGAGCACGCTGGCGCTGTGGATGGCGACCGTGGCCCGCCGGGGCGGGCAGAAGGTGCTGGTGATTGATGCCGATCACCGCCGGGGCATGCTGGACCAGTACCTGACCGATGGCACGTCGGGGCGGCCTTCGCTGGGCATGAGCGACCTTGTGACCACGGGCGTGCCGGTGGCGGATGTCATCCGCACGGATCCTGACACCGGGTTTGACTACATTCCTGCCGGGCGCACGATGCAGCATGCCTTCAGCCCTGTCGAGATCCGGCGCCTGCGCGCCATATTGGCTGAACTGAAACGGTCATATGAACTGGTCATCATCGACTGCCCCCCGCTGCTGGGACTGAGTGACGCGCTGGTACATGCCAACATGGCCGATCAGGTCATCTTTGTCTGCCGCTGGAAAAGCACGGCACAGCGCGCCGTCATGGCCTGTCTGGAGCGGCTGGAAGCCTGTGGCGCGCCGCTGGCGGGCGTGGTGGCCACCATGGTGGAAGACAACGCCATGGACGTGATGGGCTACAGCTACGGTAACCGGGACATCAAGATCCTGAGCCGTTTCGATGACAAATAGGAACGGGGGATGAAATATTGAAAGTTCTGCATATCTGCCGCCAGTTCAGCCCCTCTGTCGGTGGGCTGGAGGATTCACTGCTCAACCTTGCCCGCAGCCAGAGACAGGACATGGGCATTGATGCGCAGGTCCTGACACTCGACAGCGTGTTCGGGCGTCCGGGCCGGCTGCCCCATCGTGACATGGTCGATGGCATCCCGGTCATCCGTATCCCATGGCGTGGTTCGACCCGTTATCCGCTGGCGCCACAGGTGCTGCGGCATATCGGGACGTTCGACCTGCTGCATGTCCATGCAATCGACTTCTTTTTCGATTTCCTGGCATGGACATGGCCGTTCCATCGCAAGACCATGATCGCCTCCACCCATGGTGGCTTCTTTCACACCGGTGCGCTGCGACGGATCAAGGAAATATGGTTCCGTACCATCACGCCGGTTTCCGTGCGGGCATACAGACGCATTGTCGCGTGCAGCTACAGTGATGCCGACCTGTTCCGCACCGTGGCGGCGGGACGGTTGCAGACAATCGAAAACGGCATCAACCAGACGCGCTTCCGTGACGCCGCATCCCGCACGCCGGGGCGCACCATCCTGGCCTTCGGACGCTTTGCCGTGCACAAGCGGCTCAGGCTGCTGTTCCAGCTTGTCGCAATGCTGCGGCAAGAAGACCCGCAATGGAAGCTGATCGTGGCAGGTCAGGATTCCAACCTGACGGTGGCCGACCTGCGGCAGCAGGCGCAGGCATGTGGCATTACCGATGCCCTGCGTATCGTATCCGGGCCATCGGATGCCGCCCTGCGTGACCTGATGGGGGAGGCAAGTTTCTTTGGCTGCCTGTCCGCGCATGAGGGCTTTGGCCTTGCGGCGGTGGAGGCGATGTCCGCCGGCCTGATCCCCATACTGAGCAACATCACCCCCTTTGCCCGGCTTATGCAGCAGGGGGCGGCAGGCGTCATGATCGATCCCGACAACCTTGCCCCCGGCGTGCGGGAAGTGGTGGCACTGGCCGCGTCCCTGCCAGATACGGCGGATGCATTGCGTGCGCGGAATATGGAAGTGGCCAGTCATTACGACTGGGACAGCGTCGCGCAGGAATATGTGCGCCTCTATCAGCAGGTTCTGGGTCAGGCGGGGCCACGATCCGTCATGGCGACAGTAGGGGCCGAATAATGGCGCAGAGCAAATTTTCCACCAATTTCCTGTTCAACGTATTCGGTTCCATTTTCCCGATCATCGTCTCGCTGGGCACCGTGCCCTTCTACCTGCACCTGATTGGCACGGACAGGTATGGTATTGTCGCGATTTCATGGATCCTGCTGGGATATCTGGGGTTTCTGGATTTCGGGCTGTCACGTGCATCGGCCAACGCGCTGGCGCAGCTGGGCCATGCCACGGCACGTGAGCGTTCACCCGTGCTGATGACGGCGTTTTACAGCAACCTGGGTCTGGGGGCGCTGGGGGGGCTGATCCTGTATCCGATCGGGGATATGGTGCTGCTGCATTTCGTGCGGATTCCGCCCGACCTGCTGGCTGAAACGCGCCATGCCTATCCGTGGATGGCGGTCATGCTGCCGCTGGGCATGATCAATGGCGTGGCGACGGGGGCGCTGGAATCGCGTGAACGTTTCCTGCTGTCCAACATGCTCAATTCCAGCACCACCATGGCGGGGCAGATCATTCCGCTGATCTGCATTCATTTCTTCGGGCCGCAACTTACGGTTGTCCTGCCGTCCATCGTGCTGTCGCGGCTGGCCATGATCGCGCTGGCCTATTGCGTGGTCATGGTGCTGGAATGGCCGATCCGCCCGATGGATTTTGACGTGAAATGGCTCAAGCGCCTGCTGGGTTACGGGTCATGGGTTAGTATTTCCAGCCTGATCAACCCGCTGCTGGATACGTCAAACCAGCTTATCATCGGCGCGACGCTGGGGGTTACGTCGGTCGGGCAGTACACCGTGCCGATGAACCTTGCCATGCGCTCGCAGGTCGTGGCGACGGCGCTGGCGCGCACGCTGTTTCCGCGCCTGTCGCGTGCTGATCGGGGGGAGGCGGTTGACCTGACCCGGCGGGCCACCGCGTCGCTGACCTACGGGTTTGGCATGATCTGCGCGCCGGGCATCCTGTTTTCGGGGGCATTCCTGCATATGTGGGTGGGCGGCAGCTTTGCCGATGTCTCACGCCCCGTGGCCGAAATCCTGATGTTCGGGGCATGGACCAACGGCATTGCCTTCCTGCCCTATGGATTGCTGCAGGGGCAGGGGCGGCCCCATATCACGGCCAAGGTCTCGATGGTGGAGATCCTGCCCTTCTTCTGCGTATTGTGGATGCTGATAAAATGGTGGGGTCTGCCAGGGGCCGCGGCGGCGTGGACGTTGCGGGTCACAATTAATTTAGTTGCTCTTTATCTGTTGTCGGATTGCCTGTCACAACAGACTTGGCGACTTGTGCCAGGAATATTGATAATGACAGGGGCGCTGATTGTGAGTCTGTTGATTCCGATGAATCTGGTAGCTTCCGCATGCGCTGCCGCCATGGCGGGGCTGGCGATGGCTGTCGCCGCATACCGGCTGGATCCGGGACTGCGTGACATGGCTCACCGATTTATCCAGCGTGCGGGGGGCAATCCCCGTCTTACGATTACAGGTTAGGGTAAGGTATGAAGGTAGGGCGGTTGCAGGATGGTGCCAGGGTATGGCGCTGCCTGTCGCGGGGACCGGTCGGGATGGTGGTGCTGGGGATCGGTCTGCATGCACATAATGCGCATGCACAGCTGATCCAGCAGCTTTTCCCTTCTGATATTCCCGGATATTCGACGGATATGACCGGTTCGGTCGTAACACGGCAGATGATGGGTCAGCAGACGGATGGCATTGGTCTGGGCAGTTGGCTGCTGCGGCCCAGCGCATCGGAAAATGTGGGCTATAACTCCAACACGCTGGGTATTCCGGGATCGGGCAGCCCCGTGGTGCAGACCTCGGCCAATGTCAGTGTCAATTCGCGGTGGCGGCGTCATGCGCTGGGGGCATCGGTGGGTATGGACGATCACCGTTACCCCACGCAGTCGATCGCCAGTTACACCAATTGGCATGGAAATATCGGCGGGACGCTCAATCTGGGTCACGATACGCTCAGCATGGCCTATTCCCATTATCAGTATCACCTGTCCGCGACCAACCTGGGCGTGTATGGCGTGGTCTATCCCGTGCCGTACCAGGTCAATGACGGGCGGCTGACCTATACCAAGATGTTTGGCCGGTTCAGTCTGATCCCGGCGTTCGATTATCAGGATTTCTCCTTCGGGACGGCGCCGGGGCCGATTTCGATTGATTACGGCACCATCAGTCACAAGGTGGAAACCGGGTCACTGACCTCGCGCTATGAATTCTCACGCGGGAATGCGGCTGTCGTCGTTTTTCGCGGGTCCGCCGCGCAATATGATTCAGCGCCCGAGGCATCGGTCAACAATTATGCCGACGGGGCCGGTTTTGGTGGCGTGGATTTCCGCAGCGGGCAGGTGTGGCAGTACCGCCTGCTGGTTGGTGGGGAAACGCGCAGTTTCAGCAGCGGTCGCAGCCCTTCGGTCACGACGCCGACATTCGAGGTCAATGTGTCATGGATGCCGCGCCGCATCGATACCGTCAACCTGACGGCGGCACGCCACCTGAGCGACCCGGAAACCCCGTTTGCCCGAAATCAGGTGGTGACGGACGTGCGCCTGCAGTGGGACCATGAACTGCGGCATAATGTGTTCCTGCGCGCTTATGCCGAATATGGGGAAAGTGCGTCACAGTCCAGCATGACGGTGCCCACAGGTTCCGCAATCTCCAGCCTGGAGGGCAACCGCCTGCAGAAACAGATCCATTTTGGCGGGTCGGTTTTCTGGAACATCGACCGTCACGTCAGGGCTTCCCTGACCTATAACTATGTCAATAACGCCACATCGGGCGGGAACGTAAATTATCTGAACATCCCGGGGCGTCTTTCCACGTTTACGAGCAATACGATACTGTTGGGCTTTTCCTTCTCTGGCTGATGTTGGTCTGCCGCATAGGCGGCAGGCGAAGGAAAACCACATTGAATGATTTGGGAGTGACCATGTTTGCAATGATACGGAACACGTGTCGGCCCATGATGATGCAGGCAGCCGGCGTCACGGCCCTGCTTGCACTAAGCTGCTGCGCCTCGGCGCATGAACAGTCCTTTGACGCGGTCGATACCCGGGCCTACCACCTTGGTCCGGGTGATCAGGTGCGTGTCATTACCTATAATGACCCGCAACTGAGCAACACGTTTACCGTAAGTGACAACGGGAATATCGATTTCCCGTTACTGGGAACGGTGCCCGCGGCTGGTGTCGAGCCACGCGACCTGGCCCAGCGTATTTCCGCCAGTCTGGAGCAGAAGGGGATCCTGACCCAGCCCAGTGTATCCGTGGAAGTCGCGCAGTACCGGCCGATCTTTATTCTGGGTGAGGTCAACCATCCAGGCCAGTATCCCTATCAGCCGGGCATGACCATGCTGACCGCTGTTGCACTGGCGGGGGGCTTTACCTACCGCGCCGTGACCAACCGTGCGACCGATGTGCGGCACGAAGACCTCAATACCCCCGCGCATGAAGGCCGCATATCACGTGCGACCGTCCTGCTGCCCGGTGATGTGGTGACGATTGACGAGCGGTTTTTCTGAAACCTGAACGATACAGGAAGTTAGGGGGATAACATGCCCAAGGCCCGTTCCATCCCCAGCCTGACCGGCGTACGTGGTGTTGCGGCGCTATGGGTTTTCATGACCCATTTCTATGGTCTGGCTGCCGATATCCTGCACCAGCCATGGATGCTGCATTCACTGTTCCTGTTCAACGGTTTCCGGGGCGTGGATCTGTTTTTCGTGCTGTCGGGCTTTATCCTCATGCATGTGCATGAAGGGCAGTTCGCTGTCCTGCGGTGGCATGTGATCCGGGACTTTTTCATTGTCCGTTTCTTCCGGGTCTATCCGCTCAATACATTCGTGCTGCTGGCCATGGTACCGCTAGTATTGCTTGCGCCGGGTTATGTGGCCATGCAGCGTTATTATACCGACCCGTCCTTCGCCTATCGCGTACACAACCTGTCCCTGCCGGGGTTCGTGCAGACCCTGCTGCTGGTCCAGAGCTGGACCGTGCTGAAGCTGGGGGAATGGAATATCGTGTCATGGACCCTGAGTGCGGAAGTGCTGGGCTATCTCCTGTTCCCGCTGCTGGCCATGGGGGCGATGCGCATTGCATCGCCACGCCATGCACTGGCACTATGTGCCGCCAGCCTGGCATTGCTGGTCATGGTGCTGTTTGCCTGCCACCATGCCAATAACAACCCGACGGGTACATTTGGCGCCATTCGCATGTTCTTCTGCTTCTGCGCGGGAATACTGCTGTACCGCGCCTATCACCTGCTGCCCGACAGTATGGAACGGCATGCATCGTCCATTACGTTGGGGGCGGTTGCGTTTATTGCGGCAACACTGTTTTTCCCGGTTGTGCCGGTGCTGGATGTGTTCGGATTTACGGCGCTTATTTTCGGGCTGGCCTATCAGCGCGGTGGGGTGGATGCGCTGCTGCGCTCCGGTCCGGTCATATGGCTGGGACGCATATCGTTTTCGTTTTACCTGACGCATTACCTGATCATTGGCATCATATCATGGGGTATGGGTGAAAGGTTGCGCCATCTGGGTTTCGTGCCGGGGCTGGCGGTTACTTTTGCAATATTCGGGTTCTGCCTGCTTGTGGGCATGGTCTGTTACCATCTGGTTGAACGCCCTTCGCAGCGTTTGGGCCGCAGGGTCATGCAGCGGGTCGAAGCCCGTGACGCCATGGTTGCGGTACGCGGTGCGGCCTGATCGGCTGTATTCAGAAAAGCGTGTTGTTCTGGATGAATACTGTTTTTTTTGTCGCATTAAGGCAGCGTGCTCCATATTTATGCCACAGACAGCTCATTACACTGTCATGATCTGATTGGGTTATACATGAGCGTTACAGTATTCCCGTCCGGTTTCAATATGGGGAATGATCGGATTTTTTCCGCTGTGAAAAGCCACGGGGGTAAGGTCATGTTATGGGGGGAAGGAAGTAGGAAATGCGCATACTGATAACGGGAGGCTGCGGGTTTATCGGTTCCGCGGTTGTGCGGCATCTGATGGCCCAGACCGCGCATGATGTCCTTAATGTCGATGCCCTGACATATGCGGCAAGTATAAAGGCAACGGAAGATGCGGCGGCAACCGGGCGTTACAGGCTGGAAGTGGCGGATATTACCGATGCCGCCGCAATGGCGAGGATATTTGACGATTTCGCCCCCGATGCCGTCATGCACCTGGCGGCGGAAAGCCACGTTGACCGTTCCATTGATGGACCCGGTACATTTGTCAGTACAAATATAGTTGGCACCTATACATTGCTTGAGGCCGCGCGCGCATGGTGGATGCGACAGGACGCGGCACGGCGGAAGGCATTCCGTTTCCACCATATCTCGACCGATGAGGTCTTCGGCGCCTTACGCCCCGGTGATCCACCCTTTACCGAACAGACCCCCTATGATCCGCGCAGTCCGTATTCGGCCAGCAAGGCCTCATCCGATCACCTGGTCCGCGCGTGGTACCATACCTATGGCCTGCCAACATTCGTCACCAACACCACCAACAATTACGGACCGTGGCATTTTCCTGAAAAACTGATCCCGCTGGTAACGATCAACGCGATCGAGGGGCGTGAACTGCCGGTTTACGGCACGGGACAGAACGTGCGCGACTGGCTGTTTGTCGAGGACCATGCCGAAGCGCTGGTCCGCGCGGTGGAACAGGGGCAGCCCGGTGAAACCTACGCCATCGGCGCGCAACAGCCGCGCACCAACATGCAGGTGGTGGAAGCGATCTGCACGATACTGGATGAACTGCGCCCCGACCCGACAGGCCCGCATGCGCGCCTGATCCGGCACGTGACCGACCGTCCGGGACATGACTTCCGTTATGAAATCGACCCGACCCATGCGGAACAGGCGCTGGGCTGGCGCGCCCGCCATGATTTTGAACATGGCATCCGGCGCACGGTGCAGTGGTATCTGGATAACCGGGAATGGTGGGAAAACATTCGGGCAGCCCGTTATGGCGGGGAACGCCTTGGCCACACGGGTGACAAGATGGGAACAGCAGCATGAGCGAGAATACCGCGACAAAACCGACCAAGGGCATTCTTCTGGCTGGTGGTTCGGGCACGCGCCTGCACCCCATGACGCAGGCGGTCAGCAAGCAGTTGCTGCCGGTTTACGACAAGCCGATGATTTTCTATCCCCTGTCCACGCTCATGCTGGCGGGGATACGCGATATCATGATCATATCGACACCTGGGGACCTGCCACTGTTCCGGCGGCTGCTGGGGGATGGGTCGGATCTGGGTGTGACCTTCACATATCGTGAGCAGCCTTCGCCCGATGGCATCGCGCAGGCTTTTATCATTGCCGACGACTGGCTGGATGATTCGCCGTGTGGCCTGATACTGGGTGATAACCTGATTTTTGCCGACCATCTGGGCAAGCAGATGCGTGCGGCGGCAACACGGCCCACCGGGGCTACTGTCTTTGCCTATGAAGTACGTGATCCCGAACGCTATGGCGTGGTCAGTTTCGCCCCCGACGGGCATGCGCTGGATATTGTTGAAAAACCGACGCACCCGCTGTCGAACTGGGCTGTAACGGGTCTGTATTTCTATGATGGGCGCGTGCGTGAATATGCCCGCAGCCTGAAGCCCTCACCACGCGGGGAACTGGAAATTACCGATCTGAACCGGATTTACCTGCAGAACGGTGACCTGCATGTCCAGCGCCTGGGGCGTGGCTGCGCATGGCTTGATGCCGGCATGCCCGACAGCCTGATGCAGGCAGGGCAGTTCGTGCAGACCATCCAGTCCCGTCAGGGGTTGCTGGTTGGCTCCCCGCATGAAGTGGCCTTCCGTCGTGGCTTTATTGATGCGGCGGCGCTGCAATCCTATGCACGGCGCATGATCAAGACCGAACTTGGGCGCGCACTTATGGAAATTGCCAGTGCTGCTCCTGAAGAGGATGCCGAAGCGGCTTAAGGATTATTTCAAAAAATTCTGCTGATGGTAATAAAAGTTCCTGGGCGCCGCCTTTTTTTCGGAAAGGCGGCGTCTTTCGAGGATTGTTTTAAAAAGCTTCATGATTGCAGGCATGTTTCATGACTTTGGTTCAGGGTGGCGACATCACAAAAACGTGTCATGGAATTATGAATGTGTTGTGCCCCGTCAATGTGCTGAATGAGAGTTTTCTTATATTTTAAGGGAAGTTACTTATTCAGGAGCAAAAGACATGGGACGTGTATCGGGAAAGGTGGCGCTTGTCACAGGCGCATCGCGCGGGATCGGCAAGGCAACGGCCCTGCTGCTGGCGCGCGAAGGGGCGAAGGTGGTCGTGGCCGACCTGAAGGCGGATGAAGGTGAGGCCGTCGTCGCGGAAATAAAAAAAGCTGGCGGGGAAGCGCTTTTCGTCTCGCTTAACGTCACGGCGGAAGAAGACTGGAAGCAGGCGATGGCCGCTATTGCCACGCAGTTCGGTCGGCTGGACATAGCGGTCAATAATGCGGGCATTCTCTATTCCGGCTCTGTCGAGACAACCAGCCTTGAGGACTGGCGACGGGTGCAGTCGGTCAACCTTGATGGGGTGTTCCTGGGCACGCGTTACGCCGTGGAAGCCATGAAGCCACATGGCGGGGGATCGATCATCAACCTGTCCTCCATCGAGGGACTGGTCGGTGACCCCACGCTTGCCGCCTATAATGCCAGCAAGGGGGGTGTCAGGCTGTTCACCAAATCAGCGGCACTGCACTGCGCAAAACAGGGTTATAAAATCAGGGTCAATTCCATCCACCCCGGTTATATCTGGACCCCGATGGTGCAGGGTTTTACCAAGGAAACCCCGGATCAGGCCGCGGCCCGGCAGAAGCTGATTGACCTGCACCCGCTGGGCCATCTGGGGGAGCCTGATGACATTGCCTATGGCATCGTATTCCTTGCATCCGACGAATCAAAGTTCATGACCGGCAGCGAACTGGTCATTGATGGTGGTTATACCGCACAGTAATTCCATCTTTTTTACTGTAATTGGAACAGGTGCCGCCACGCCGTAGTCTATGCCGCGGCGTGGGTACCTGTTCAGGGACAGCGGCGCGGGACATAGGATACGACCCGGTCCAGCAGCGTATCCATTTCGGGCCGGGCCATCGGGTCGATGCAGGTCGCCACATATGCGCGTGCACGCTGCTTGATGGTGTTGGCCGAGCGGAGGCTGATCGAAAGCGCATCGCTTTCCTCAATCAGGTCTGCAACCGTCATATGCCGCTGGAACGCGGTGCGGGCAATGTCAAATGCCATATGCTCCACGACCGTTTTCATTTCCGCGCGTCCAAAGGTGGACTGGCAGTTCATCAACTGGGCGTCGGCCTGCGCATATCGCCGGATAACCGGCAGTTTGCCGCTACGGTGAAAATGCCGGTGGTGCCATGACCTTACCCACATGTGTTCGCGGTGGGCGGTTTCGTATTCATGTATATCCGCATTGTCATCCTGGATCAGGGCATGCACGGCACGCGCGGCAAGCCATGCGGATGCAAAATCAGGATAGGCCTGTCCATTCCATAACGGTTCGACCCCACGGGAACCGGTGGCAAAGCGGAAGTTACGCTGTCCATCCACCCCATACAGGATGGAAACGGATGGAGCCGTTAACGGATCATGCCCCACGACAAGGATATGCCCCCCATCGCCCGCATGCATGTGGCGCTGCAGGGTAAACAGGTCGAACAGGGCGTCATCTTCAGCCGATCGTTCGGCATGCGCCTTTACATAGGTCAGGAAAAGCGGATTGCGCACGCCGGCCACGCCACGGGGACAGAAATCAAAACGCCACCACCGTGACATCTTGACCATATGGAACGCCAGCGCATTGCGCAGCCGGGTCAGGGCGGGGGAAACGGCACCGTCATTGCAAAGGGCCTGTACGTCGCGGAACCGGGTTGTCAGCGTATTGATCTGCCGCGCGAAAGGACGTCGGGGATCAAGATAGTGCAGAATCTGGTCCGGGGAAGAATGTTCAAGGTGCCAGTCGGCCGTGCATCCTGTAGTTTCACTCATGATTTACATGGTCCCTGTAAGAATAAAGGGAATGCGGCATGGCATATGTGCGATGCCACGGGTGTATTCACGGCGTTGTCCTGGGAAATTGACGGTTGGGAAAACTGCCTGATCGTGCCGTGGGTGTTTCGTTTATATTGAAAACGAATATCATTCGCAATAAGAAAAATTCAGGCTGCTGACAGAACGCCTCCATGTCTCCCTTTCCTGCGTCGATCAGGCAGGGATGGGCTGGCGTGATTGGCATGACGTTTTCGGGTGTGATCCATCGCTAGCATTCCCTGTCTTGCGCAGATCAATGGCAGCGGCGATCCGCTGGCTATTGTGGAAACGGCAGGGTGGAATACGATCTGGTTTACATGGCGCACGGGCGGGTCGTTGTGGCTGGATATCCGAATTATTTGCAAAACGATGCAGATCGTCTTCTTCCGTCAGGAAATGCGTTCTGGGCAGGCTTCACGATTCTGGTCGCACTGTCCGGTCCATGATATGTGGTGCAGGAACAAGACAGGGCGGTCCTTTTCATTATGACCGATTTCATCACCGATTTTGCAGATCAGGCCGTTATTCTGCCGGTGGTGCTGACTGTTGCCTGTATCATGGGCCTGCGGGGATGGTGGCAGGGCATGTATGTATGGAGTGTCGTGGTCGTCCTGACGCTGGGGATCATGCTGCTTCTCAAGATCGCGGGCCTGTACTATGCCTGGTTGACACAGGCCATGGTCATAAGCCCCAGTGGGCATGTCGCATCGGCATGTGTGACGTATGGTGGGCTGCTGGTCCTGCTATGGCGACGCCAGCTGGTGCGTTATCCCGTTGCCATGCTGGTGCCCCTGCTCGCGGTGGCGCTGGTCATGGGGTATACCCGGTTGCAGTTGCAGACCCATACCGTGGGCGAGGTTATTGTGGGCGCCCTTGTCGGGTGTATCGGGGGGATGGTACTGGGCATGAAATGCGGGCCGGTGCCTCCTTCGCTATGGGGTTATCTGTTGCCGTGCGTGGTCTGCGTCGCCATGGTGTTCCACGGTTTCCACCTGGGAGCGGAAGTGACGATACGGCACGTCTTTTCCCCCGAAGCACTGTTTCCCACACATCTGTAATGCATATGGGGCTGATTTCTTGACCGGATGTCCCGGTATTGTTGCGCGCAGGCAGAAGATGTAATTTTTCTTTACTTCAGCAGGTGCAGTGTAATTTCTCTTTACCTTCAATGGTCCTGTAATAATCTGATATCTATTTTTCGTCGGTTTGTGGCTGCCTGTCTTTGCCGATTGCTGGCAGGTTGTGTGCAGCATATCCCCACCCATCCGCAGCAGGCAGCGGGGTTCACGCCCTGCCGCGATAGGCCGCCAGCACATCCGTTGGAAACAGGGCGCAACCTGACGCTGCGTTACAGGCTTCCCCCGAATTCAACAGCAATGACCCGCCAATCGGGCCGCATGGGCATATCAGCCTGCCGCAGCCTGGTCGGATCATGGCGGCGGGACAGTCGAGAAATTCGATGCCCGCATTCTGCGTGATCCGCTGGCTGACGTGCGGGTCAATATCCATGCTTCGGCACGGGGCGTCCGTTGCGCAACAGGCATGGTCGATAAGGCGGATGAAATCCTGGCTGCATCGTCTGTCTGCTTTCGCGGATGGGCAGGACAGCCGGATCAGAAGGCAGGTTCCGGGCAGCATGCTGCCTGCTTTGCAGTGGAAATGTCCCACTGCCGCATGGTGTCACGCGTGAGGAGATAGGCAGGAGGGGCGGGTTGATGTTATTCATGCCCCATGAAGTGTAGGGACAGGAGAGATACGGGTAAGGGCATGGGGCGCTGGTGCAGGTATGCGCGGCCTCGGGCCGCATGGGCATTCCGTCAGCAATGGGACGGCAGGGCAGGCGGATGATGTCATTCGATCCTGATGCGGCTTCCCCATTGGTGACTGCCCCGCCTGCGGGCAGTCCGGAACTGGGACAGTTCGCGTTGCAGATACCGGGCATGCACCTGAACAAGCTGTTGCAGGTGCTGGAATCGCGCGGGGTGTCCGTCGCCCACATCCTGGCCCGTTTCGGGCTTGACCGCTCCGGCCTGCGGCAGGGGGGATCGCATATCCTGTATGGGGATTATGTGCGCCTGCTGGACTGTATCCTGACGGAGGTCACGGTGCCGGGGCTGGGTTTCCTGGCCGGGCGGCATATCAACGCAGCCGATTTCGGGGTGGTGGGCTATGCCTGCATCAGCGCCCCGACCTGGCGGGAAGCCATAAGCCGCTTCATCCGTTACCAGGCGCTGCTGGGCTATGGCATCCGCATCCGCCAGCACCTGGTGGAAAATGCCAGCCATGCCGTGATCGGCGCGTGTGTCCTGCCCGAACTACCTGCGCGTACCCTGCTGTATCTGGTCGAGGAATGGCTGGGTAACTGGAGTGCCTGGCTGGAATCCAGCGGGTTGGAACTGGCGGAAATCCGCCTGGTTGTGCCGCGGCCGGATCATGCCGCGCTGTATATGCGGTATTTTTCCTGTCCGGTGCATTTTTCATGCGCGGAAAATGAAATCCGCGTCTGCCGCAGCCATCTGGGCAGCATGCCCGAAATGGCGAATGATATCGCGGCCAACATGATGGCGGATTACTGCGAAAACATGCTGGCGCGAATCAACCAAAGCCTGAGCATTGTCGAACGTGTCCGACAGAGCATCAGCGCACAGTTCCGCGCCTCGCCGCACGCGACACGCCCAACGGTGGAGGTCGTTGCCGCCGATCTGGGCATGGGGGCGCGGACACTGCGTCGCATGCTGGCGCTGGAGGGGGTGCGTTTTCAGGATCTGGTCAACGACCATATGGCCCGCCTGGCGCAGGCCATGCTGCGTGATAGTGACCGTTCCATCAAGGAAATCGGCTTTTCGCTTGGCTATACCGAAGTCTCGGGCTTTCATCGTGCCTTCCGGTCATGGACTGGCATGACCCCCGGTGCCTATCGTGAGGGCAGGGAGGCATAGGTATGGTTTACATACATATAAAGTAAACTACGCATTATTGATATTTTGCAGGGATATGCCCATCCACTATCGTAATATTTCTGCTGCCCTGCGCAGGCATGTCAATATCATGAATTAAAAAACATATTTCTGGTGAAGTCATGATTTTAAAATTTCTGTATTATTGAATTTGTATTTGTAATTATGGCAACGCTGCGAAACCATGACATGCCGGTCGCGCACGGATGGGCAGTTTTTCTGTCCCGGTCAGTCGGATGGAAATGGACGCGTCAGGAATAAGGCGCGTAAGTATGAAGAAAGATCACGGCGTCAGGACTGCCACACTCAGGCGGGCAGATCATGGCGCCGCGACGGCACGTTATCAAGGGAGATGAAGTGGATGGCACGGCTTATTATCAGCGCGGATGGGCCCGATAACGTGGCGGGATGGCGCACAGCCTTCCATCATGTCGCCCCGGATCTGGAAACCTGTTCATGGTATGACCCTGATCTGGAACTGCGGGCGGATGATTACGCGCTGGTCTGGACACTGTCCTCCGCTGATCTGGCCCGCATGAAGGGATTGCGGGCCATCATCTGCACCGGGGCCGGGGTCAACCACCTGCTTGATGATCCCGCTTTTCCCGCCCATGTCCCGCTGGTGCGCATGGGCGGAGACCAGACGGCGGCCCTGATGGCCGATTACGTGCTGTGGGCGGCGCTGGGACTGTTGCGGGACGCCCGGACATGGGCGCTGCAGCAGGTGGCGGAGGTCTGGCGTAACAACCGCGTGTCGCGCACCTGTGCCGAAACGCGGGTGGGGATTATGGGCATGGGGCATCTGGGCGCGTATGTGGCGCGTCACCTGCACCATGTCGGTTTTGCGGTGTCAGGCTGGCGGCGTTCGGCGCGGGACGTGCCGGGCATTCGCGTATTCGCCGGTGATGAGGCTCTGCCCGATTTCCTCCGCGACGCAGATATCCTGGTCAACCTGCTGCCCAGTACGACCCAAACGCGTGGCATGATCAATTACGACCTGTTGAAACAGTTGCCGCATGGGGCAGGGCTGATCAATGTGGGCCGGGGCAACCATGTGGTGCAGGCCGACCTTGTCCGCGCGCTGGACGAAGGCGTGCTGGGCGGGGCCGTGCTGGACGTCACCGTGCCCGAACCCCTGCCGGCGGGGGATCCGTTATGGCGGCATGAACGGATCACGGTCACACCGCATGTGGCATCCGAAGCCTCACGGGAGGCGCAGGTGCGTTATGTCGTGGACGTCATCGGCCAGATGGAACGCAACGAGCGCCCTGCACTGCTGTGTGATCCCGGACGCGGGTACTGATCTTTCAAGGATTTTTTTAAAAAAACTCATT